>CAYZBO010000010.1:51621-51926 GCA_964476665.1 uncultured Chryseobacterium sp. | reverse complement strand
GGAGAAGCTGCGCCGCGTGCGCGGCGTGCGGATGGTGGAGCGCGTGGATCAGTGATAGGACCACATGCCTTGAACGTAGGTCGCCAAATACTTAGGACGACACAGTTAGTCCTATGCACGCCCTGAGCTAACATCTGCGCGGCTAGCACTTCACCTGAGTGATAAGCTGTCGCTGGACTCAAATCGATGCAACCCGACCCGATGATTTGGATTCCAACTGAACAAGCTGTAGATTTGATGAACACATCGTTTCAGCAATGCCTCCCGGGGGGGGGGGGGGGGGGCGGCCCCGCGGCCGGGGGGGC
>CAYZBO010000010.1:0-51611 GCA_964476665.1 uncultured Chryseobacterium sp. | reverse complement strand
TTTGGTTTCCAACTGACAAACCTGTTTTTTTGTTTTACACATCGTTTCACCCATGCCCCCCCCCCCCCCCCCCCCCCCCCCCCCGCGTCGATGGAAAGATGACCGCGCGCTTGGCTGTGTTGTCGATCATTGCGGCTAGTGCGGTAGCCGCAGCATTACAAAGCTGTCAGAAAGACGCTTCACCCGCTGTACCATCGGCTGCGGCGTTCAATCCGAAAGCGATGATACTTGGCTTCCTCCAAGATGTTCAAGATCGCCGTGTATCAGGCCATAAGAGCAATGAAATCTTCTCATTGGACAGTGCTGCGTGGTATATAGAGGCAGGCCTGAATTTCACATTGGGAAATTTGGAGTTGGCTCATCAAAATGCTTGGAGCGATACGGTCATCGTTCCTTTAGCTCAAACACAAGATGGCATATCATCGAGTGCGGTATATGATGCGTTTGATGCTCTGGTGGCCAGTTTAGCACCTTGGACTGATGAGGAACAGCATATCGTACTTGTGGACGTTATTGACCCTGCTCCGGGTTCCTGCGAATTGACTGCCGTAGTCCAACTTGGTGGTGACTATAGTAAAGCAGCTCCAAACACAGTATATGGTCCGAAGGATTGCTATCATTACGGTGGTTCGCTTACTGTTCAAACCACGACCTGTCCTTGCGGGTGTAGTACACACATGAACGGAGGAGTTTCATGGTGTGCAAATAAAATCATCCAGAACCGTATCAATGCCGCAAATTTGATAGAAATACCTGATGGCGCCATTTTAACAGGCGTCGAAACCTGGGAAATCTGGAATTGGAATGACATTCCAAACAAGAGGATCTGCCTCTATAACCCAATTTTACTACAATCGGGACCTTTTGATGGATATCAAGACACGAAGCCATACTCCCGCTGGATATACGGTATGACCGGAAGCGAAATGGCTGCTGCTCTTTGTCTTAATCCAGCGGATATGAGCTACTGGACTGGAAATTCGACACAGGGACATTGGAGTGCGATACTTGCCATCAAGAACTCCTACACACCTTTCAAGACTTTCATTGGCTGTACGATATACCCGATGTTCGTAAGTGCAACTGGGTTCGCATGCCCAGGGCCGGTTTATAGTGGACTCGGTGTGGTGTACTACCACAGGGCCCAATATCGTTATGGACAAATAGTGCCTGGCTGATCATGAGCTACGTGGCTATGAATCTTGGACACCTTTACGCCTGCTGCGTAATGTTGTCTGCGATGAGCTCACACGCGCAAACTTGGACCTACATATTCGATCCCAGCAGTGAGGTGCACGTTGTTAACGATGCCATAGATCATTTTGAGAGCACCGTATTACTTGGCACGAACGTCCATCCACCTATTTCCCCAGGGATATGGTTAACGTATCCGATAAATGCCGACGGCACATCGATACACAGGATTACCAATGGACAACTCGTATCTAGTGTTGTATTGGGCAGCGATCATGGAATTAATCGATATTTAATGACTTTATTACCCAGTAATGAGAATAAATTAGTTGGAGTAGGTTCAGCACAGATCGAATATCCCTTGGATACGCTGCGATGGATGGGTTTAGTTTCCATTATTGACCCATCGAGTGGCGTAGAATTTGATGTCCTTGCTCCACCAGAACGCGAATGGAAAACGAGCTATGGAGCATGCCGATCAACCGAATTAGGTTACATAGGCTTCGCCAACGGTCACTTCGGATTTGACTCCACTATTGGTCCTACATCCCTATTTCCAACTGAATTCGATGTCTTTAAAGTACCTAACACGATAGATGGAGTTTCATTCTGTACAGCATACAATGGTATCGGCGCATTCACTGCAACACATGTTCATCCGTGGCCGACCGGAGGACTCCTCACTACCTCCTATAGTTTATGGCAGCCGAACGCACTCAACGCAGGCAGTATTGTAACGCTTGAGAACGACCTTTGTACCGTCCGCTTCGGTTTCCCTACACTTGCTCCCAGTCCTGAATCAGACCGGTACAGTGATGCAATTGGCTTTTCACCGCAATCGCTTCCCACAAGATCGAATACCGTTATTGTCACAGGTCAATCGAACGATATATTCTATGATGTTGACATTGGAATCCAATCTCGTACCGTTGTGCAGGTCTATGACACCACTGGAAATCTTCTACGCGAACGAAAATTTCGCAGTACTTATTGGGCCGATTCGAACCCTGTTCTCAACTCGATGGACACAACAGCATTGGGACGGTTCTATTTTGCCCAAATGGAGGGTATGGATGTTCGCAATTATACTATGGGTATACCAAGTTCAGTTCGTGTGATGCTAATCGATACTCTTCTTCAAATTCATGGCCAATATATAATTGATGGATTTATAGAAAACCGATTGTATGAGATACGAAGAGTCCGTTCAGCAGCAGACGGAGGTGTTTTCCTTATGGGCCGGGTCAAGGACCTAGGTATTCCTCAGGCTCCTTGGCTAGGCTGGATCACAAAAGTGTCCCCAATGGACCTTATAACCTCAGCACCCGAGCGAGGTCCCGAAATATCGTTGCACCTTTATCCCAATCCAGGTAGCGAAAAGCTCGTGCTGGAGGTACCTCAAATGTACGGCACCATCCTTATCCATGATGCAACAGGGCGATCTGTGTTTGAAAAGGCTTCAACCGGAGGTCGCATCACATTGAACACCGGAGATCTGCGGCCTGGGGTATATCACATATCTTGGATGGATGTTCAGGGTCGCTTTCAAAAGAGTAGTACATGGCTCAAGCAGTAGCGTGCATTACAGTTGTGGTCGGCCCTAACACCTAGCGGAACCGACATGTGAACCGCCGTGCCCCCCATCCCGCCACCGCCCTTACATTTGCACCATGGTGCAGGTGGACGCGCAGGACAATGTCCAGCGGATCTTCTCCGATTACCTCGAACGCAACGGGCATCGCAAGACCCCCGAGCGCTTCGCGATATTGGGCGAGATCTACGCGCACGAAGGGCACTTCGACATCGAGCGGCTTTACATGCGCATGAAGTCGAAGAACTACCGCGTGAGCCGAGCCACGCTGTACAACACCATGGACCTGCTGCTGGACTGCGAACTGGTGCGGCGCCACCGCTTCGCCGGCGACAAGGCCCACTTCGAGAAGTCCCATGCCAACCGCCAGCACGACCACCTGATCTGCGAACAGTGCGGCCGTGTGCAGGAGTTCTGCGACCCCCGCATCCAGCAGATCCGGAAGACCGTGAGCGAAGTGCTCCACTTCCAGGTACAGTACCACGCCCTCCACATCCACGGCCTCTGCAGCGACTGTCAGGCCCAACGCCAAGCCCATGAACGTGACCGACCAACCAACCTTTGACCTGGCCGTATCGGACGCCGCCAACAGCAAGGTGTTCCACCTGAAGGGACGCCTGATGGACCAGCAGCAGGCCGACCGGCTGATGTCCACCCTGGACACCGAGCTCGCCACCGGCGCCAAGTACGTGGTGCTGGACATGAGCGAGCTGCAGTACATGAACAGCACGGGCCTCAACATCCTGATCAACGTGCTCACACGCACCCGCAACGCCGGTGGTGACACCCTCATCGCCGGCATGAGCAACAGCGTGCGCCAGCTGTTCATCGTCACCAAGCTGGATACCGTGTTCATCATCGCCCCCACCGTGGAGGAGGCGGTGACGCGCATCCCCGCCTGATCCCGGCATGAGCGCCCGGATGGACGTGCTCCTCGGCGCCCAATGGGGCGATGAGGGCAAAGGCAAGGTGGTGGATGTGATCGCACCCGACTACCCCGTGATCGCCCGCTTCCAAGGCGGGCCCAACGCCGGCCATACCCTGATCTTCGAGGGCCGCAAACATGTCCTCCACACCATCCCCAGCGGCGTCTTCCGCGAGGGCACCCACAACCTGGTGGGCAATGGCGTGGTGATCGACCCCATCGTGCTGATGAAGGAGATCGATGGCCTGAAGGCCGCCGGTGTGGACGTGCGCGACCGCCTGCTGATCTCGCGCCGCGCACACCTGATCCTCCCCTCCCACCGCGCCCTCGATGCCGCCAGTGAGGCCGAGAAGGGCAAGGGCAAGATCGGCAGCACCCTCAAGGGCATCGGCCCCACCTACATGGACAAGACCGGCCGCAACGGCCTGCGCGTGGGCGACCTGGAACGCGACGACCTCGGCGAACGCTACGGCAGCCTGGTGCGCAAGCACGAACGCCTGCTGGCCATGCACGAGCCCGTGATGGACCACCGCGCTTTGGAGGCCGAATGGATGGACGCCGTGGCACGCCTGCGCGAGTTGCGCCTGGTGGACAGCGAGCACTTCCTGGAGGACACCCTGCGCAAGGGACAGCGCGTGTTGGCGGAAGGCGCACAAGGAACCCTTCTCGACATCGACTTCGGCACCTACCCCTTCGTCACCAGCAGCAGCACCATCTCCGCCGGCGCATGCACCGGACTGGGCGTGCCCCCCAACCGCATCCACAAGGTGGTGGGCATCTTCAAGGCCTACTGCACCCGCGTGGGCAGCGGCCCCTTCCCCACCGAGCTGCACGACGAGCTGGGCGAGCACATCCGCCAGGTGGGCCATGAGTTCGGCAGCACCACCGGCCGCGCACGCCGCTGCGGCTGGCTGGACCTGCCCGCCCTGCGCTACGCCGTCACCATCAACGGCATCACCGAGCTGGCCATGATGAAGGCCGATGTGCTGGCCGGCATGGACCAGGTGATGCTCTGCACCGCCTACCGCATGGACGGCCGCACCACCGAGCGCATGCCCTACGACATCACCGGCGGTGTGGAACCCGTGCTGGAGCCCATGGAAGGCTGGCCGGCCACCGGCGCCGCGGATGCCCTGCCGCCTGCGCTGGAGCGCTACATCGCCCGCATCGAGGCGGCCGTGGGCGTGCCGGTGACCCTCGTGTCCCTGGGGCCAGACCGCGCCCAGACGCTCCTGCGCAGCACCACGCTGGCCCACTGAGCCATGCCGGACCGTCGCGCCGCCCCCGTGGATCGTCCGGCGGTGGGCCTGCCCGCACCGCTGCGCGAACGGCTGAGCACGCAGCATGGCGTGGACGTGTCGGCCTTGGAGGCCGCCCTCAACGCTCCCCCGCCCACCAGCATCCGGCTGAACCCCGCCAAGGGCTTCGATCCCGGTGGCACACCCGTACCTTGGTGCGCGAGCGGCCGCTATCTGCCCCAGCGCCCCGCCTTCACCTTCGACCCCCTGCTGCACGCCGGCTGCTACTACGTGCAGGAGGCCGCGAGTATGCTGCTTGAACAGGCCGTGGTGCAGAGCGACCTGCAGGGCCCCTGCGTGGCGGCGCTGGACCTCTGCGCCGCGCCGGGCGGCAAGAGCACCCACCTGCGCAGCCTGCTCCATCCCACCTCCCTGCTGGTGGCCAGCGAACCCGACGGCCTGCGCCGCGCCGTGCTGCAGGAGAACCTATGGAAGTGGGGACAGCCCAACGTGGTCATTGCAGGGGGCCTACGCCCCAAGGCACCGCGCGTGCCCCTCTTCGACCTGGTGCTGGTGGACGCCCCCTGCTCCGGTGAAGGCATGTTCCGCAAGGACCCGCAGGCGCGGCAACAGTGGAGCGAGGGACTGGTGCGCCAATGCAGCGCCGTGCAACAGGACCTCGTTGCGGCGGCCTGGGAGCTGCTGCGTCCCGGGGGCACCCTCATCTACAGCACCTGCACGTGGGAGGAGGCGGAGAACGAGGCACAGGTGCGCTCCCTGCTGGACAAGGGGGCGGAGGTGGTGCCCCTGGCGCTGCCCCACGGGGTGGGTGCGGTGCCGGGTCATGGCGGAGCAGGGCTGCGGTGCTACCCACATCGCATGCCTGGAGAGGGATTCTTCCTGGCGGTGCTGCGCAAGCCCGGAGAGCGCAGCGATAGACCGGCGGCGGAGGCACCATGGCGGGGGGAGGCACCTTGGAGCACCTGGCTGCGACCCGCGCCCGGCGGCCACCATGCCACTGAACAGGACGGCACCGTGCATGTGGTGGACGGCACCTGGCGTGCCCTGTTGCGCAAGGTGGACGCTGTGCTGCGCGTGGTGTCACCCGGGATCCCCGTGGCCGAACACAAGGGGGGCGACCTGCACCCCACCGCCGCGCTCGGCCTGAGCGGCCTGCTGCAGCCCGGTGCCTTCGCTGAAGCGGAGGCCGACGAGGGAACGGCACTGCGCTACCTGCGGGGTGAAGCGCTGGAGGCCAGCGACGCCACCGGCTTCGCGCTGCTCCGCCACCGCGGGCAAGCCCTGGGCTGGCTGAAGGGGGCCGGCAGGCGGTGGAACAACAGGTGGCCAGCACCCTGGCGCATCCGCACCGCCGCTCCACAGGCCGAGCGTGTATCTTGGTCCGCAGAGAGCGGCGCGCAAGCCCCCTGAACCCATGCTGTATCGGCTGCTGGACTGGTTCGAAGAGCACAAGGTGGGGGTGATCGGCACCCTGGCCCTGCACAGCTTCGCGCTCTTCGCGTTCTCGCTCTGGACCCTGCGCGAAACACCCACGGAGGAGGAGTTCAGCGAGATGCGCATCGAGGTGGTCAGCGAGGAGGAGCTGGAGCAGCTGCTGAACGAGGAACAGATGGCCGATGGCATGCCCCGGCAGGTGACCAACCTGACGAGCAACATCACCGCGGCCACACGGCCCACCTTCTCCCAGGCGCGGCTGCAGGAGCGGGTGGAGGAGGAACTGCGCACCATGGAGCAGGAGGAGTTCGACCGGCTGGCACGCGAGCGGGCCGAACGTGGCGAGGAAGTGGAGATGCCCCAGTTGGACCCCAGCAAATGGGACAAGGAACGGTACATGGACAAGGCGGCCGAGCCCGTGAAGGTGGAGGGCGCCACCACGGTTTGGCACGATCTGAAGGGCAGGGTGCGGGCCAACGATGTGCCCGGCTACCTCTGCCGGGAGGAGGGGCGCGTGGCCGTGGCCGTGCAGGTGGACCGCAACGGCCGCGTGCTGAAGGCCGATATCAAGCCGGGCGAGACCACCACCGCCAGTGCCTGCGTGCTCGAACACGCCTTGAACTCCGCCCGCCGCGCCCGCTTCGACACCAACGGCCAGGCTCCGGACCCGCAAAAAGGCACGGTCTATTTCCTCTTCCTCCGTCAATAAGCGCCATATTGGCGCTCAAGCTGGTGATTTATTGTCATTATGTCGCCTTTTCCCGATCGGCATTTGGTTGGAAGGTGGTGCTGCACGCAACCAACGGAAACACATACCGACCATGACACTCGCCAAGATCACTCCCCGCTCCTCGTTCGTAAGCCCCTTCAATGAGCTGGTGAACGAATTCTTCGGCCGCGACATCGCCCAGATGATCGGCCAGGACGAACTGCGCCGCAGCGTACCGAGCGTGAACATCGTTGAACGTGATGACCGCTACGAACTGCATGTGCTTGCTCCCGGGTACGCCAAGGAGGACCTGAAGCTGCAGGTGGAGAACGATGTGCTCACGATCAGTGCGGAAAAGAAGCAGGAGCAGAACGTGCAGAACGAGCGCTTCACCCGGCGCGAGTTCGTGCTCAACAGCTTCACGCGCAGCTTCCGCCTGCCGGAGCATGTGAACAGCGAAACGCTCAACGCCAGCTACGCCAACGGAGTGCTGAACGTGCACATCCCCAAGGCCGAACCCGCCAAGCCCAAGGTGCGCGAGATCGGCATCAACTGAACGGGTGGTGCAGGAATGAGGAAGGGGCTGCCTTTGACGGGCAGCCCCTTCGCGTTCCGTGCTCACCGCACAGGGAGCGGGATCAGTTGAAGTAGCGGCTGTTCCAGTTGTCGGTGCTGAACTGGCCGAAGAAGGCGAACCAGCCGAACACCGTGAAGCTGACCAGCACCAGGCTGGTCCAAACGAAGACGAGGAAACGGTTGGTGTGCCAGCCACCGAGCCAGGCGTCGGGCACGAACAGGGCCAGCAGGGCCGCCAGCACCAGCACGGTGGCGCCGAGGTTCACCGCGTTGCGTACCGGCCAGCCGGCCACCGCACGCCACGGGGACAGGTCGTTGCCCCACTTGTGCACCAGCACGTAACGGCCATCCGCCAGCGCCAGGAACAGCAGGGGGTCCGCCTCGCTGTCGCACAGCTTGAACCGCGCCGATGGCGCCATGATGCGGAAGGCCTGCAGCGGCACGCCCAGGCGCCGTTCGATCTGGCGGATGGCATACACGGCCTGATCGGGAATGGCACCCTTGAAGAGCGCACCTTCGAGGAAGCGCAGGCGATACTTCACACACAAAGCGCGAATGGTCTCCTCCGAAAAGACCCGGTGCTCCGGTGGGTTCTCCCACACGGGACCACCCTTACCGCGGGAGCTCAGCACAACAGCGCGGATGATGTCGTCGTGCTTCTGCTCCTGCTCCAGCAGTTGATACACCTCGTCGACCAGCTGGTGCTGACCGAGGAGGATGCGCTCCAATCGTTGACGTTCAAGATGCGTGGCCATGTGCTAACAACGCAGTGATCCGCAGATCGGTTCGTCAGTTCTGTTGTTCGCCCGCCTCCGCCAGTTCGCGCACGTGGGCCGGCGCATCCGAAGCGATGGAGGAACGGACCGTGCTGTTGGGCATGGTCAGGCGGCAGGAAGCGATCACATCGAGGGGCTCACGCTGAGTGCCTTTCTCCACCACCACGTTCCAGTGGGCATCATAGGGCACCACGAAGCGCACGGGCGACTCCTCGAACAGCCCACCGAAGTAGGTGTGCGTGCGCCCCTGGGTGTACGCCTTGTACTCCTTGGCGGTCATGAACTTCACCTTCGTCGGCTGGTCGATCTCCACCTCGATGATCTCCTTCTTCTTGGCGTCGTAGGTCTTGTGCAGGAACTTCATGCGGGGTCACAAGTTTGCGTAAAGATAAGCGGTGGCGGGTTCCTTCAAAGCTTCACGCTGAGCACTGGAAGTGATGTATGGTTGACGATGTCCTCCGTGAGGCTGCCGTTCACCACGTGGAAGAAGCCCGTGCGGCCATGGGTGGCCATGGCCACCAGGTCGGCGTCGATGCTCTGTGCGAAGTTGAGGATGCCCTCCTCGATGCTGAGGTCGTTGTAGACCGTGGCGGTGTAGCGGCGCAACTCGTGCCGCTGCAGGAAGCCCGCGATGGCGCGGTGGCTGTCCTCGCTGCGCTCGAAGGAGCGCGGGGTGTTCACTTTCAGCAGGTGCACCTTGGGGTCGAACAGCTCGAAGAGCGGCCGGAAGGCCTCGAACTTCTCCACGTCCTGCTGGCTGAAGTTGGATGCGAAGACCACGTTGTTCAGCTCGAAGCGTTCAATGTGGTGCTTGATCACCAGCACGGGCATGGGCGCCTGCCGCACGATGCGCTGGGTGTTGCTGCCCACGATGCCCTTCATGCCGCTGGCGCCATGGGTGCCCATGACGATGAGGTCCGCATGGGCCAGGCGTTCGTTCTTGAAGATCTCCGTGACCGTGAGCTGCCGCAGCATGAACTTGCGCAACTCCACGCCCTGCAGGAAGGGCAGCTCGGGGATCCGCGCAAGCCTCCCTTCGATCTCCTCCCGGATGTGGTGGTTCTCCACGTGCGAGTGCGTGGTCTCCTCATAGGCGTGCACCACATCTATCACCGCACCGGTGCGGTGGGCCAGATCACCGGCCACGCGCAAGGCATCCGTGGCACATTCCGAGAAGTCGTAGGGTACGATGATGGTGCGGATGCTCATGGGATCACGGAGCAGCCCTTGAACGCTGCCGAGGCCCAAGATACCCGCAGCCGGACGGCCGTGCAAATGACCTTCGTTGGCTGCCCTGCAACCCTACCTTTGGCCACCATGGAACCGTTCATGCTGCCCGCCACCGAGCATACCCCGGCCATCCTGCTCGACCCGGCGGAAGGCCTCATGGAGATCCGCGGCCGTTCCATCCCTGAGAACGCCGACCGCTTCTTCACTCCGCTCCATGCCGTGGTGGAGGCATACGCCACCGCGCCCCGCCCCACCAGCCTGCTGCGCGTGGAATTGAGCTATTTCAACTCCTCCACCGCCAAGTATCTGCTGGACCTGTTCCGCCAATGGGAGGACCTGCACGCGAGCGGTCGCAGCCTGGTGCGCATGGAATGGTTGCATGCCCGCAACGACGCCGACATGGCCGAGGCTGGCGAGGATTACCGGTCCCTGCTGGACTTCCCGGTGAAGGTGATGGCCGTGGGTCAGTAGCCCGGGAACCGTTCCTGCCACCTGCGGGCCGGCACCGCTTCATTGTCGCGGAAGTGCACCACCTCGCCCCAGGGATGGACGACCTTGCGCCATACCACCAGGCGATCGCCCTCCTGCACCACACGTTCCTCCACCACGGCGCGCCCCTCGCGGAAGATGCGGACACCCTCGGTGAGCGGATCGGCCGGCGCGGGCTGCGGCACGGGCGCGCGCACCACGGCTGGCGCGGTGTCGGTGCGGGCTGCCGGTACCGGTGGTGACGGTGTTGCGGGCAGGGAAGTTGCCGGAGCGCGGTCCGTGGATGCCGGGACCTCCGCCGGGGCAGGCTGTTCCACATGCTGCGGCTCCACCATGGGCGGGACCACCATAGCTGGGGGCACCTCGTCCTCCGGTGGTCCACCGGCCGGGCTGTCCGGTCTCGGCATGGTGACCTCCACAGGCGGAGCCTCCACTGCCTCCTGCTGTTGCCGGGCGATCAGCGCCTCAAGGTCCTGGATCTTCACCTTCGGATGGACATTGAGCGGGCGCCTGCTGCGGGCGCGCTGGTAGCTCGCGAGCGCTTCCTCGTACCGGGCGGCACGGAAGTGCTCCTCCCCTTGCTGCATCATGGCCTGGAAGACGGGGTCGGTGGCGGCGGCGGCCTCCTCCTCGCGTGCCACGCGGGCCCGCTCCCGGGCGCTCATCCGTGCGAACTCGCTCGTCAAACTGCTGTCGCGCTGGGCCTGTACCAATGGGGCTTGGGCCAGCAGGAGCAGGGTAAGGAGAGCGTGGAGGCGGCGCATGACGCGTGGCAAAGAAGCCGGGGGCACGGCCTTGCCGGCACCGTGGCATCCCCGTTGTACGTGCCGTAACGCGAAAAGTTGGCCCATCGTACGGCCACATGCCCCTGGTGCGTCGGCCGATCGATGGTGCGCCGATCCGTCGCTCGTTAACTTTCGGCCCCGTTCGATGCCCGGCATACCGGACGGCCGCGACCAAGCGTTCATCACCAGATCACAGTCCATGCCCATGAAGCGCCTCCTTCCCCTGTTCGGCCTTGCCACCCTGCTGTTCGCCTGCACCACCGAGCCCACCACGGACCCCCTGGTGGAGCAACTGAAGCAGGACAATGCCAGTTCCATGGCGAAGGTGGCCGAGCGCGACTCGATGATCAACGACCTGTTCGGCACCATGAACCGCATCAGCGAGAACCTGCGCACCATCCGGAGCAAGCAGGGCCAGCTGCTGGAGCCCGCCGACGGGGCCGAGCAGGGCGCCGACATGGAGCAGCGCATCATGGGCGACCTGCAGAGCATCGACGGACTGCTGGCCGAGAACCGCCAGCTGCTGGACAAGCTGCGCCAGCAGGCCAAGGGCAATGCGAAGGCCCTCTCCGAACTGGAGCGCACCATCGCCGGATTGGAATCGAACATCCAGGAGAAGGACGTGGAGATCGGCACGCTGAAGGAGCAGCTCGCCAGCACCAACAGTTCACTCGCCACGCTCATCGAGATGTACCGCGACAAGTCGCAGCTGAGCGACATGCAGCGCACGGAGCTGAACACCGCCTATTACGTGGTGGGCACCTCCAAGGAGCTGAAGGAGCGCGGCATCCTCTCGAAGGAAGGTGGAGTGATCGGCATCGGCGGGGTGAACAAGCTGAACACCGCGAGCCTTCCTGCGGATGCCTTCCAGCGGATCGATGTGGTGCGCACCACCGAGATCGTGCTGGGCGCGAAGAAGGCCAAGCTGGTGACCTCCCACCCGGACGGCAGTTACCGCCTGGAGGGCGGCAACAAGCTGGTGGTGACGGATGCCAATGCCTTCTGGAGCATTTCGAAATACCTCGTGGTGGAGGTCGAATGACCCGGCCGCAACAACGCGAAGGGGCCGTCACGCAGCTGCATGACCGCCCCTTCGTCCTTCTGCGGGCATCACTCCATCGTGGCGTTCGGTGGCGGCACTTTCGGAACGGACGGCTTGGCAGCGGGGTGGCCGTCGGCACCGGGCACCGGCAGGCGCACCTCGGTCACCGGCGGATGGGAACGGGGCACCCACCCCATGCCGATCAGCTCCCGCAGGGCGCGCTGCTCCTCCTTGGAAAGCACGTTCATCACCGCTGCATCTCGGGGCGACATGGCACGGTCTATCCGGGCCTCCAACTCCATGATCTGCCTGCGCAGCTCGAACACCTCCACCTCGCCGGACTCCAGCTCAGCGGCCACCCTGCGCACGGTCTTCTCCTCCAGCCCCAGGGCGCGGCCGTAAGACTCCGCCCGCCAGGTGGCGAACTGTGCGGGGTCCGGGTCCACATCCTGGGCGGTCGCGGTCCGGGTGAAGGGAACGAGGCAGACGAACAACAGTGCGGGTAGGGTCCGGTGCAGCATGGTGGATGGGTGAATGCGCAAGATAATGCCTTCCGTGACGGACCGCATACCTTCGAGCGGTCCACCGGCGTTGAACGCTGGCACGCCCCTTGGAACGGATCGCAGCACCATGCGCCTAGCATATCCCGCCAAAGTGCTCCTTGCCTGGGGCGAGGCCATCAGCGGCCATCAGGGGCTGCGCGACTGGCTGTTGCACAACGGCTACCCGGAGCTGGGCGTGTTCTGCCATGCCCTGCGGCTGCAAGAGGATGCGCGCGACTGGCTGGTGAAGCAGGGCCATCCGCACCTGATGGCGCTGATCCATGCCACCGAGGGCAACAAGCAGGCGCGGGCGTGGCTCGATGAACAGGGCCTCGGCGTACTGAAACAGGTGGCGCTGACCGGCGATGGTGACCTGGACGCACAGCGTTGGCTGGTGAACAACGGCCACCGCGAACTGGCGGTGATCGGCCATCGCATCTACAAGGTGAAACGGCAGATCGACGAGGACAACAGCGACTATCACCGGTTCTCGGGCCTGAAGGGCTGAGCCCTCCGATCAGGCCTCCGCATCGTCGTCCAGCACACCGCCCAACACCGAGCGCATGAGGTCGCCGAAGCGCACCGCGCCCACCATGCGGCTGCGGCCGATGCGGCTGTGCTCCGCCAGGCCGTGCAGAACGAACTCGGCCCACAGCACCTGTTCCTCCGCGTCGAGGTAGGGATGCCGCTCCGCCACCAGTTCCATCAGGCCCGGCACCTTGCGCAGTGCGGCGGCATGGGACCTTTCGTCGCGGTCCAGCAGCAGGTCGCAATGCGCCTCGTTGAAGTGGTCCACGATGGGTGCGTACGGATCGCCGGAGGCATCGGCCTTGCGCTTGCGGCCCTTGGCCGCATCGGGGAACAGCTCGGCGAACACGGAACGGACGGCCTGGCCGAGCAGGTGTTCAGCCACTTTCTCGGGTCCCTCCTGCTCCCCTTCGTAGACGAGCTCGATCTTGCCGGTGATGGCCGGCACGATGGACCACAGATCGCCCATGCGCGCCACGGAGCGGGCCTCGCCCGCGCGCAGTGCCCGGTGCTCGGCGGAGGCCCGCAGGGTCTCGTAGGCCGAGATGGTGAGACGCGCGCTCACCCCGCTCTTGCGGTCCACCAGTTCGCTGTCGCGTGCTTCCATGGCGAGGCGTTCGATGAGCACCCGCAGCAGGTCCGGCACACGCACCCGCTCCTCCTGCCCCGCAGGCACGCGGGCCTCCTGCCCGGTGATGCGCATGCCCAGCTCGATGGTGGGCGGGTAGTGCGTGAGGATCTGGCTCTGGATGCGGTCCTTCAACGGGGTGATGATGGCGCCGCGGTTGGTGTAGTCCTCCGGGTTGGCCGTGAAGACGAACTGGATGTCGAGCGGCAGCCGCAGCTTGAAGCCGCGCACCTGCACATCACCCTCCTGCAGGATGTTGAACAGGGCCACCTGGATCCGCGGCTGCAGATCGGGCAGTTCGTTGATGACGAAGATGCCGCGGTTGCTGCGGGGGATGAGGCCGAAGTGGATGACGCGCTCATCGCCGTAATCGAGCTTGAGGTTCGCGGCCTTGATGGGATCGCTGTCGCCGATGAGGTCGGCCACGGTGACATCGGGCGTGGCGAGCTTCTCACTGTAACGGGCCGAGCGGTGCACCCATTCGATGGGCGTGGCATCGCCCTCGCGCGCCACGAGCTCACGGGCATACCGCGATACTGGCGCCATGGGGTCGTCGTTGATCTCGCTGCCCGCCACCACCGGCATCCACTCGTCCAGCAGCTCAACCAGTGCGCGTGCCATGCGTGTCTTGGCCTGGCCGCGCAGGCCCAGCAGGTTGATGCTGTGACCGGCGAGGATGGCGCGCTCCAGGGCCGGCACCACCGTCTCCTCATAGCCATGGACGCCGGCGAACAAGGGCTCCTTCGCACGGATGCGGGCGATGAGGTTGTCGCGCAGCTCCTGCTTCACGCTGCGCGGACGATAGCCGCTCGCCTTCAGCTCGCGGAGGGTGGTCGGGGCAGCGGCTGCGCCGCCCGTACGACTGCTGTTCATGATGATCTTCTGTTGGAGGTATGATCGCGGAACACCATGTCCGCGAGGCCCTGCAGGCCGGTATAGAAGGCGCGGCCCTGATTGGCCTCGGTGAAGCGTTCGATGAAGCGCTGGAGATAGGGGTCCTGGGCGATCATGAAGGTGGTGATGGGGATCCCCGCCTTGCGTGCGCGGACCGCAGCATCGAGCGTGCGGCCCACGATGATCTCATCCAACCCGAAGCTGTTCATGTAGTACTCGCCGTCGCGTTTGATGCAACTGGGCTTGCCATCGGTGATCATCACGATGCGGCGGTTGCGGACCTTGCGCCTGCGCAGGATGTCCATGGCGAGCTCGAGCCCGGCCACCGTGTTGGTGTGGTAGGGTCCCACCTGCAGATAGGGCAGGTCCTTCAGGCTCACCTGCCAGGCATCGTTGCCGAAGACGACGATGTCAAGGCTGTCCTTGGGGTACCGCCGCCGGATGAGCTCGGCCAGGGCCATGGCCACCTTCTTGGCCGGGGTGATGCGGTCCTCGCCATAGAGGATCATGCTGTGACTGATGTCGATCATGAGCACCGTGGCGCTCGCGGTGCGGTGCTCGGTCTCCCACACCTCCAGGTCATCCTCATGCAGCTGCAGCTCGTCGAGCCCGCGTTGCTGTGCATTGCGGATGCTGTCGCTCATGGCCAGCTGGTCCGCGCGGTCGCCGAAGCGGAAGGGACGCCGCTCGCCCGTGGGTTCGTCGCCCGTGCCTCCCCTCCGCATGCCATGATCGCCGCGTTCCGCCTGCTTCAACCGGCCGAACACCTGGTCCAGCGCGCGCTCCCGGATGAGCCGTTCCGCCTTTCCGGTGAGGGGCGTGCGGCCACCCCTCTGCGGAGCGTCACCGATGATGCCGTTCTTACGCAGGTCGTTCCTGAAGTCCTCCAAGGTGTAGCCTTCGGGGAACACACCGTGCTCCTCATCCACCTGGCGCAACCAGTCCAAGGCCTCCTCCACATCACCGCTGGTATGCGTGAGCAACTCCAGGAAGAGCGGCAGCACCTGCTCGAAGGGGCCGCGGTGATCGGTGGTCGGCAGGAACTGGGAGAAGCGGTGGCCGCGCATGGGACGGTAAGGTAACACCCCGACGCGTGGGGTGGTTCACAACGCACAGGGCCGCCCCGGTGGGAGGCGGCCCTGCAGGTCCCTACAGCACGTTCGTGGACTACTGCACCACCAGGGGGCGGGTCTCCACGGCGGTGCCAAGGTGATGGGCACGTACCAGGTAATGGCCGGGAGCCACACCCTGCAGATCGAGCACCACGCGGTCGCTGGTGGTGTTCACGCTGCGCACGATGGCACCTTTGGCATCGACCAATTGCAGGAGGTCGGCGGGGGCGTTCAGTTGGAGGGTCACGCTCTGGTGGGCGGGGTTGGGGTAGGCGGTGAAGCGCGCCTCGGCCGCGTTGTATTCATCGATGCCGACAGTGGCACCGTCGCCCACCAGTTCCACACTGCGTGTGACGGTCCATGCGCCGGTACCCAGCTGTACTGAATCGATCTGCAGCTTCAGCACAGGGTGCGCGCTGGTGGCCGTGTAGAAGGACCGCACGTTGAATATCCTGCGCACATTGATGACACTGGACTCATCGCGGATGTCGCGACGAACCGACACCCGGAGCACCTGGACGTTGTTCGCATTGGGCAGGTTCAACTCGCCGTAGGCATCAGCCACGCCCGAGACGGTGGCCAATCGAACAACGGGGATCACCACCTGGGCCATGTAATTGACGGTGACCGCATCGTTCCAACTGGCCCCGTAAGTGAGGGGCAGTGGAAGTTCGAGCAGCGGCTGTGGATAACTCACACGTCCGGTCAATGGCTGCTTCTCACCGATCGAGGACAGTCCTTCCGTTTCCACCGACCAGAAGGTGGAGTCGGTCCCACCATCGGTGGTGGCATAATCAGCAGCCGCCACTCCGGCGGGTGGGGCATAATAGAAATTGCGCGTGTTCGTGGTGGCGGGGAACAGGTCCCAGTAGTTGGTGGTGACACCAGCACCGGCGGGGCCTTCCCAGGTGTAATTGCTGCCGGTGGCCAGGGCGACGGTCTGGCCCACCACGGGAACATGGTTCCCAACGGAAAGGCTCACCTGCGCCATGGAGGCACCGGAAAAGAGGATGGCGAGAACGGAAGCGTAACGGTAGATCATCGTGCAGGTACTTGGTTCGGTCGGTGAAGGTAAGACGCGCCTTCGGACCGGAACGCTGCCCGAGCGCTTGGATCGCTTCTCTTTGCAGCATGAAGTTCAGCGTGAGCGAGCTCAGTGACCTGATCAAGTACCGCCGCACCATCTATCCGAAGGACTACACCGACCGCGTGGTGCACCGCGAGCTGGTGGAGCGCATCCTGACCAACGCCACCTGGGCCCCCACGCACGGCATGACGCAGCCCTGGCGCTTCACCGTGTTCAGTGGTGCGGCACGACAGCGCTTGAGCGACCTGCTGGGCACCGTTTACTGGAGCAGCACGCCGCCGGAGAAATTCCTGCCCCGCAAGTTCGACAACCTCACCCAGCGCCCGCTCCAAAGCAGCGTGGTCATTGCCATCGGCATGGTGCGCGACCCGAACGGCAAGGTGAGCGAACGCGATGAACTGATGGCGGTGGCCTGTGCCGTGCAGAACATGCACCTCACCTGTGCCGCCTACGGGCTGGGCGCGTTCTGGGCCACCGGGGCACCGATGACCGGCCCTGCCATGCGCGACTTCCTGGGGCTTGGGCCCGACGACCAGGCGCTGGGGCTGTTCCACATCGGCTATCCGGCCGTGGAATGGCCCAAGGGCTACCGCAAACCCCTGGACCAGCTGGTGCGCTGGGAGGAATGATGCCGGTGACCCACTGCTGATGCCCCCCGCTCCATGGCCCTGCTGAACCTCACCAACTACGACGACCACCCGGAGGACCCCAACTGGATCGTGTTCCGCTTTGCGGAGCAGGGCATGGCCGGCGAGTTCCAGCAGGCCCTGCGCACGGCCGGCATCGGCTGCGAGGCGGACGACCAGGGTGGTCCGCCTTACCTGGTGGCCGTGCGCCAGCGGCACCGGGAGGCGGCGGTGCGTGCCAACTACCAGGTGCTGGGCCGACACCGTGAACCGTTCATCGGCGACCGCCTGTTGCGCTTCGCTGTGCTGGCCTTCGTGGGGCTGCTCTTGGCACTGGCGATCGCCGGCGCCCTGCTCCGTTGACCTGCCCGGGGGCGCCGTTCGTCGCTCCGTGCGGCAGGGTCCGGCTGATCGGGTATCTTCACCGCCCTTCGCGCCGTACCCATGACCATGCCGCGTCGTTCACCATCGATCACCGCCCTCCTGGCCCTGGTCTGGTCATGGCTGGTGGCAGGCACCGACGGCCGCCTGCACGCGCAGCTTCCCTCCGGCGAGGTGGTGGAGGCCACGGTGCTCTACGGGGACGCCCGGCTCTTCGAGGAACCGCCGGACGACCTGGATGCACTGCTGGACAGCCTGTGCACGGCCGACGGTACGGAAGAGGAGGCCTTGCGCGAGATCGGCCTGTTCAAGCGCACGCTGAGCATGGACGATGCGGCGCTGGTGCTCCTGATCGACTCGCTCTTCGAGCTGGAGCAGGTGCCCTATGCCCTGATCAACGAGATCTCCCTGTACATCGCCTCCCGGCCGAGCACCGCCGAACTGGAGGCGGGCCTGCATGCCGGATGGACCCTGTCCGATGGCATCCCCTGCCCCGATCTGTACGGCGGTCTGTGGCGGTGTGACAACCCTTCCATCTACGGTCCCGAACTGGCGGCCGGTGACAGCACCATCCTATTGGAACTGACCCGGCCTGAAGAGGGCTGCGACGCACATGCACCCGTGGCCGGTGTGCTCACCTCACGCTTCGGTTGGCGTGATGGCCGGCCGCACAACGGCATCGACCTGGCTCTGCGCACCGGCGACCCCGTGAACGCCATGTTCCCCGGCGTGGTGCGCTTTGCCGGCAGCTTCAGCAGTTTCGGCCGCCTGGTGGTGATCCGCCATTACAACGGTCTGGAGACCTACTACGCGCACCTGCACCGCATCAAGGTAAGCCCGGGACAGGAGGTGGATGCGGGTACGCTCATCGGGCTGGGTGGCAACACGGGCCGCAGCACGGGGCCACACCTGCACTTCGAGGCGCGGTTCAAGGGCATGCCCATCGACCCGATGCGCTTCTTCGATCCCGCCAGCGGCGACCTCACCTGCAACGAACTGGTGCTGCGGCGTACGAAGTGGTCCTATGCGGCGTTCCCCAAGGGGGTGCGCACCCATGTGGTGGAGCGTGGCGAGTACCTGCAGGCGATCGCCGAACAGTACGGCACCACGGTGAAGGAGCTGTGCACCCTCAACGGCCTGCAACGCAGCACGCGCCTGCGGGTGGGCCAGGAGCTGGTGATACACGATGAAGTGAAGCAGTGAACCGCGCCATCCGAACGCTCCCGCTCCTATATTCCGTGCTGCTGCTGGCAGCAGGTAGCCGCACGGCCAATGTTCGCGCACAGGCGGGTGTGGCCACCGTGGGCATCCAGGTGAAGCCCGTGATACCGCTGGACTTCTTCGATCCGGTGGTCCCCTTGGAACAGGGTGCGCTCCGTGGCAATGTCACCCTCACCGGCGGGTACGCCTTCGGCATGTCGGTCCGCGTGGGCCTCACCAACACCATCTCGCTGGAGACCGGCATCCTGCAGATCCAGCGCAACTATCGTTATGCACTGCTGAACGACACCAGCGGCTATGCCGATTCGGCGGCGTTCCGGTACATCGGCTACGAGATCCCCATCACCGCCCTGGCCTACATCCGGTTGGGAGAGCGCATGTGGATGAACGCCGCCCTGGGGTTCTCGCTGGACGCCTATCCGAGCGATGTGCAGAAGGACGTGGAACGCGGCAGGATCTACGTGTACCGCAACAACTGGGCGCAGTTCGGGGCGCTGGCCAACCTGGGCGTGGAGTACCGCACCGAACGCTCGGGCTACTTCTACCTCGGGGCGAGCTTCCACCGTCCCTTCGGCTCCATCGCCGTGGCGGACCTCACCTACTACGGCCCCACCTTCTTCCCGTATACGGTGCGCGGCGAGCTGGACGGCGGCTATCTCACGGTGGACCTGCGGTACTACTTCCACGAGGACCCGGACCGCACACGGGTACGGCGCAGGTAAAGGCAACGGGGGTCATTGACGGTACGCGGAGACCGGCTACCTTGGCCGGACCACACCCTGAACCATGCTTCTCCGTACCCTGCTGCTCGCGACCACCCTGGTCGCCCTGTCGCCGCTCGCCGCCCAGCCACTTAACGACCTCTGCTCCGGTGCGGTCCCCATCAGTTGCGGGGGCAGCTACGCCGGCACCACGGTCGAGGCCACGGAGGACGCCGCCCCCACCTGCGTGACGGCGGTGACCGCCGCAGGTGTGTGGTACGTATTGGAGGGCGCCACCGGGCAGATCACCCTTTCGGTCTGCTCCCAGTTCGATTACGACACCAAGCTGAACGTGTATACCGGAGGATGCGAAGCGCTCACCTGTGTGGCCGGCAACGATGATGCCTGTGGCCTGGGCTCCACGGTGGTCTTCGCCGCCACGGCAGGCACCAGCTATCGGGTGCTCGTTCAGGGATACAATGGACTGACCGGAACCTTCACCTTGGGGGTGAGCTGTGCTCCCCTGACCAACGATGTATGTGCAGGCGCCACCCCGATCGCCTGCGGCGACACGCTTTCCGGCAGCACCGCCACCGCCGCCGCGGATGCCGCACCGGATTGCGGGACGAGCGTGAGCGCACCGGGCGTCTGGTACAGCTTCATCGGCGATGGCGACCAGACCATCCTGAGCACCTGCTCCAACGTGAGCTACGACAGCAAGATCAACGTGTACAGCGGCTCCTGTGATGAGCTGAACTGCGTGGCCGGCAATGATGACACCCCGGGCGCCGGCACTTGCTCCACCGTATCGTTCGACACCGAGGCGGGTGTGCTCTACCATGTGCTGGTGCAGGGCTACAACGGCGCCACGGGGTCCTTCGACCTGGTGCGCAGCTGCCAGACCTGCGGCACGCCGACGGCACTGGCCATCACGCCGTTCGACATCGCTGCTTCGCTCACCTGGGAAAGCAGCGAGGCGGGCGCGGGCTACATCGTGGAGTACGGGCCGGAGGGCTTCACGCCGGGGACAGGCACCACCCTCACCGGAACCCAAGGCATCGATGGACCGCCCGTCCTGCTCAACGGACTGACGCTCGCCACGAACTACGAGGTGTACCTCACGCTCGACTGTGGCGATGGCGACCTGAGCCAGCGCGTGGGACCGGTCGGTTTCACCACCATCGCGGAACCACTGGCACCCAACGCCCTTTGTGCCAACGCCATCCCCCTGGCCTGCGACGGTTCTGAAGCGGGCAACACCACACTGGGTCTCGTGGCCGACGCCCCCACCTGCGGTTCCGCCAACATCACCTCGAAGGGGCTGTGGTACAGTGTGGAGGGCAATGGACAGGTGATCACCGTCTCCACCTGCAACGCCACCGACTATGACAGCAAGGTCAGCGTCTTCACGGGTGATTGCAATACGCTGGTCTGCGTGGGCGGCAACGATGACGCGGCCGGCTGCGGGGGCAACAGCAGCCAGCTGAGCTTCCCCAGCACCCCAGGTGTCACCTACCTGGTACTGGTGCATGGCTACAACCAGGCGGTGGGGGCCTTCACCCTCAGCATCACCTGTGCGGACGGTTGCGAGACGGCCGGGAACGATGATTGCGCGAACGCCACGGAATTGGCGATCCAACCATTGGGGGGCTGCGAGGCCAGCACGGGCAGCACCGAATGCGCCTATGCCTCCTCCCTGCCCAACCCGGAGTGCGATCCCTTCGCATCCGTGGTCGATGTATGGTACCGCTTCAACAGCGGCTACGCCGGTGCCTTGAGCATCCTGGCCGAGGCCATCACAGCGGAAGAGGTGAACGTGGCCCTGTACAGTGGCTGCACAGCGGACACCTACATCGCCTGCTGGCCCGAGGTGAGCGCGCCGATCAACATCGCCGGTCTTCCGGAGAACACGGACTTCCTGCTGCGTGTGTGGAGCGGCGGTGGTGCGTCGGCCGGAACCTTCAGCCTGTGCCTGGAAGCGGACATCAACACGGGACTGGCGACGGTCGCTTCACCCACCATCCGACTGTCCCCGGTGCCCACGCAGGGACCGCTGCGCATCGAGGGAGCGGACGGCCTGCGCAGCGTGGAAGTGCTGGACCTGCAGGGCCGCAGCCACGGCCGCTGGCCCCTGGCGACCGGCCCCACGGCCACGATCGATGTCAGCGGGTTGGCCACCGGCGCCTACCTGCTCCGGGGTGAGGATGGCCTGGTGCTCGGCCGCTTCGTTCGGGCCGACTGACGGTATCAGTGCTTCACCACGGGAAGGCTCCGAATGCCCACGTCGGCGCGGAGGCGCACGCGGTAGCTTCCGGGAGCCAGGTCCGCGATGTCCGTGAACACGCGGCCATCGGCTGGCACAGGACCACTGTAGAGGTGGCGCACTTCGCGTCCGAGGGCATCCAGCAGGACCGCCTCCACCGTCCGCGCCCCACCCTCGCCCAGGTCCAGCACGAGCAGTGAACTGGTGGGGTTCGGATAGAGCTGCATGCTGGCGGTGGCATCGGTGATGCGTGACGCGGTGGCCAGGTCGTTGACACGGAAGCGCCACCATCCCTGGGGTGCCACGATCGGTCGCCGCTGCTGCTTGCCACTGATGGCGGTGGCCTCGATGTAGTAATACACGAGCGTGCCGGGCGCCTGGGCCGGGATGGCCGCGTTCCAGGTGTTGTCAGCCCCTGCGTTCATGGCCACTTCGGTGTATCCCTGCAGCGTATCGATGCTCCAGAACAGGCGTGCCGAGGCGATGCCGGACCGGTGGCGGATGTAGGCCTCCACGGGGTAGGGATCCTGCGAATTGTCGGTATCCGCAAGACGTTGATGCCGGATCAACAAGGGGTCGCGGACGCCGATGGTCTTGGTGATGCAATGGATGGCGCCGCTCGCACTGATGATGTTCTGGCCCTGGTCATCGCAATCAATGCCAATGACACGGTAGCCCGGCAGCGCCTCGCGGAGGATGCGCAGTCCCACGGTATCGTACTCGGTGCGATAGGTGGGCACGAGCACGGTGCCATTGATGAAGATGTTGTTGGCATACGTGCGGTAGCTGGCGTTCGGCGGATAGCTCCCGCCGGTGCTGGGAGGCATGGGCACACGCACCAAGCGGTAGGGTGTCCCGAACAGCGATGGCACGTCCTCGATGATCTGTTGCACGTTCTGTTCGATTCGCGGCCCGTCGCTCACGCCTGCGGGGAACTCACCCACCAGCAGGGTCTCCTCATCGAGCAGCTTCATGTGCATGTCGATGTGGTTGATGTTGTCATAGAGCAACTGCTGCATCTTCACGTAGCGGCCGATGCCCATGAACTGCTGCATGATGTCGTTCACCCCGTCGGAGGTGCGCACGGTGATGTTGAACTCACCGTTGGGTCCGTTCTCCTCATCCACCAGTTCGCTGCTGAAAGCGGTGCCGAAGCCATCGCTCATGAAGTTGCCACCGGTGTGCACCAGGTCGTACGGCGGCTGGTCCGTGCGGTAGAGGGCGAGGCCGAGGGCATCGGCGAGGACCGCGCTCAAGGCGTCATCCGCCGGGCGCGGCCTGTTGTAGATCCAATCCATCAGATGGAGGGAGTCCACCTCGTTGGAATAGATGTTCTCCGGACCGAAATCGCGCACCCAGATGCTGTTGAGGTCCGCGTTGAGAAAGGTGATGTTCTGCAGGTCCTCCAGCGGACCACCGAAGGAATTGTTCAGCAGCACGGAGGTCACCTGCGCAGGGTCGTCGCAGACGATGATGACCTCACACTCCTCCTTGGCGGCGCGCACGATCTGCTTGAGGATGCCGATGTAGCTCGTCCAGGTGATGACCAGCTGCTCCACCTCCTCCCATTCGGCCATGGTACGGGCGGTAAAGGGTGGCGGCGTGCTGATGCCGCGCCCATCGCTCCCCCGGCTGTTGCGGTAGGCGGGGATCAAGGCGCGCTCCTCCGGCGCCAGCGTGTGGGGTAGGTCCTGGGCGGCCAGCAGTGCGGGGAACAGCAGCAGGGGAAGGATCGCGTGGAACCGGTTCAGCATGGTGGCAAGATAGGGTACCACCCCCAGCGAGGTATGCCGAAGGGCCTGGCGAAAGGGGAAGGCTACGGGTCCGCTCCCACCGACACGTCCTCCACGGCCGATACCAGGCTGCTGTCCGCGCCGGAAGGGGTGCGGGACGGACCAGGCAGGGCATGCGTCAATTGGGCGTGCATGTTCAGGACATCCCGCACATAATGGAACACCTGGGCACCATTGCAGTGCCCGTTGCGCATCTCGGGTCGCATGTACCAACGGGGCCTGGCAAGCAGCAGCACGGTGCGCTCCACGTTCCCCTCCCAGCGCCGGGGGTCGAGGCCAAGCTGCTCGGCAAGGCGCTGGGCGTCGATGATGTGTCCTGGTCCGGCATTGTAGGACGCCAGCACGAAGCGCAGGCGCTGGGTGGGATCGGGTACGGCACGGCGCCACAAGGTGTCCAGCTTGTTGACATAGCGCACCGCAGCGGCCACATGTGCATCCACACCATGGGCCACATCGAGGCCGAGGCCCTGTGCGGTGCGAGGCATGAACTGCATGATGCCCGTGGCACCCTTGTGGCTGGAAGCCGTGCTGTCGAACCGCGACTCCTGATAGGCCATGGCCACCAGCAGGTGCCAGTCCCACGTGATGCGTCCGGCGTAGGACCGGAAGATGGCGTCGTACGGCGACACACTGTCGCCATCGATCGGGATGGAGCGCTTGGGCCGCAATCGCTGGGTGGGCTTGGCACGCCGTGCGCGGTAGGCATCGCAGATGAGGTCGAGCGCTCCACTGCGCTCCTCCTCCTCCAGTGACCGATCCAGTGCGCGGCGCAATCCCGGGGCATTGCGACGCAAGGCGAAGCAGTGCTCCACGGGGGGGCCTACGGGAGCGGAGAACGCCACCAGCGGCGTGCGTTGCGCCTCGTAGGCGGCGAGCGCATCGCTCACCAGCACGGCGGGATGACGCCCCAGGAGGAGCGCATCCAGGAGCTCATCCCCGGTGAACGGGCCGGCAACGGGGTCGGCCACCACCGGGCACAGCGCATCGTTCAGCGGGTGATCGGGCTTCCTGAACGGGGAGGCCACGGCGAGCAGCACCGTGTCGGTGGGGGCGGCCACCGATGCTTTGCCCTTGGGCACCGGTTCGCGATGCACCGTGGCGACCACCGGGCGCACACTGCGGTAGGCGCGGCTGAAGCGGACCCAGCGTGCATGGTCCGGGCGGGGCGTGAGCTGCGCGGCGATGATGTCGCCGCGACCTTCCTGCAGGGCCATCCACAGACTGTCCGGGTGCTCCACCGGCAGGGCCACGATGGGCACGTTCAAGGTCCGGGCGAAGCGTTCGAGCAATTCCCACTCCAACCCGCTCATTGCACGCGGACGCTGCTCCCAGGTGAGGGGGTCGCGCAGCACCAGCACGCGCAGGGTGTCGTGCTGGATCTGATCCAGGTCGCGCTCCACGCGGGGTTCGGCCCACGGTGGTGGCGATCCGGTGAGCACGGTGCCCCGGCCACTGCGCACCATCAGCAGGGCGATGAGGCCGGAAGCCAGCATCACCAGCAGGGAGCGTATCAGGTTGCGACGGTTCATCGGCGATCGCGGAGGTGTTCCTGGATGTCACGCATGAAGGCCTCGAACTCACCGGTGTACCTGTCACGATCGGCGCGCAGCACGGCTTCCGCACCGCGCATCACCTGCCCTTCCGGCACCCGCGCAGCGAGCCCGCTCAAGGCCCGTGCCAGACCCTCTTCGGACGCATAGGTCGTCAGCCAGTCACCTGCCATCATGTGTGTCAGCAGCATACGGATGCCCGGTGGCATCAGTTCCCGATGTTCGACCAACAGGCGGTACATGCGGTCGGCGTAGCGTTCCAGGGGCTCCGAATGAAAAGTGGTCCAGTGCCGCGCCAGCAGGTGATCGTAGAACATGTCCATGACCACGCCCGAATAGCGTCCGGCATGGGTGCGGAGGCGGGCCCTCCCCTCCCGCTGTGCGGGATGCTCATCGGTGTAGCTGTCGATCGCCCGGTGCAGCCGGATCCCCTGTTGGACGAGTGGGTGATGGTCATGGAAATGCCGGCCCTTGATGTCGTCCGCCATGAAATTGCCGACGATCACAAGCGGCTCGTCACCGCTTAGGAACAAGTGCCCGAGGTAGTTCATCGAAGGGCCTGCAAGGTACTCCACCACCATCCGTGCGGGCATGCGACCGTTCGTGTAGTGGACGCAGCAGCTGCCCGGCCAGGGGGTACATTCGTGGCGCTGAGCCCCATGCGCTGGTCCTTCCTGCATACGCCCTTCCTGAACGGCCCCCGGCCTGTCTACTGGCTGATGCAGTTGCTCAGCTGGAGCCTCTTCGTGGGTCTGTTCTATGCGTGGCACTTCATGAACGACCGACCGAACGGCGATGTGGTGCAGTTGATGGTGATGGAGGTGTTCACGGGCATTTCAGTGAGCCACCTGTTCCGGCACATCATCCTGCGCAAGAACCTGGTGCAGGTGGATTTCGGCCTGCTGCTGCCGCGCCTGGCGCTCTATGCCACGCTGCTCGCCCTCTTCGCCAACCTGGTGGAGATGGTGCTGCACGACACGCTGCTCACCAGCTACAAGCCGCTGCACACCGAACCACTGCTCACGCACCTGAACCGCGCCATCAATTGGGGCCTGCTGCTGATCATCTGGTCGGTGGCGTACCTCGCCTACTGCTACTTCATCCTGAACCGCCGGGAGGAGATCCGCAACCTGCGGCTGGAGACCGCCAACCGCGAGAACCAGCTGAACACACTGCGTGCGCAGATGAACCCGCACTTCATGTTCAATGCCTTGAACGGTATCCGGGCATTGGTGGACGAGGACCCGGAGCAGGCCAAGCGCGCCATCACCCAGCTCAGTGCGATCCTGCGCAATGCCATGGCCAGCGTGAAGCGGCGGACGGTGCCGCTCGGAGAGGAGATCGACATCGTGAAGGCGTACCTCGCGTTGGAGTCGATGCGGTATGAGGAACGCCTGCGTACGCAGATCCATGTGGACCCCACCCTGGAGCGCAACCTGGTGCCCCCGATGCTGTTGCAGACCCTGGTGGAGAACGCCGTCCGCCATGGCATCGCGCACCTGCCGGCCGGCGGCGACCTGGTGATCGATGCCACGCCCGGGGCCAACGCCACGGTGATCACGGTGCGCAACAGCGGCACTTACCGGCCCGTGAAGGGCAAGGGTGGCGGCATCGGACTCCGGAACACACGCCGCCGGTTGGAGCTGCTCTATGGTGACGCCGCCGATCTGCGCATCCGCGAAGAGGATGGCAGCGTCATCACCACGGTCATCATCCCACTGCACGAGCAACGCACCGTCCCCCCCCCCCCCTCCGGGGCACACGCCACAGCAACGCCATGAAAGCACTGATCATCGACGACGAGCGCCTTGCGCGCAAGGAACTGGGCAACCTGCTGACGGCCCATGAACGCATCACCATCGTGGGCGAAGCCGCCAATGCGGACGAAGCGGAGGCGCTCATCGCCGAGCACCGGCCGGACGTGCTGTTCCTGGACATCAACATGCCCGGCCGCACGGGATTCGAACTGCTCGAAAGCCTGGACCACACCCCACAGGTGATCTTCGTGACCGCCTATGATGAGCATGCCTTGAAGGCGTTCTCCGTGAACGCGCTCGACTACCTGCTGAAGCCCATCGACCCCGATCGGCTCGCCGCCGCCATCGGCAAATTGGAGGAGCCGCTGGGCGAGGCCACACCCAGCCGGGAGGTGCTGCGTGAGCATGACCAGATCTTCCTGAAGGACGGTGAGAAGTGCTGGTTCGTCACGCTCAAGGACGTGCGTTCCTTCGAAAGCGAGGGGAACTACGTACGGGTGCGGTTCGGCGACCAGAAGCCGCTGGTGCTGCGGAGCCTCAACAAGCTGGAGGAGAAGCTCGATCCGCTGGTGTTCTTCCGGGCGAACCGCAAGCACATCATCAACCTGCGCTGGGTGGAGAGCATCGAGCCCTGGTTCAGCGGTGGGCTCATGGTGAAACTGAAACACACGGGCCGGGACGGACAACAGGAGACCATCGAGGTGAGCCGCAGGCAGGCCGCGCGTTTCAAGGACCTGCTCAGCCTCTGAGCCGGAAGGCGGTCACCAGACGATGCCCACCGGGCAGTGATCGCTGCCCAGCACCTCGTTGAGGATGAAGGCCTCCTTCAGGCGGGGAGCGAAGGCCTTGCTCACCAGCACATAGTCAATGCGCCAGCCGATGTTCTTACTGCGGGCTCCGGCACGGAAGCTCCACCAGCTGTACTTCACCTCCTCCGGATGCAGGTGGCGGAAGCTGTCCACGAAGCCAGCGCCGAGGAGCGCATCCATGCCATCGATCTCCTGCTGCGTGTAGCCGGCGCTCTTGTTGTAGTTCGCCTTTGGTCGTGCGATATCGATGGGGCGGTGGGCCACATTGAGGTCACCGCACACGATCACGGGTAAACCGCTGCGGGAGAGCCCCTGCACATGATCACGGAAGGCCGCATCCCATTCCGCGCGATAACCCAGGCGCTTGAGGCCTTCACCACTATTGGGCGTGTAAACGGTCACCACGATGACGTCGGTGAACCATGCGGTGATCACGCGGCCTTCATCGTCATGGCCGGGCATGCCGATGCCGAACGCCACCTGCTGCGGTGCGGTACGACATGCGATGGCGGTGCCGCTGTAGCCCGCCTTGAGCGCACCATAGGCATGCACCTGATGACCGTTCAGGGCGCCCAGCACTTCCTGCACCTGGGCGGGTGTCGCCTTGGTCTCCTGGAAACAGATGATATCAGCATCGAGGACCTCCAGCGCGCCCACGAGGCCCTTGCCTACGGCGGCACGGATGCCGTTCACATTGAACGATACAAGCTTCATCAGCGGAACGTATGAGCGCGTGAAGATACCCGCCCACCCCGATCAACGGCCGGACAGAACGACCACACGGTGCGTGCGCCGTCCCTCCTGCTCCACGAGCAGCACGTAGGTGCCCGCTGGCAGCGCACGCAGATCGAGCGTGAGGAGCCCACGCTCACCTGCACCGGAACGTGTCACGAGCAGGCGGCCGCCCGTGTCGCGCAGGGTCACCTGGTAGGGACCTGCGCCCAGGCCATCCACCGTCACCCTTCCGTCACTCGGCACCGGGTATACCCTCGGACCATCCCCATCAGCCACCTGCTGCGGTGCATCGGTCTGCAGATCGCAGTAGTCCGCGCTCACGGACACCTCATAGGGTCCGCGGCTGCCACCGAAGGCATCGAGGAGCACGGGCAGGTAGTAGGTGCCTGCCTGCAGCGAATCGAACAGCAGGGTGCGGGCACCGCTCGGGCAGAGGGCATCGTTGATGTCGCTCGCGAACACCGGCTCATTGCCCGGGCAGTCCCGGAAGAGGAGGTCCCAATAGTTGCCGAAGACCGGATCGGTCCCGCAGTACGTGATGCGCACATTGCTGCACGCACTGGTGGAGAAGGCATGCCATACCGTGGGTACCGTCGGGTCGTCCAGGAGGCTGCCCGGCTCACCATCATCCACGCTGGTGGCACCGGTGGTGTTGCCCGTGAACACAAGCGTATCGGCACCCAGGGGAAGGACCGGAACATCCGTGCACCGATCGTTCACCGGGACCTCGCCGGCACAGTTGAGCGCGAGGAGCTCAATGGCATAGCGCCCAACAGAACCATTGAAGGCATCGAGCAGCACCGGCAGGTAGTACGTGCCCGCTTCGAGCGCATCGAACACGAGCGTACGCCGGCCACTCGCACACTGATCGTCCAGGATGGAGAACGGGGTCACCACCTCCGTGGCGTCGCAGTCGCGGACGAGCAGGTCCCAGTAGCTCTCGTAAGGCAGCTCCGTGGGGCAATAATCGATGGTGACACGGGAGCATTGGTCGATGGTGAACGCATGCCACACGGTGGGCAGACCCGTGGATCCGATGATGGAGGAAGGCAGTCCATCTCCGGCGCTGGTGGCTCCGCGCGTATCGCCCTTGAAGGTGGCCGGAACCCCCATCACCAGGGACTGCGGGACCGCCGATGCGCAGAGATCATTGGGGGGTACACCGCCGAAACACGCACCGACCTTGACGTCCACGACATAGGGGCCCACCGCTCCGGCAAAGGGGTCATAAAGCACCGGGACGTAATAGACCCCGGGTTGCAGGGCGGCGAAGAAGAGCGTGCGCATGCCATTGCCGCACTCATCGTCCAGCACCTGGGTGGGGTCGATGGTCAATTGGGCGGGACAGCCTGTGGCGAGGAGGTTCCAGTAGTTGGTCTGCCCTGTGTTGGTGCGGCAGTATTGCACCGCCACCGAGGAGCAATGGGTGAGTTCGAACGCATGCCAGACAGTGGGCACCGGGACGGACCCGAACAAGGTACCGGCGGCACCATCACCCACGTAGGTGGCACCCGTATTGTCGCCGATGAAGGAGACCTCATGCCCCACAGGCACGGTCACGGGCACCAGTCCTGCGCAGAGGTCGTTGGGGGGTGTCCCACCGGTGCATACACGGGCCTTCAACTCGATGCGGTAAGGGCCGTAGGCTGTGCCGAACACATCGCTGAGAACGGGGATATAATAAGTACCCGTACCGAGCGAGTCGTACACGAAGGTGCGGTTGCCGTCCCCGCAGAGGTCATCGTTGAAGCTCGTGGCCGGGATCGTGAGGGCTGCGGGACAGCCTTTCGCGATGAGCCCCCAGGTGCTGGTGAAGGCCGGTGCCGTACCACAATAGGTCAATTCGACCCGGGTGCACTGGGAAAGGGTGAACGCATGCCACACCACAGGCAAGCCCAACTGGCCGATCTCGTTCTCCGGAAAAGCGTCATCGGTGAACGTGGCATCCACGGTGGTTCCTTCGAACACCAGCGAACCACCCAAGGGTAACGGACGCGGCAATACGTGGTCGCAGCGGTCGTTGGGGGGCGCGGCAAGCGCAAGAGCACCGGTCAGTAGGAACACCCATGAAAAAGCTGCACGAACGGAGGACCGCAGCAGGCAGTGGACGTGCATCGGAAAAGGCATGGCAGGAGAACGAGGAAAGGTCATTCAAAGTTCCAGTTCTTCGACCGGGCCTGTCACGGGGGCGATGAAGAGATGCTGACGGACCATTGTGGACGAACGGTGCGTGCATACGGGATATGGCCGAACGCGCGTTCATCCGTCGAGGGGAACGCACCGTTGGACGCGAAGGTTGCCTGACCGGTCAACTTCATCTTGCCGACGAGCCGGCCCGATCGGACATTTGCATCGTATCATCGTCCTACCGTTCATAGTACCGAGCCATGCCCCTTCAACCCTATACCGGCCCCTTCGGCCGCGAAGAACTGAAGCACCTGTTGCGCCGGACCTTGTTCGGGGCGACCCGGTCGGACCTGGCCCACTTCGAGGGGCAGTCCATGGACCAGGTGGTGAACGCCCTGCTCACGGTGGTGAACGATACCACGCCACCGATCAAGGCTTACACGGGAGGGCCACCCAATGCTCCGGACCCCAATGCCCTTGACCCACAGGTGCCCTTCGGCAGCACATGGGTGGATACCGTTCGGTACGGCGATCAGGAACAGTTGACCGACCTGACCACTGCGCGCATCCAGAGCTACATGTTCTGGCGCACCGGCCTGATGATCCACCAGGACCGGACCATCCGCGAGAAGATGGTGCTCTTCTGGTACAATCAAATGCCAGCACAGGTGTTCAGCATCTTCAATCCGCGCCTGAGCTACGAGTACGACCAGTTGCTGCGGAACGACTGCCTGGGGAACCACCGCACGCTGATGTACGACGTGACGATCAGCGGATCGATGTTGTTGTTCCTCAATGGATATCTGAACACCGCGGCAGCACCTGATGAGAACTATGCGCGCGAGCTCCTGGAGCTGTTCACCCTGGGCGAAGGCAGCGGCTACACCGAGCAGGATGTGCAGGCCGCAGCGCGTGTGCTCACCGGATGGACAGTTCGTGAACAGGACCTGGCGGAAGAGATCGTGCTGCCCTACGTCATCTTCCGTCCCAGCCAGCATACCACCGCCGACAAGCAGTTCAGCGCCTTCTTCAACAACACGGTGATCCAGGGTCAGAGCGGCCCTTCGGCCGGGACAACGGAGCTGAACGCCCTGTTGGACATGATCTATGCGAAGGAGGAGGTGTCGCGCTTCATCTGCCGGGAGATCTACCGCTTCTTCATTCACGGCGAGATCGATGCGACCACGGAGACCGAGGTGATCGAACCACTGGCGGAGGTGTTCCGCCAGCACCAGAACGCTCCGGACCAACTGAAGCAGGTGATGTACGCGCTCTTCACCAGCGACCACTTCTACAGCGCACAGGTCCGTGCCTGCATGGTGATGAGCCCGGCCGACCTGGTGATCGGTGCCATCCGCAAGCTGGAGCTTCCGGCCCCAACGCCCGCACAGTTCCAGGCGCAGTACCTCTACTGGCGCGATGCCTACTGGCTCACCGCCTATGCCGGTCAGGAGCTGGTGAACCCACCGAACGTGGCCGGCTGGCCCGCATATCATCAATTCCCCACCTATGACAATGTGTGGCTGGATACGGCCACCTATCCGGCGCGTAACAATTCGATGCTGGGGGTCATCTACACCGGCTTCGCCACCGGCAACAACCTCTTCCATGTGCCCAGCCGCAACCTGGAGTTCAAGGTGGATCCGGTGCAACTGGTGGCCGGCTTCAGCGATCCCTTCGACCCCAATGTGGTGGTGGCCGAGATGGCCGATCTGTTGTTCGCCGTGCCCGTCTCACAGGCCGTGCGCAACCAGTTGAAGACGAGCTACCTGTTGTTGGGCCAGGCCAGCGACCATTATTGGAGCGACGCGTGGGAGATCTACAGCAACGACCCCAACACCACGGACATGACGGCCCAGCTGGTGCCACAATTGCTGCTGTGGTTGATGCTTGACATGGCCCAGGCCGCAGAGACCCAACTCCACTGATCCACCGCCACCATGAACAGAAGGAACTTCCTCCGCACTTCCGCCGTGGCGACCGTGGGCGGGCTGACCGTGCGCGGTGCCAGCAGCTCCCTGCTCGCGCCATTGCTCAACGATGCCGCCGAGGACCGCGTGCTCGTTGTGGTGCAACTCTTCGGCGGGAATGACGGCCTGAACACGGTGATCCCGCTGGACCAGTACGACACGCTCGCCATCAAGCGCCAGAACGTGCTGATCCCTTCCGCACAGACCCTGCCCCTCACCGGCCTCAATGGCACCGCGTTCCACCCGGCCATGGGCGGCCTGCGCGACCTGTGGGAGGACGGCAAGCTCGCCATCGTGCAGGGTGTCAGCTATCCCGAACCCAACTTCTCCCACTTCCGCGCCACCGACATCATGGAGACGGGCGCCAATTCCGACCAACTACTGAGCTCGGGCTGGACCGGCAGGTACCTCAACATGGAGTACCCCAATTTCCCGGCGGGATACCCCAATGTGGACATGCCCGATCCGCTCGCGATACGCATCGGTGGACCGATCGGACCTGCGCTGCAGTACCAGGGCGTGAGCATGGGCACGGCCATCTACGGAAGCGAGGATCCGTTGAACCTCTCCGGCAACATCTACAACGATCCCGTATCCGCCGCCTGCAACGGAGGAAAGCTCGCCTTCGTGCGCCAGGTGCAGCGCCAGACCGACCTGTACGGCGATGTGATCCAGGACGCGGCGGTGGCTGGCTGCACCCTCAGCACGCTCTACCCCGAAGGCAACGCTCCCGGAGCCGAACTGGCCAGCGCGTTGAAGCTCGTGGCACAGCTGATCTGCGGCGGACTGCGGACCAAGATCTACTGGGTGAGCATCGACGGCTTCGATACGCATGCCCAACAAGTGGTGGCCGATGACCACACCATCGGCACGCATGCCACCTTGCTGCAAGGTCTGAGCGATTCCATCCATGCCTTCCAGGACGACCTGCAATTGCTGGGGCTGGAGGACAGGGTGCTGGGCATGACCTTCAGCGAATTCGGGCGGCGGATCGTGGACAATGCCTCGCTGGGAACGGACCATGGCAGCGCGCAGCCCATGTTCCTCTTCGGCACCCAGGTGATCCCGGGCATGATGGGCACCAACCCGGACATCCCTGAGAACGCAACGTTCCAGACGAACCTGGCCATGCAGTACGATTTCCGTTCGGTGTACGCCAGCGTGCTGAAGGATTGGTTCTGCCTGGCGGAAAGCGAGATCGACGCCATCCTGCTGGACAGCTACCAGCCCTTGAACCTGATCGATCCGGCGGGCTGCCTGATGACCGGCACGCATGCGCTCAACCGGTCGGCGGGCATGAACGTACTGAGCGCCTACCCGAGCCCCTTCACCGAGCGCACCACGCTGAGCTATTCCAGCAATGGCGGGCGCTTGATGATACAGGTGTACGATGAGCAGGGCCGCCTCGTGCGCACGGTGTTGAACCAACCCACACCAGCAGGCACCTACACCATTGATGTGGACATGGGGGACCAGCCGGCCGGCGTGTATTATGTACGTCTCCAGAACGAGGGCATCCAACAGGTGCGCAACGTGCTGAAGGTGCGCTGAGGCGACCGGTCCGCTGCAGTACGCTCGTGACCTACTACCTTGCCGCTCCAGCCAACGGACATGGAGCCCATTCCACCAATAGCGGACCAACAGGAGCTGCCCGCACCGCCGACCACCGGCGGCTATGAAGATGTGGACCCCTACACTGCGGACCACCGCGACCAACTGCTGATGCAGACGCGGTGGAACCTGATGACCGCAAGCCAGATGAGCGATCTGAAGGCGAACCTGATGCTCACCCTATCGGCCGTGATGCTCCAGTTCGCGTTGGTGAAGGTGTCCGACAGCGGGCAGCAGGAGCAGGTGGCCCACTATTGGGCGATCGTACTGGGCGCATTGAGCACCATCCTCCTCAGCGCCTGGTCCACCATCCCGAAGAGCCCGCTGCTGATGCGGGAACGGCCGGACAGCGGCTCCAACACGGTTCCCTTCAACATCCTCCACTTCACCAATTTCATCGAGCTGAGCCTGCCCGAGTTCAAGCGGCACATGAACCATGTGATGAGCACACCGCCACGCACGCACGAAGCCATCCTGGAGGAGCTGCATGCCCATGGACGCTTCATCTCCCGGCGGAAGTACCTACCCCTGCGGCTGGCCTACCTGAGCTTCCTGATCACCTGGCTGATGGTGGCGATCATCTACCTGGTCGCCAACTGACGCTCCCTTCGGGTGGACCTGACCTGCACCTGCACCAGGCGGTACCCATCGTTGCCGCTGTCCACCCTTCCCACGCGGCAGCGCCGGACACAGGTCCTGCGCTCACACCAACGATCGCAGTAGTGGTACAGGCGGGAATGTACCCTTGGGCATCGGGGACATACATGCCATACACCCCGGTGAACGGTCGTCCCATGAACCTGCGTAACGCAGCGGTAGGGGCGAGCGCTTCCGCGCGGATGGTGCCGCGACATGCGTTGGAGCCGCTGCCTCACTCGGACCGCTTCAACCAGGCCTGTACCATCCTCAGCTGCCCGTAGGAATACCTATCGCCGAAGTGGGCGCGTATCTCGCCACTGTTCTTATCAGGGTTATCGCTTATCCAGTCGGCGATGGCATCGCGATCGGCAGCGGACATGAGACCCTCGATCTCCAGGATGCCCTCCCCGATGCCGCGCGCTGCATGGCCTTCGATGGTGCTGAGCGAGAGCCCCCGCTCCTTCGCCACCTCCTCCAGTGACTTGCCGCCCTTCACCAACACGTAGGTCTTCAGGTAGGTCTCTCCCTTGATCTTGGGGGCCTTGGGCTCACCATCCGCCTTCGGTTTCCGCTTGCGGGAGAGCGAGCGCTCCATGTACGCGTCGGCCTCGGCAGGGTCCCACTCCGCGTCGCGCCTGCGGCGGCGGCCTGTCTTCAGGCTGCTGGCCGGTGCATGATCGGCCGCCCAGGCCTTCACACCCTCCACGATGGCGAAGCGATCTGCGGCGAGCTTCCTTTCCTCCTCCGCATCACGCGTCACCTCCCGGCCTTCCAGGATGCAGGTGGTCACGTGCGCGGCCTTTCCGATGGTGGCCACCTTCTTCGCCAGCATGCCATCCAGTTCGCGCAGCGCGTCGGCGTACTGCTTGGTGCGCGTGAGCATCTCCACCTGTGCCAGGTGCTGCAGCAGTTCCTTCATGGCATCGCGCAGGAACCCACCATAATAGCCCACCCCTTTGGCGATGCGCTGGAGCAGGGTGGTCCGGTCGTTCTCGTGCAGCAACCGCACCAATTGGCCTTGGAACTTGCGCGTGTTCTCCTCCTCGGTGCGCAGGCGGTCGCGGAAGCGTTGCAGGGCCGTCTTCATGCCCTCATCCTCGAACTGGCCGATCTCGTCGTGGTCCTTCTGGATGTACTCAGCTCGCTGGAGCAGGTCGCCCAGGTCGAAAGTGCTCACGAGCATGTCGTGCAGGAAGCGCCGCTGGAACTCATGCAGCTGCTCCGGCAAGGGCTGTTGGGTGAGGCGCCGTTCGCTGAAGGCCACCACATCGCGGTCAGTGCTCACCACGCTGGCGTCGATGCGGGTGCGAAGGATGAGCCCCTCCAGCGAGCGCAGTCGCGATAGCGCCACATACACCTGCCCCGGAGCGAAGGCGCGGCCCACATCGATGATGGCCTTGTCGAAGGTGAGGCCCTGGCTCTTGTGCACCGTGATGGCCCAGGCCAGCTTCACGGGGTACTGCTCGAAGGTGCCGATGATGCGCTCCTTCTGCTCCCTGGTCACGGCATCGACCTCGTAGCGCTTGTTCTCCCAGGTCTCGCGCTTCAGCACGTAGGGGCTGTCATCGTCCAGCATGCGCACATGCACCTTGCCTTCGGCGATCTTCTCCACGCGGGCCAGCTTGCCGTTGAAGTAGGCCTTCTCCATGTCGTTGCGCGTGAACATGATCTGTGCGCCTTCCTTCAGCTCCAGATCGCGCAGCACGGGGAACATGCTCTCGGGGAAGTCGCCCTCGATCGCCGCCTCGAAGCGCTGGATGCGGCCCGGCAACTTCTCCAACTCCCGTTGGTTGATCTCGTCCGCCGTACGGTTATGTGTGGTGAGGGTGATGACGCCATCGGTGTCGGCATCCGTGAGCTGTGGGCGGAAGTAGGTATTGAGCGCATCCACATCGGCCTGCGTCACGGTGTTCTCACGGAAATTGTTCAGGATCGCGATGAAGCGTTCGTCCTTCTGCCGGAATATCTTGTCCAGTTCAATGTGGGCGTATCCGCTCTCCTTCAGCGCGCGGCTCTCGAAGAAGTGCATGCTGTCGTAGTAGCGGCGCAGCACGTTCCACTCCTCGTCCTTCACGATGGGCGGCAGCTGGTAGAGGTCGCCGATGAAGAGGAGCTGCACCCCGCCGAAAGGAAGGTCCCAGCGTTGGCGGACTGCACGCAGGCGATGGTCGATGGCGTCGAGCAGGTCGGCGCGCAGCATGCTCACCTCGTCGATGATGAGCAGATCGATGCCGCGCAGCACGTTGCGGCGGACGGCATTGAGCGGATGTCGACGGTTGAGGGTGTCGCGGTCGTGGAAGCGGCCGTACTCGCCCACATCGGCGGGCAGGCGGCGTTCGGGCACGAAGCTTCCGAAGGGCAGCAGGAACTGGCTGTGGATGGTGACGCCGCCTGCGTTGAGCGCTGCGATGCCGGTGGGTGCCACCACGATGTGGCGCTTGTGCGTACGCGCGGCCAAGCGGTGGAGGAAGGTGGTCTTGCCGGTGCCCGCCTTGCCGGTGAGGAAGACGTGGCGGTTGGTGCTGTTGACGAACCGGGCGGCGAGCGCGGCCATTTCGGTCTCAACGTGATCTTCGGAGCCTGCCATCGAGCGCAAGTTCGGTAGCGCAGGGGCTTCGGTGGGATCGTGGGCGGTGGGAATACGAACAGCAGCGCTGCCTTCAACTACATGCAACATGGGGGTTAGGGTTCAACGAACGGCTCCGGTGGTTGACGACTGGATCGTCACCGGCATGACGCGAATATAGTCGAACGATCGACGGAATTCCAACCACGGCCGAACCACGATCTTTGCAGGCACCATGAACTGGCTAGAGCTCACCGACCCTGCGCAGCTGGACGAGATCGATCGCCTCTCCGCCAGCAGACCCGTGCTGATCTTCAAGCACAGCACCCGTTGCAGCATCAGTGCCGCAGCCCATGCGCGTCTCGAACGGAGCAATGCGCCAGAACAGCTGGAGCCGGCCTTCCTCCTCGACCTGCTGCGATATCGTGGGCTTTCCAATGCGATCGAAGCACGCTACGGGATCGAACACGCTTCACCCCAGGTGCTGATCATCCGCAACGGGCGGTGCGTGTTCGACACCTCGCACTTCGGCATCGTGTTCCGCGATGTGGCCGGCGCGATGGAGCGCGCTCAGTGAGCCACCACCAGGCGCTGCACACGATCGTTCACACGCACCACATAGGCACCATTGGGGAGTGCGCTCACGTCGAACGAGAGCGTTGCACCCGTTGCACGCTGACGCAACACAGAGCGGCCGGCAGCATCGCAGACCTCCAGCATATCACCGGCGTACTGCTCCGCTGACCGCAGCTGCACCACCGTGCTGGCGGGTGAAGGGAAGAGGGTGAACGAGGATGCGCCGATCTCCTCCACGCCGATGCTGATGTTGCTGATCCGCGACAAGCCCGTGCTGGTGCTCACCCAGATGGAGCCATCCACACCCCGCGCCAATCGGCGAACATTGGGGCCGGCCAACCCATCGCTCTCCTCGATCTGGCTCCATGCACCATTGGCGTAGATGCTCACGCCACCGACCGTGACCAGGTAGTCCACATAGACGCCAGCCCATACTCGTCCATTGTCATCCACCAGCATGTCGGTTATGGGGTTCAATTCATCCGGTGGCGGCAGGATGAAGGCGTTCGGATGGTCCGCCACATGCTCATCGTTCGCGTTCAACACGGAGATACCTTCCGCGGTGCCCACCCACTTCTGCTGGGCATCGTTCACCGCGATGCTGCGGATGCGGTTGCTGAGCAGGCCATCCGCCGTGGTGATGGTGCTGAAGGTGCTGCCGTCATACACAATGACACCGCCCAAACCACCGCTGAGGTAGACCGTGCCATCGCTACCGAAGGCCACGTGCAGCGCGCCGCCGAAGGGGATGTCAGGCGAACCATATGCTGTGAAGGTGTTGCCATCAAAGCGCGAAGCACCGTTGAGCGTTGCCACCCAGATGTCGCCGGAAGGGGCCTGCTTGATGCTCTTGATCTCGTTGTCGCTGAGCCCGTCGGCGGTGGTGTAAGTGATGTAGTCGGTGTCGTCGAAGCGGCTCAGGCCAAAGTCGCTGCCCACCCAAACATCACCATTGTTCATGACACCGATGGCGTACAGATCGTTGCTGGGCAGCCCGGGGTGCGTAGTGGTAGTGTGTAAGGTGAAGGTCGTACCATCGAAGGCGGCAACACCGGCAGAAGTGGCCAACCAGATGGTACCGTTCGGTGCCACGGCCACATCGCGGATGTCATCGCTGGGCAGGCCGTCCGCTGTGGTCCATGAAGTGATGGTGTACTGGGCGCGCAGCAGCGGCAGGGTGAGCGCAACGATGCAGAGGGTGAGGAGCGTTCTCATGGGATGATGATGAAGGGCTGAACGAACACGTCCGCATCGCTGCGGATGTGCAGGAGGTAATGACCAGCCGCGAGGGTGCTGGTGTTGTAGACGATGTGATGTTGGTCGGTGTACGATCGTGCGGGAGTGTGCACCCGACCATCGGGCCGCAGCACCTGGACCTCGATCGTTCCGGCGACGTCCACGAAGAGGTTGATCTCATCCTGCGCGGGGTTGGGCCACAGGCGCGCGGTGCGCGTGAAGAGCGCATCATCCTGTTCCCTGTTGTAGGCTTTGGCCGTGGGCTTCAGGCGTTGGAAGGGCCCTGTGCCGTTGGGTAGACGGCCCCAGCTTTGCAGGGGGTACTGCTCACCGAAGGACACCTGGTCGATGACGGTGGCGCTGTCGTAGGCGAGCAGTACGGTCTCTCCCCCACCATCCAGCCGGAAGGAGGCGTGGTCCTCTCCTACTGCGGTCCGTTCATCGGCCCATATCACGAGGTATTCACCGGGTGAGAGCGTGGTGGTGGGAAGCATCCATTTCGTAGGGTCATCGGCATCATCGCTAAGGTGCAACCCTGCCGTGGACACCGTGAACGCACTGCGGTTGTAGAGCTCCAACCAATCCGAGGCAGCTCCCGTGGGGTCGAGGACCAGCCCGTCGTTCTCCGCCATCACCTCATTGATCACCACCATGCCGGGTGTGGCGCGCGCTACCAGAGTGAAGGTCTCGTGTGCCGCGTTCTCCGGGAGGAAGGCGCCCGCCACAGCGTTCTCGGCATAGACGTAATACTCCAGATAACCGGTGGAGAGCGGTAGTTCGATCCCGTAGATACCGTCGCCGCTCGTGCCATCGCCATGTGCGCCATCGTCCCACAGGCCTGTACGCACGTAGCGTGCATCACGGTCATTTCGCCAAAGGAGAAGCACGGTATCCGCGCCCTGCACAGGCACGTTCAGTGCAACGGTGGTTCCCACGGTGGGCACCTCGGGCGCAACGGTAAGCGCGCCGAAGACCGGTTGTCCGCTCATTCCGGGATAGCCCAGCAGGTAGGTGCTGCGCGCATCCATCAGCTCGGTGATGCCCGGATAGGCCACGGTGAAGGTGACAGTGGCATCGAGGTTGTTGAAGAAGGCCTCGTCCGTGTAGAACTTGTTGGGATCGGCCTGCACGTGCGGTGCGATGAGCGACCGCAGCTCCAGCGCGCGCTCCCGGTACTGTCCGTTGGCGAAGTGGGTGTTGATCAGCGTACGGAGGTGCGCCAGGTACATCCGCTGGTACATCGGCCGTTCGAAGAGGCGCCGCATCAGGGGACGCGGGAACACGCTGGGACCGTTCACATGGCTGAGCGGATCGATCGTCTTGGCCTGTGCGATGCTGAAGCCGTTCCAATAGGTGCTGGCATCGGTCAGGCGGAAGCTGGCGAAGGACATGTTCAGGTCCCAGAGGATGGGGTTCCAGAGGCCGTCCTTGGTGCGATAGAGGTAGTAGTTCTGCGCATAACCCACGTAGCTGTCGAAGTTGATCAGCGCGTAGTTGAAGGCATGCATCCACAGCGTGCGGTCCACATTGAGCACGTTCTCGATGGCTGCCGGATCCTGGTTAAGCGTCTGGATGAGCTCCAGCAGGTGCCCCCATCCCGCATCCGACTGCAGTTCGTACAGCCCGAAATAGTCGGTGCTGTCGGTGCCCGGCGAATCGCTCAGGTTGCAGTTCTCACCGGTGAGGTCCACCGTAGGTGGGTTGCCTTTGAAGAAGCTCCCCTCCTTCTCATCGAAGCGCTCCTTGAGGAAGTCCCTGCCCACGTCCTCCACATTGGTGTAGAGCCCGACAAGCTCATCGTTCACATAGAGGTCGGCGTAGTTCGCCCGAGATGCCGGCATGTGGGCCCGGGCCACTTCGTATGCGAGCACTTCACGCAGGAACGATGGATCCTGGATGACGTTGCTGAGCTTCAACTTCTCATGGCCCTGGTAGTCCTGGCCAGCGTGCACCTCATCCAGCTTGATGTTGAACGGATTCTTCAGGCGACCCACCGCGAAGGAACTGTAACCCTTGTGCCGCACGCCCACATCAGGGAGGAAGGTACCATCGATGTAGAGATCGCCCAGAAGCCGCTCATCCTCACCAGCCACGTACAGACTGTCCAGGGTGTGGCGCCAATCGGGAACGTCGAAGTACAGCCGCAGCTCGCGCACGGAAGCAGGGTCGTACAGCGGAGCCTGTGCCACCACCGCCATCGGCAGCAGCATACAGCACAGCATCGACCAGCGCCCGCAACCGTGCATGGCGATCATTTCTCCACCACGATACGGCGACCATCGCGGGCCCCGGTACTGTGCTCCACCACCACGTTGTACATCCCCGCAGGCAGACCGCTCACATCGATCGTCCAGTCCGGTGCCTGCCGCGCCACTTCGCGCCCTGTGGCATCGATCACGATGAACCGTTCCATGGTGCTCAACTCAATGCCTTGCAGGTTGATGGTGCCGCGCGCGGGGTTCGGATACACGCTCCATGCTTCGGGTGCGGCTGTGGCAGTGACGTCCGTGGCCAGTCCACAGGGATCCTCGCCCAGGAGCGCAGTGATGCCGGGGAAGTCGCACGTGTATCGGAACGCCTTCTGAGGACCGGCGTTGTATTGCCACACCGTCTGTCCGCTGCTGTTCACCTCGTACATGTACTGCCCGCTCAGCGCCACGAACACATTGCCGTTGGGCATGATGTCCGCCGCGCTCTGGCCACTGGCGTATGCCAGGCAGGTGTGGCGCCAGTCATGGGTGGACGGCCCCCATACCGTACCGGGTGTCCATGGATAGGTGTATCCCTCGCGGGCCGGATCGATGGCATCGATGGTGGTGGTGTTGTTGCCGCCGCCGTTGTTGTTCACGAACATCAGCCAGCCGGCCATGGGCGCGTTGGAGCGCACCCATTTCACATCATGCACCGCAGCAGGAATGCGTTGGGTGCCGGTCACTCCATAGTTGGCGGGCTTGCCCCAGCGGAAGAGGAAGTCGCCACCGCGGCCGGCGTTGCCCCCGGTGTGGCCGGCAGCTTCTTCGGTGGTGGTGCTGTGGTCGATGATGAAGATCTCACTGAGGTAACGGGCACTGAACACGATCTGGTCCAATTCCGCATTGTAGTCTATTCCGTTCTCGTGGAACCAATCAATGCCTCCGCCCGGGCCACCGCCACCGCTCACCGTTACGTTGATGTTCATCCGTTCGGGATGCGCTGCGATGGGCATGTAGTTCGGCTTCGTGGCGTCCGCGAATTGGATGAAGCGGTCCTCCATGTTCCATTCCCACACGATCTGGGCGGTACTCCCCGTTGGCTGGATCTCAATGATCCGACCGGGGTATTTCGCACTGCTTCCGGTGTAGCCCAGCGCCTGTAGCTGTGCGGCGGTCCTGCGCACGTAAGCGAGCAGCAGCACATTGCCGTTCGGCATCAGGCACATGTCGTGGTGCGTCACGTAGTCGGTGGTGGAATAGGTGAACGACCACACCACACTACCGTTGGCATCCAGTTCCTGGACCAGCCCGCTCACTGCCGCCGTATTGATCGCATTGCCGTTGTTGACGGCGGTACGAACGATATTGCCGTTGGGCTTCATCGCCATGGCATAGCTGTAGGTGGATGGACAGCTCCACGTCTTGACGGTGGTCCCCTGCGCGCTCACCAGCCGTGAGGTGGTCTGGTTCATCAAGTTATACAGCACATAGCCGTCGAACGGCAGCTGGGCCTCGGCAGTGAAAGCGACCAGAACGAGCAGGGCCGCGCTGAAGGACCGGTGAAGAACGTTCATCAAGGTGGCTTAAGATGGGGGTAACGATAAAGCGACGCGAAGTTGACATTCGCTTTGACGCCGGAACGGCCAGATGGTTCGATCGGTCCCGTCGATCGACCAACGGGGGTTCAGGGATCGACCGGCATCGGCCTCCCACCTCCTTCATGGACCGGATCTTGCGCAGCCACCCTTGCCAGCTCCCTTGTAGCTCTCTGGCAATTTCGTCCCCTCCCACACGTTCCACGACACAGGAACACACCACCATGCGCCATTCCCTGACCGAACGCCTCGCCACCATCAGCGGTACTGCCTTGCTGCTCTTCCTGCTCATCGTGCTTGTCGGCGCCCTCAGCGGCGACAGCTCCGACCCGACGGGTGGACCTGCATGGACGGTGAGCGACCTGCTGCAGGCGCTCCTCTACCCGGTGGCTCCGATCATCGGGCTGTCCATCGCCTATTGGCGCCCCTTGTTCGGTGGTATCGTGGCGAGCGCGGGCCTGGTGCTGCATGCCGTATTGGTCCCGGACCTGTTCCAACCGGTGCTCATCCCCCTCCTCCTACCCGGCCTGCTCCACCTGTTCGTGGGGTTGCGCTCCCGCCGATCGGTCCCTGCGTGATACCAGCTTTCCGCCATGTATGCGCAGCGGATCGGCGGACGGCCGTGGACCTGCTCATGGTCGTGGGGTGAGCGGGCACGACCGGGGTCACTCCCCCCATGGGCGAGGCAGGGACGATCGAGGACGCCCCCCTTCATACACTGCTGGAACGGTGAATTACACTGCTTTCCAGCCAACCCATACGGGTGCCCGTATCCAACGACCGGTCAGGCAACATTTCCGGTCCGTTCCCACGTCATTGGTGCATGGACCGGACCCTACACTTCATTGTGCTTGTCATCCTCTCGTTGGCTGGGAACGCCCAGACCCACTTCTACATCGACCAGATCGCCGTGGACCCGTCGAACCCCACCACGGCAGACAACGTGAGCATCGCGCTCATCGGCAACCTCAGCGATGGGGGTGCATACGTTCAGACCGCGGTGGCTGATGTGGGCGGCGGAACGGTGAACATCACCCTGGTCGCCCTGAGCAACGGCGGCATCACCGTGCTGGTGCCGCACACGGAGACCATCGTACTGGGCCAGCTGCCCGCAGGCACCTACACCATCGACTTCACGGACGCCAGCACCGGCATCCTGGACGGCGCCCCACCCGCACAGCACACCTTCACCGTGAGCGGTTCCGAGTTCCCTTGTGCAGAACTGACCGTTGACGTGCAATGGGCCTTCTTCAGTGACACGGCCGTGGTGGTGCATGTGCAGAACCCCACTGTGGAACTGTTCGACCATCCGAACTTCATTCTCTTCGATGCGCAAGGCGACACCCTGGCCAAGGAGACGGTGACCTACTTCGGCATTGCCCAGGACAGCTGGCATACGCTGCGGTTGATGGACGGTGTGGAAGCGCCCGTGGGGGCCTTTGATGGCCGCTTGGAACTCTGGACAGGCTTCACCTCGGTGCTGGCCTGCGTCTGGGAGCAGATTTTCGACCTGTGCCCTCCCAGCAGCTGTACCACCGTGCATCCCACCTTGGCGAATTTTGGCGGAGCGCAGGCCACGGGTACATTCCTCTACAACATATGGAACGACCAGGGGCTCATCGCCGAGGGCCAGTTCGTGCTGACGAACGAACTACAGACGGACAGCGATACACTGTGCCTTCCACCGGGCAACTATGTGATGGACGTATCACCCCCCACACCGCCCGCAGGAGCACCGGTATATTTCATCGCAGGACAGGGACCCAACTCAACAGAGGCCTGGCCGGTGGTCTGGTCGCTCCCGGTGGGCTTGAACTTCATGCTGCTGCCCCATTGCGTGGGAACACCGCAAAGCATTGGTGATGGGCCGACACCCGGTCTGCGCATCACCACGGTCCCTGGCGGGCTGTGGGTGCGGAGGGCGGACGGCCGACCGTTGGGTGCGCTGCGGCTCATGGACACCCAGGGGCGCCTCGTGCTCACGACCAATGGCCTGCAGGATCATCAGTACCTGTCCGTGAGCGGACCAGGCATCTACATACTGAGCGCGGATGATCACGCCGTGAAGATCGCTGCCGGCATGGAGTGAGCAAGGTCATATCGCTGGCTGGAGCGGGGCACTATCTTCATTCCTCCATCCCCCCTGCCATGGCACGTACCATCCTCGCCGCACTGCTGCTCGCCGCAACGAGCACGAACGGAACGCACGCCCAGTTCGACACCTCTCTCACCACGATCTGCGAAGGTTGTCCGCTTTCGGAGTTCCTGCTGGAGTGGGACACCGCGCCCGGCGCGGATGAACTGGTGCAACAGGGCGACAGTCTGTATGTCCGCTCCAACAATGGGCTTGGCGGCTTCGGCGATCCGCAGTTCGTGTCCGCACTACCCACCGGCGAACAGCTTGTTCTCTTCGAGGATGTGGACGAGGATGGCGACACGGATCTCTTCACCCACCTGGACAGCACCGTACACCTCATGCGTAATGAGGGCGGCACCTTCACCACCGTGCTGCTGGACACCGAACTGAACTTCGATGATTGGCAGAACCACCCGGCATGGTTCGGCGCGGTGCGTGCCATGCACGTGGACGAGGATGGGTTGAAGGACCTGGCCCTGCGCCGCAACAACGGCAACACCTTCGTGTGGTACCGCAACGATGGGGTCGGCGGTTATGTGAAGCGCACCGAGACGCTGCCGATGAACGTGATCACCGACGGCGACATCGTGGCACTCGACTGGAACAACGATGGGCTGAACGACCTGGTCACCACCACGGAGAGCGAGGTGCATGGCGTGGTGATCTTGCAGGAGAACGGCGCGTGGACCAGTGAGCCGGACACCATCTGCACGGCGGACAACGGCTTCGGCATGCGCTTCTGGGACGTGGCGGACCTGAACAACGATGGCGTTTTCGACCTGCTCACCCCCCTGCACATGTTCCTCTCCGATCCGGACTCGGTGTTCTATCGGCGCCATGTGGAGACCAGCTTCAACTACAACGATTACCGCCGCATCATGGACCTGGACTGTGACGACCGGCCCGAGCTGTTCGGAAAGGCCCTGAACATCGGCAATGCCGTGTTCCACGTGGTGCAGATGGAGGGTGATAGTTTGGTGAACGGCTTGTGGGAGGAGTTCGACCCCTTCCTGATCAGCAACATGCTGCACGTCGTGGCCGACCTCAACGCCGATGGCGCCGCCGACCTCGTGTTCAAGCAGCTGCCCTTCGCCGAGGCTACGGTATACGCCCGCTACAACCTTGCCACGGTCCCCGAGGTATCGATCACCCTGCCGTTCACCTCGTTGCCGTATGGCACGCATGTGCTCTTGTCAGGCGGTACCCCCGCGGGCGGCACCTGGTCCGGCGACGGCGTGGTGGGTGACTCGCTGTTCACAGAGCTCACCACGGGCTGGCCTATTGATATCACCTATTCCTACACCACGGAATACGCCTGCACAGGCTCCGCCACGGCGCAAGTGGACCTTGTGACTGGCCTGGACGAAGCGAGCGCCACGATGCTACTTGCACCGTACCCCGTGCCGGCGAACGATGTGGCCTGGGTACCGGTGACCGATGCGAGCGCCCTGCTCCAAGTGCATGATGCCATGGGCCGGCTGGTGATGCCGTCCATCACCCGCCACGGCGACCGCCTCCACATCGCCACGGACCAGCTGCCCGCCGGCACCTACCTCCTCACGACGATGGTGCAGGGCCAGCCCACCGGACATGGCCGGTTGGTGGTGATGCACTGATGTGAACGAGGTCCCGCATCATGCGGATCTGGTTGCTCGCTGTACAAGCCTTCCTGGCCGTGAACGCGCTGATAGGTGGGCTGATGATGATGCTCGCACCCGATGGCTCGCTGCTCCAGTTACCGGCCGGCTTCATGCACAGCACGCTCTTCGCGGACTATTTCTGGCCGGGCATGATCCTCTTCGCCATGCTGGGCCTGGGGCATTGCTCAGGCTTCATGCTCACGCTGCGCGGCTCTTCCCTCGTATCACGCGCAGCACTGATCCTCGGCACGGGAACCCTGATCTGGATCGGTGTGCAGGTGTTGCTGACGGAACTGTTCTGGCTGCAGGGGTTCATTGCTGCGCTCGGCCTATTGGAAGTGATCACCAGCCAGCAACGGCCTCACTCCAAGGTGAAAGCCTTCGTCCAGCGCACCGCTCCATCGGCAAAGCGGAAACGGAGCCTGTAACGCCCCGGCATGGCCGAACGACCATGGGCTTGCATCCACTCCACCAAGGGGATCTGCAGCTCGTGGCCGTGTGCCTCCTCCGAAGGCGGACCGCAGTCCAATTGGTGTTCCGGCATGGGCACCAGCTCCTCCCAGCCGTTGTTGCGCACCACTTCCATGGCCATCAAGGGCATAATGCCGCCGCATGCTCCGGTGAGCATCACATTTCCCCAGAAACGCAGCACGGCGGTATCTCCACGCAGCTCCACCAGCTTCACTTCGCGTGTAGCACTGGGCCGTTCGCGCACCTGCATCGCTTCTGTCGGCCCACCGATGCGTTCGGTCTTGCGTACGGACGCAGCTTCACGCTTCTTTGCATCGTGCATCAAGGTGCGGGCGATGCGCTGCTCCACCTCGTGCATGCGGGAGTCCTGCGCCAGCGCCTCGAAGCGGTAGAGACCCGGCCTGAACCTGATCACTTCCGGTGAAGGCACCAGCCCGCTCCGCGCCACCCGGTTGTGAACCAGGTGTCCGCGCGTATTGTCGTCGTACGGCATGTCCACGCGCATGGTGTCACCGGCCTGGATCACCAGCAGGTAGTGATCGCGGCACCAACAGTCGATGATGTTGAAGCGCAGGTGATGGCGCCGGCCATCGCGCACGGTATCCGCGTTCAGCGTCCACATTTTGTGCGTGCCGATCTCGTGGGGGGAGTACGGGTAGTCCTCGCCCACGGTGAAGTGCATCTGTACCGTCCATGCGGGCGCATTGGCCTTGGAGAGCCAGGCCTGAGCCGCGATGGGGTTCGCGTAGGCACCGGGCATGGGGCTGCCGTCAAGGTCGCTTAAGAAGACGATGGAGAGGTCCGGCTGTTGCGCAGTAAGGCCGGGCGCATGCAGCAGGAACAGGAGGACGAGCGGACGCATTGCACCTGCATACACCTTGGCGGCCTTCGGGTTCGATCATGCCTGCAGAAAGCGGGATCCGTCAGCCGGTCTTCTCTGTGGCCCTATGCTACCGGCTTGCTCCGCTCCACGAAGTACATCTCCATCTCCCCCTTGCCCTTGGCTTGGACCTTGCCGCGCGGGGTGAAGGTGAACTCTGGTGAATGGCCACCTTTCACTTCGGCGTTGTCAGGGTCGACCCAGTGGGTCGACGCTACACCGCCTTCGACCATGACGGCGTCATTGACCAACCGATATGTCACCTCACTGATGTTCACCTTCCCCACCTCCCCACTGCTCTCCATTCGGCTGGCCGTGTTCACCGTATCGCCCCAGATGTCGTACTGGAACTTCTTCACGCCCACGATGCCTGCGACCACCGGCCCGGTATGGATGCCCACGCGCATCTCGAAGTAGGGCTTGCCGGCAGCTTCGCGTTCGGCTTTGTGGCGCTGCATGAACTCCTGCATCTCCAGTGCAGCGCGCACCACATTGGCCGGTGAGCCATGCTGCGGGTCGGGCAGGCCTCCGGCCGCCATGTACGCATCGCCGATGGTCTTGATCTTCTCGATCCGGTACTTGCCCATGATCGCATCGAAGGCCTTGAAGCAGGTGTTCAACTCGGCAACCAATTCGGTCGGTGTGACCTGTTCGCTCAGCTGGGTGAAGCCCTTGAAGTCGGTGAACAGGATGGTGGCGGTGTCGAAGTGGCGCGCCTGGGCCTCTCCTTTCTCCTTCAATTCATCGGCCACCTCCTCCGGCAGGATGTTCAGCAACAGCTCCTCGCTGCGGCGCCGCTCCTTGTTGATGCGGTTCCGCTGGAAGAGAAAGGTGCCTGCCAGCGCGAGCATGAGCACGAAGCCCCCGATGAAGGCGTTGCGCTGGAGGTTGCGGCGGCGCAGTTCCTCGGCGGCCACGGCATCCCGCTTCTCCTGTTCGGCCACCAACAGCGCCTCCCGCTGGGCGTAGTCGTAAGCATACTGCTGGCGCAGCAGGTTGCGCGTGTTCTCGTCGTTGCGCACACTGTCGCGCATGGCCATGTACAGCTCGTGCATCTCCAGCGCAGGACCGATCCTACCCAAGCGTTTGTAGGCAGTATGCAGGTTGCCCGCAGCGCGTTGGATGGATTCCGCATGATCGATGGAGCGGCCCAATGCCAGTGCCTGTTCGCCGAAACGCACCGCCTCGGCCGCACGGTCCTGCAACAACAGGTTCTCGGCCAGGTTGCCCCAGGTGTTCGCCAAGGACTGTCGGTCCCCGACCGCTTCGGCCATGACCGCGCTCTCCCGGAAACGCACTTCCGCCTGCATCAACAGGGTCTTTCGCTCGCTGTCGTCCATGCTCCACTTGGCCTGCTGTTGCAGCGTTGCCCCGATGTTGTTCAAGCTGTTGGCCACGCCACGCCGGTCATCCAGGCCTTCGCGCACCTTCAGGCTCTTGTCGTAATACCGCTGGGCCAACACCATCAGGCTGTCCCGCGCATGGCTTTCTGCCTCTTCGATGGCCAGCCGTTGCAGGGCATTGCCGATGTTGCCGAGCGTGTTGGCCATGGCACTACCAGGATCCTCCCGTGAGTAGCGCTCCTCCGCACGGCGGTACCAAAGCAGGGCATCCGTACTGTTCTGCTGCGTCTCGTGGGCCAGTCCGATGCTGTTCTGCACCCCGGCGATCTTGATGTTCACCTCCGCCCCCTTCGCCTCCAGGCTGTCGAGCAGGTGCAGCGAACGCTCGTAGTGCTCCATGGCGCCGGGCAGGTCGCCCAGCTGCTGGCGCAGGATGCCCAGGTTGGAATGCGAGGAAGCGATCCCGATCACCGCCTCCGCATCACCGGGCATCGCCTTGGCCCGTTTCACATCCACCTCGAGGCTCAGCTGGTAGAACGGGATGGCCTGTTCCAGATCGCCTTGGATGTGGTGGGTGACGGCGATGTTGTTGTAGGCGCTGCTCTCCTGTTTCAGCAGGCCGGCACGCTGCGACAGTTTCAGCTGCTCCTCGGCGTAGAAGCGTGCGGTGTCGGGTGAACGTTGCAGGTATACCCGCCAGATCAGCTTATGCGCAGCGGCGAACCGGCTGGTGTCGGGAAGGGAGGTATTGTTCCAGACATGCAGCAGCGAGTCCTGGTAGGACTGGGCGGAACTGCCAAGGCCCAGCACGACCAGCAGGATGGACGAAAGACCCTTCCGAAGAAGCATGTGCGCAAGTTCGGGAAGTCGGGCATGGAGGACAAGGGCTGGGACCAACGTGGTCGACCGCTGCCCTATGCGTGAAGCGTCCCGACAGCTCCGTTCATCGCCCACGACCATCCATTCGGATGTAGGGATAGCGATGACCATACGCGTCGATGAACAGCGAATCGCCCTTCAGTTCCATGGTCATGTGGCCACCTTCCAAGCTGAGGCGATCGCCCTTACGCGTGTAGCGCTTGCGGTCCATGATGTCCGAGCCTGGCAGCAGGTAGTCCAAGCGCGCATCCGGCAGAAAGCGGACCATGCCCACGTTCCCGCAGCCCTCACAACCTTCCTGGTGTTCGGCCTCGCCGGTGCCGCGGTACTCCAGGCCGTCGAGCTTGCGCGGGGACTGTGCCCAAGCGGACTGGACCGTAGCGAAGAGGAAGATGAAAACGAGGTTGCGCATGGCGTTCAAGGTATGTCGAAGGCAGGGCTCCGTACCTCCTGCATGTTGCCGCCTTTCAGCATGATATGGTAGGTGCCGGGCAGTAATTCCTTGAAGGCTGCCGGGGAATTCACGCTGACCCACCAGCGCAAGGGGTGCAACCTCACCACCTGCTCCTCCCAGTCGCCCCACGGCATCCCGCAGCACATCTGTTCCTGTTGCAACGGTAGCCGCTCCTCCCAGCCGGTGTCCGTGAGCATCTCCAGCCCGAACAAGGGCATGCCGCTTCCGCAACCACCATCGAGCATCACTCGGCCGCTGATGCGAAGCCACACCGTATCAGCGTTCACGCGATCCACATCCACCTTCTTCAGCGACGGCTGCTCAGCCCAAAAGATCTCCCATTCCTCCTGTGTGGAAGGGTGCTTGGGGTGAGGTTCAGAAATCGGAACTACTGGAGGCATGGGCGTCGGCGGACGGATGCCCGGCGGCGGTATGTTCGGTGGTGGCTGCACGTACTCCGCCTCCTTCTGCAAGCGCCGAAGGATGTACTGGTTCGCCGCCACACCCGCCTGGTATTCGTTGATGCAGGTGTTCACGTCCCAGGTGCGGCCCGGCTTGAAGCGCATCACCTCCGGCGAGGGCTCCGCCCAGCGCTTCCAAGCTCGGTCGATGAGCGGTCGCATATCGTCGGGCAGGTCGATGCGCATGGTGTCGGTGC
>CAYZBO010000009.1:45496-52727 GCA_964476665.1 uncultured Chryseobacterium sp. | reverse complement strand
AGAAGAAGGGTTCGGCCCCCATGCGGAAGGCCTGGATGAAGAGCGTGATCAGCACCGCCAGTTTGTAGCACGCGCCGTAGATCCCGATCTCGGCATCGGCCACATCGGCGGGCAGCAGGTACTTGAGGATCACTCGGTCGGCGGTCTCGTTCACCATGCCGGCGAGGCCTGCGATCATCAGCGGTGCACCGAACGCAGCCATGGCGCGCAGCAGGTCCTTCTCGAACCCACGGAACGCAGGCCACGACGGCAGCAGTACGAGGAGCTTCACCGCCGTGCTTACCAGGTTGATGGCGAACACGTAGCCTACGCCGAGCGAGGGGTCGTACACCGCGTCGATGAGGGCATTGCTCTGCCCCATGTTGAAGCGCTTCATGCAGTAGAGCAGGAAGAAGACGCTGAGGGCGATGTTGACGCCGACGCTGAGCAGGTTGATGAAGGCGTACTTCCACGGACGTCCCTCCTGCCGCAACCGCGCCATGGGGATGGTGGTGATGGCATCGATGCCGATGATGCCCACGAGCATGAGCACGGAGCTCGCGTACGCACCGAACTGCATACCCTCGGCGATGTTGCTAGCGAAGAGCCCGCCCAACACCATGAAGACGAGCGCAGGGAAGAACAGGCCCCAGGTCGCGGTGGCGTAGAGCACCTGTCCGCCATCGGGGTTCTGCTTCACGTGGTCCTTGGCCGCGAAGCGGAAGAAGGTGGTCTCCATGCCGAAGGTGAGCACCACATTGAGCAGGGCCGTCCACGAGTACAGCGCGGTGACCACCCCGTACTCCGCTGGCTCGAAGACGAACGTGCTGGTGTACAGCGGCACCAACAGGAAGTTGAGGAAGCGCGCAACGATGCTGCTGAGCCCGTAGATGGCCGTTTGGCCGGCGAGTTTGCGGAGGGCGCTCATGAAGAGAGCCGCAGATCACGCAGATGAATACCTGACCCTGAGGATGGAAGGTGCCGTGGACTATGCGGATAGTGCACTTTGTTGCTTGCTTCGGACTTCGAACAGCAGGCCATCTGCGTCATCTGCGGCTGCAATTACGCTCCCTTGAACTCCGCCTTCCGCTTCTCCATGAACGCCCCGGTCCCCTCCTTGAAATCCGCCGTGCCGAAGCACTTGCCGAACTCCTCGATCTCGCGTTGCAGGCCGTTGGTACCGGGTTCGTAGCCGGCGTTCACCGCGCGGATGGCGGCGCCCAGGGCGGTGGGGCTGTTCTTCGCGATGGCGGCGGCGAGCTCGTTGCACTTGGCGAGCAGCTGGTCCTGTGGAACAACGTGGTTCACCAGTCCCCATTGCAGGGCTTCATCGGCTTTGATCATGCCGGCACCGCCGAGGAGGATCATTTCCATGGCCTTGCCCTTGCCCACCAGCTGTGCCAGGCGTTGTGTGCCGCCGTAGCCGGGGATCACGCCCAGGCCCACTTCGGGAAGGCCCAGTTTGGCGGTCTCGCTGGCCACGCGGAAGTGACAGCTCATGGCCAATTCGAGTCCACCGCCGAGGGCGAAGCCATTCACCGCCGCGATCACGGGCTTGTTGAGACGTTCCACGTGGTCGAATAGCTTGGTATGGCCATCGGCGCTCAGGGCCTTGCCCTCCTCCACGCTGAAGTGCGCGAACTCCTTGATGTCGGCACCCGCCACGAAGGCCTTGGCCCCGCTGCCGGTGATGATCAGCACCCGGACGCTCTTGTCGGCCTCGGCCTCGTTCAGCGCGCGGTCCAACTCGTCAATGGTGGCGCGGTTCAGCGCGTTGAGCTGGTCGGGGCGGTTGATGGTGATGGTGCGGACAGCGCCTTCGTCGGCGATGAGGAGGTTCTGGTAGGACATGGAGGTCTGCATTTTCCGGTCGGTGGGCCGGCCTCTGCAAATGTACCCGTCAGGCCCTGAGCGGCAGCGCCACGAAGAAGCTCGTGCCCCGGCCTTCCTCCGTGGTGAACCACACCCGCCCGCCGGCGTTCTCCACCATGCGTTTCACCATGGGCAGTCCCAGGCCCATGCCACTGCTCTTGGTGGTGAAGCGCGGCACGAACACCTGGTCGAGGGCATCGGCAGGAATGCCCGCTCCGTTATCCCGCACCTCTGCGATGGCTTCATGGCCCTCGCGGCGCAACCGCACCTCCACCAAGCCTTCGCGTTCCTCTGGAATGGCCTGCAGCGCGTTCTTCACGAGGTTGTTGAAGGTGCGCAGGAGGTGTTCCCGGTCGGCGTGCACGGGCAGGGGGCCTTCACCCTGCAACTGCACCCGGCACCCCGGGGTGCTGCTGAAGAGCTGCACGGCCGCTCCGGCCACCTCGGCCAGGTCCAGCGCAACGGGGTGCGCGGGGGGCATCTGCGCGAAGTGACTGAACTCGCCAGCGATCCGGCTCAGCACATCGATCTGCTCCACCAGGTTGTTGCTGAAGCGGTCCAGGCGCTCACGGGCATCCGGGGCCTCGGGCGTCCAGGTGCGTTGGAAATGCTGGATGCTCAGCTTCATGGGCGTGAGCGGGTTCTTGATCTCGTGGGCCACCTGCCGGGCCATCTCCTTCCAGGCGCTCTCGCGTTCGCTGCGGGCGAGCAGTTCGGCGCTGGCACGCAACTCCTCCACCTTGCGGTTGTACACTTCCACCAGCTGGCCCACCTCATCGTTGCCCTGGTAGCGGATGGGCACGTTGGCGCCCTGGAGGGCCACGCGCCCCAAGGCGTTCTTCAGCAGGTCCAGGGGACGGGTGGTCCAGTTGCTGATGAATACGGCCACCAGGACACTGAGGGCGAAGAAGAGCACGAACAGGTTGGCGACGGCCACCAGCACCCCTGCGCGCTCCTCGTCCTGTCGGGCGCGGTCGGAGAAGCTGGGCAGGGACACATAGGCCAGCGTGTTGCCTTCGGTATCATGCAGGGGGACGTACGCGGCGGTGTAGGTGGCGGTGCCGATGGATTCCTGGTGGACGAAGCCCTGCGAGCCTTCCAGCACGAGCCGTGTGAATGCCACGGGATCCATGAGCGGCCCGAGCAAGCGGCTGGTGAAGATCTGGGGGCGGGAGCTGGCGAGGAGCCGACCATCGGTCCCGTGGACCACGATGTCGGTAAGGAACACATTGCTGGCCCGGGCGAGCAGGTGCTGGAGGTAACCGGCCTCTTCGGCCCCAATGGCCGGGCTGCCGGCGAAGCGGTGTTGTAGTTCGGCAGCCACCGAGCGGGCACGCGCCAGCGCATTGCGGGCGTTGGCTTCCTCGAACTGGCGGGACAGGAGCCGTTGTGTGCCAAAGCCAAAGAAGGCGAGACCGACGAGCGTGAAGAGGAGCAGGGCTGCGCGGACCTTGGCGCCGATGCCGATGGTGCGGTCGCGTCCGGGTCGGAGCAATGTGTACAGTCCGACCGTCAGGAGGACCAGTGAACCGAAAAAAGCGAAGAGATAACTGAAGGAGGTGACATGGTCCAGCAGGGAGGGGGCCGGAGTGGCCAGTACGATGAGGGTGCCCTGTGGGTCGCCTTTGGCGAGCACGCGGAACCCTGCCTCCGTGGTCCAAAGGAGCCCGTCGGGTGGCAGGGCACGGTCCCATCGGAAGGGCAGGTCGAAGGCGCCGGAACTTTCAGCCAGGAGGCCGCTCTCATAGCGGCCCATGCTGTAGCGTTGTGTTCTTCGGGCCAGGGGGTCGTCGCCGGCCAGGAGCAGGTCGGGGAAACCCATGCCTTGAAAGGCCGAGCGCGGATGGATCTCAAGCAGGAGTTGTCCGGATGGGGTGCTGTCATTGCGCATCACCGCCATGCGGGCATGGTAGAAGGGGCTTCGTCCGGGCTGTTCCTCAATGAACAGGTCGGGCATGTCGGCCATGGCGAGCGGGTCATTGAAGGAGGCTTCGTCGCCGTTGATGGTCTGCGGTGCGGCGGTGGTGTTGGTGCATCGCAGCCTGCCCGCTGTGTCAAGGGCGTAGAGGCGCACGTCGTACCGTTCCCAATAGCCAGTGAAGAATCGTTGCCGCACGAGTTGGTCGAGTTGTGGGGCATCGCACTGGCGTGGACCATCGAGCAGGGCGCTGACAGCGGGGTCCTGGCGGAGGAACGGGGCTGTGCTGCGGAAGAGCAGCTCCACAACGGGATCTTCGCGCACCGCGAGGCGTTCGGCCAGTACCGGTCGTTCGCGCTCCTCCCTGTGGCGGCTGTATTTGGTGAGCAGATGGGTGGATACCACGGCGAACAGGGCCACGGTGATGGCACCCGCTGCGAACGGCAGGCGCGTTCGGCGGTAGCGCAGCAGCACAGCGAGCAGGGGGAAGGGCCATAGGAACAGGACGGTGTCGGGCACACCGATCAGCACATGACCGCCCACCCAGGTGATGGCCACCGCCACAGGCACGGCCCATGTTCGCAGGGGCGTGCTGGTCCCGTCATGCAGGTGCACCACCACCAGGGCCAGGGTCCACCAGGCCGCATGGAGCAGCGCGATGGCCAGCAGTGCAAGGGCGCTCAACGGGCGCAGTTGTTCAATGTGGAACAGATCGAGGTCCACACTGCTGTTGTCCACCAGGCCGATGATGAGCTCGGTACACCATCCGGCAAAGAGCATCAGTGCGGCCCAGAAGAGGCCATGAAGGATGGGATGCCTGCGGCTGCGGGGCGCCCGGGCCGCCATCCGCAGGGTGAAGAACGCAAGGGCCAGCAGGATGCCTGCGTTGATGAGCAGGTCACCCAGCGAGGGGAACACCCAGGAGGTGGCGTAGACCGCCGGATCGAAGAGCGGAAGCCGGTCGAAGGTGGAACTGGGCCAGAAGGCCAGGGATGCACCGCGCAGGGAGATCAGGACGGTGAGCAGGAGGGTCCAGGCGATGAGGCCTCCCCAGCGATCGGCAACGATGGAGCCGAGCTGCCACAGGGCGAGCAGCAGGAGCAGTGCGCCGCCCAGGTGAAAGGCGAGGCGCAGCAGGATCCATCCGCCGAAATCCAGCGCGCCCTCAGCCCATTGCAGGTCGAAGAGCGGAACACCAGTGTCGGTGCTGATGGTGGTCCCCGAGGAGCCCACGGGAAGGGCTTGCAGACCTTTGGGCAGCGCGAGCGAAGGGTGGAAGCCCGTACGGAGGTAGGCATTGCTGATGGGCGCCTCCTCGACAAGGGCGCGCATGGCATGGAGCCGCAGTGCCCCCACGGTCACGGTCCGGCTAAGAAAAATGCCCGTGGCGATCTGCACGCGCTCTTCGGCCGGGGGAGGGCGTTCAGTCCATTCCTGCGGCACCTGGCCGGTCCAGGCGACCAGGGAGTCGTTCTGGTAGACGAGCAGCAGGATGCCCGATCCACCCAACTTCCGGTCGCACGTTGCTGCATGCCTGCGCATCCAGGTCCGGGGGGGCGTGTCCACCAGGGTGGGGGCTATCTCCCCGATGGTCCGGTCCAGCTCCGTTCGTGCCAGATGAACAGCGGCGGAGGTGCGTTCGGCGGCTTGCAGGAGGCTTTGCTCCGCATCGGGCTCCACGAAGGCGAAGGACAGCAGGAAGGCGATGGTCGCCAAGGCCAGCAACGCGAGGAGGCGGGACATGCTCAGGTGGGCCGCAAGGCACGGGCCAAAGTACGGGAAGCCCGGGCACGGGTCGGTGGTTGGTCCTCCGTGAGGGCCTTTCCGTCCGTTGCGGAACCTTTTTCGTGGCCCTTCACGTAGAACGGCCCGGGTCCCACCACTCATGGGGCCTGACCTTACGAATGAAAAAGGCACTGCTGGTGCTGTTGCTGCTCGCAAGCGGGCTGCTTCAGGCACAGACGGGCACGGAGTTCTGGATGGCTCCACCTGACGTCACGCTGCGGCACAACCCGCCGGGTGACGAGCCCATTTTCCTCAATGTGGCCACTGGTGCCACTGCGGCCGTGGTCACCATCGACCAGCCTGCGAACCCTGGTTTCAACGGGGGGGCACCGATCGTGCTGAACATACCCGCGAACGGGGCGGCACGCCACAATATGACGGCGCTGAAGGCCCAGTTGGAAACGCGCCCCACCAACAGTGTGCGCAACACGGGTCTTCGCATCCGGTCCACGGCCAACATCACGTGCTACTACGAGAGCAGTAACACGAACAACCCGGACATCATGGCGCTGAAGGGCGCCAACGGTCTGGGCACCGAGTTCTACATCCCGCTCCACAAGCACGCGCCGTTCTACAACCACAACTTCTCCCCCAACAACGCCGATCTGGCGTTCGCCTCGTTCGACATCGTTGCCACCGAGAACAACACGCTGGTGATGATCTACTCGCCCGTGGCGGTGGACGGACATCCCGCACTGATCCCGTTCACCATCACGCTGCAGCAGGGTCAGACCTATTCGTGCGGCAATACCAACCCGGCCACGCACTTCGACCCACTGACGCACCCCTCGGGTGCCGTTGTGCTTTCTGACAAGCCCGTTGCGGTATCGATCAAGGACGACAGCAACCACAACCCATCGGGGGGCTGCTACGATCTGATGCTGGACCAGATCGTGCCGGTGGACATCCTCGGAACGGACTACATCGCGGTGAAGGGTGCCCTGAACCCCACGGGCGATGAATCCCTGTTCCTGATGGCGGTCGAGAACAACACGCAGGTCTTCGTGGATGGAAGCGCCACACCGGTGGCCACGCTCTTTGCCGGACAGTACTACCGGCATGACATGGACTACCTCTCCGGTAGCGGCAACAACTCCACTTACATCTCCGCAAGCAAGCCCGTATACGCCATCCACGTGACGGGATTCGGTTGTGAGCAGGGCATGGCGATCCTGCCGCCCTTGAACTGCGCAGGCAGCACCAACCTGAGCTTCACGCGCTCCACCAACGAGGCCTTCTTCCTCAACCTGTTGGTGCGCAATGGTTCGCAGGATGACTTCGTGGTGACGGGCCCGGGCCCGGCCACGATCCCGGCCTCGGCGTTCCAGGCGGTGCCTGGCACGGGCGGTGCCTGGATGGCAGCACGCATCCAGTACAACACCACAGAGGTGCCGGTGAACCAGGCCTTCATGGTCACCAATACCACGGATGTGTTCTCGCTGGCCATCATCAATGGGGGCGGGGCCACCGGCTGCCGCTACGGGTTCTTCTCCGAGTTCTCCGGTCGCATCGATGTGAACGCCGGTCCGGATGTGACCCTCTGTGCCGATCAGGTCGTACCCCTGGCAGGTACGGTGAGCGGCGGCAGCACCACCGGCATCTGGACAACGAACGGCAGCGGGACCTTCAGTCCGAACGCCAGCACCTTGAACGCGATCTACGAGCCGAGCCTCGGGG
>CAYZBO010000009.1:0-45396 GCA_964476665.1 uncultured Chryseobacterium sp. | reverse complement strand
ACCTTCAGTCCGAACGCCAGCACCTTGAACGCGATCTACGAGCCGAGCCTCGGGGATATCGCCCTGGGCACGGTGACCTTGACGCTCACCTCCACCGGCAACTGCACGCCCGTGAGCGACAGCCGGGTGGTCACCTTCGCCCCGCGTCCGCTGCCTGAGGCTGGCACCGACCAGCTGGTATGCTCCAACAACCCGCAGGCGACGCTCAATGGCTCCGTTCTCAATGCACTTGGCGGCGTATGGACGGGTGGCTCGGGCACCTTTCTGCCGGCCAACAGCAACCTGAACGCCACCTATACGCCCACGGCTTCGGAGATCGCAGCAGGCTCGGTGCGGCTGTACCTCACCACGACCGGCAACGGCGTATGCCAGGCCGTGGAGGACAGCGTGCTCATCACCTTCACGCCCTCGCCCACGGTGAATGCCGGTTCGGACCGGTCGCTGTGCTCGAACAACGCCGCTGCTGCCCTGAGCGGCTCGTTCACGGTTGCTTCGGGTGTGATCTGGAGCGGTGGAGCCGGCAGCTTCGATCCGAGCACCACCAACCAGAACGTGACCTACACGCCTACTGCGGCGGAGATCGCCAGCGGCAGCGTGACGCTCACCCTCACCACCACGGGTAATGGCAATTGCGTGGCGGTCAGCGACCAGGTCACCCTGACCTTTACGCCGGGCCCCACCGCCAATGCGGGAGCGAACGCTCCGGTCTGCGCCAACAATGCCGCGATCGCCCTGAACGGTTCCGTCACCGTGGCCTCGGGCGGCATCTGGAGCGGCGGCACCGGTGTGTTCACGCCGGGCAACACTGCGCTGAACGCCACCTACACGCCGACCGCAGCGGAGATCGCCGCCGGCTCGCTCACGCTGACGCTCACCACCACCGGCAACGGCACCTGTGGGGCCGCCACGAGCAGCCGCACGATCACCTTCACCCCGGCTCCGACGGTCAGTGCCGGCTCGAACGGCACGGTGTGCGCGAACAGCAGCGCCATCAACCTGAACGGTACTGTTGTGGGTGCGGCAGGTGGCGTGTGGAGCGGTGGAACGGGAAGCTTCGCGCCGAACAACAGCGCGCAAAATGCGGTGTACACGCCGAGCGCTGCCGAGGTCACTGCGGGCAGTGTGACGCTCACGCTCACCACTGTCGGCAACGGCACCTGCAACGCCGAGAGCGCGCAGGTCACCTACGCGATCACCCCGGCTCCCACGGCCAACGCGGGCAACGACCGGGTGGTGTGCGCGAACAACGCGGCGGTCACCCTGAACGGCAGCTTCACGGTCGCCTCGGGCGGTGTATGGAGCGGCGGTGCGGGCACCTTCGACCCCAGCACCACCAACATGAACGCGATCTACACGCCCACTGCGGCGGAGATCGCCAACGGCAACGTCACCCTCACGCTCACCACCACGGGCAACGGTTCCTGCAACGCCGTGACGGACAACATGGTCATCAGCTTCACGCCTGCGGCAGTGGTGAACGCCGGTGCACCGGTGTCGGTATGCGCGAACAACGCGACGGTTGCGCTCAACGGTAGCGTGACCGGTGCTGCGGGCGGCGCCTGGAGCGGCGGCGCGGGTACATATGCGCCGAACAACACCACGCTCAACGCGACCTACACACCAACGGCATCGGAGATCGCCGCTGGAACCGTGACGCTCACGCTGACGAGCACGGGCAACGGCACCTGCCTGCCGGTCTCCAGCGACCGCATCATCACCTTCACACCCGCCCCCGTGGTGGACGCTGGTGCCAACGGAGCGGTCTGCGCGAACAACAGCGTCATCAGCTTGAACGGTTCGGTGATCGGTGCTGCGGGTGGGACATGGAGCGGAGGCGCCGGGACCTTCAGCCCGAACAACAGCACGCTCAACGCCACCTACACGCCCACGGCCGCAGAGCGCGCAGCGGGATCGGTGACGCTCACGCTGACCAGCACGGGCAACGGCACCTGCAACCCGGTGAGCGATCAGGTCACCTACACCATCACGCCGGCGCCCACTGCCAATGCCGGCGCCGATCAGGTCCTGTGTAGCAACAACCCCGTTGCCACGCTGAACGGCAGCTTCACGGTGTCCACCGGCGGTGCATGGAGCGGCGGCAATGGCAGCTTCGACCCGAGCACCACCAACATGAACGCGACCTACACGCCCACCGCGGCGGAGATCGCGAACGGCAGCGTGACGCTCACCCTCACCACCACCGGCAACGGTAGCTGCAGCCAGGTGAGCGACAACATCACCCTGAACTTCTCGCCCTCGCCGGTGGTGAACGCTGGTGCGGATGTGTCGCTCTGCGCGAACAATGCGGCCATTGCGCTGAACGGCAGCGTCACCGTTGCAACGGGTGGCGTATGGACGGGTGGACTGGGCAGCTTCGCGCCGAACAACAGCACGCTCAACGCCACCTACACGCCCACAGCGGCGGAGATCGCGGCCGGCACATTGACGCTCACGCTCACCAGCACCGGCAACGGTACCTGCTCTGCGGTGTCCGACAGCCGTGTCATCACCTTCACCCCGGCGCCCACGGTGGATGCCGGTGTGAACGGGACGGTATGTGCCAACAACGCGGCCATTGCCCTGAACGGTGCTGTGACCGTTGCCACCGGCGCCATCTGGAGCGGCGGCACCGGCAGCTTCAGCCCGAACAACAGCACGCTGAACGCCACCTATACCCCGAGCGTTGCGGAGCGTGCGGCGGGTACCGTGACGCTCACCCTGACCAGCATCGGCAACGGCTCCTGCAATGCCGTGAGCGACCAGGTCACCTACAGCATCACACCAGCCCCCACGGTCACCGCCGGAGCCGACCAGACGCTGTGCGGCAACAATGCGAGCGCCACGTTGAACGGCGGCTACACGGTGGCCACGGGCATCATCTGGAGCGGTGGTTCGGGCACCTTCACGCCGGGCAACACGGCCGTGAACCCGGTGTATACACCAACGGCCACGGAGATCGCGAACGGCAGTGTTACGTTGACCGCTACGACAACGGGTGTCGGAAGCTGTACGGCCGTGAGCGATGCAATGACGCTCACCTTCACGCCGGCTCCGACGGCCAACGCGGGTGCCGATATGACGCTCTGCGCGAACAACGCGAGCGTGGCGCTGAACGGCAGCATCACCCTGGCGACCGGTGGCGTGTGGAGCGGTGGCGCTGGCACCTACGCGCCGAACAACATGGCACTGAACGCCACGTACACACCGACCGCTGCGGAGCTCGCTGGTGGCATCCTCACCTTGACCTTGAGCACGACCGGCAACGGCTCGTGCAATGCCGCGACCGACAGCCGTGTCATCACCTTCACGCCAGCGCCCATCGTTGACGCGGGTGCCAATGGTACGGTGTGCGCGAACGCTTCCACCATCACCTTGAACGGCAGCGTGAGCGGTGCTGGCGGAGGCGTGTGGAGCGGTGGAGCGGGCACCTTCACGCCGAACAACACCGCGCTGAACGCAACCTACGTGCCCAGTGCGGCGGAACGTGCAGCAGGAACGGTGACGCTTACCCTGACGAGCACGGGCAACGGCCTGTGCAATGCGGTGAGCGATGCAGTGACGTACAGCATCTCGGCCGCCCCCACGGCCAATGCCGGTGCCGATCAGACCCTGTGCAGCAACAACCCGGTAGCGACCTTGAACGGTGGCTTTACCGTGGCGACCGGCGCCGTTTGGAGCGGTGGCGCCGGCAGCTTCTTCCCCAGCACCACCAACATGAACGCGACCTACACGCCCACTGCGGCGGAGATCGCGAACGGCAGTGTGACGCTGACGCTCACCACCACGGGCAACGGCCTGTGCACTGCGGTGAGCGACAACATCTCGTTGAACTTCACGCCCTCGCCCACTGTGAACGCCGGTGCCGATGCATCGGTATGCGTGAACAACCCGGTGGTATCCTTGAACGGAGCCCTCACCATCGCAACGGGCGGTAATTGGAGCGGCGGTGCCGGGTCCTTCACGCCGAACAACACCGCGCTGAACGGAACCTACACGCCCACCGCCGCTGAACTGGCTGCGGGCACCATCACGTTGACCTTGACCACGACCGGCAATGGCAACTGCACAGCGGTTTCGGATAGCCGCGTGATCACCTTCACCCCTGCGCCGATCGTGAACGCAGGTACCGCAGCGTCGGTCTGTGCCAACGCGCCTGTGATGGGATTGAACGGTTCAGTGAGCGGTGCGACCGGTGCCATCTGGAGCGCTGGTGCAGGAACCTTCACGCCGAACAATACCACTCTGAACGCCACCTACACGCCGACCGCAGCGGAGATCGCGAACGGAAGCGTCACCTTCACCCTGACCTCGGCTGGCAACGGTAATTGCAGCGCGGTCAGCAGCCTGGTCACCTACACGATCACGCCGGCACCAACGGCCAACGCTGGGGCGAACATTTCGCTTTGCTCCAACAATGCCAACGCCGCCTTGAACGGGAGTGTCACTGTGGCCACTGGAGGTACCTGGAGCGGCGGCAACGGCACCTTCGCACCGAGCAACACCAACCTGGGTGCGGTTTACACGCCAAGCCCTGCGGAGATCGCGAACGGAACGGTCACGCTCACCCTCACCACCACGGGTAATGGCCTGTGCGCGGCGGTGAGCGACAACGTGCTGCTCACCTTCACGCCCGCACCCACGGTGAACGCCGGTCCGGACGTGGCCATTTGCGCCAACAACGCTGCGCTGGCCCTGAACGGTGCAGTGGGCGGTGCGACGGGTGGGTTATGGAGCGGTGGCAACGGCTCGTTCACGCCGAACAATACGGCGCTGAACGCGACCTACACGCCAACCGCTGCCGAGATCGCCAATGGCATCCTCACCCTCACGCTGACCACCACGGGCAATGGCAACTGCAATGCGGTGTCCGATGAACGGGTGATCACCTTCACGCCAGCACCGGTGGTCAACGCCGGTGTCAACGGCACGGTATGCGCGAACAACGCCACCATCCCGCTGGCCGGTTCCGTCGTCGGTGCGACCGGTGGTGTTTGGAGCGGTGGTGCGGGCACCTATGCCCCCAACAACGCCACCTTGAACGCGGTGTACACACCGACCGCAGCCGAGCGAGCAGCGGGATCGGTGACGCTCACGCTGACCAGTACGGGCAACGGCACCTGCAACCCGGTGAGCGATCAGGTCACCTTCACCATCACTCCGTCGCCCACCGCCAATGCCGGCGCCGATCAGATCCTGTGCAGCAACAACCCCGTTGCCACGCTGAACGGCGGCTTCACGATTGCGACCGGTGGTGTATGGAGCGGTGGCGCAGGCATCTTCAGCCCGAGTAACACCAACATGAACGCGACCTACACGCCAACGGCGGCGGAGATAGCGAACGGTAATGTGACACTTACGCTCACCACCACCGGCAACGGTCTGTGCAACCAGGTGAGCGATAACGTCATCCTGAGCTTCACGCCGGCACCCACGGTGAACGCCGGTTCGGATGCCAGCTTCTGCGCGAACAACGCGGCCATTGCCTTGAACGGCAGTGTGACCATCGCCACGGGCGGCATCTGGAGCGGTGGGCTGGGCAGCTTCACGCCGAACAATACCACCCTCAACGCGACCTACACGCCCACTCCGGCCGAGATCGCAGCGGGTACGCTGACGCTGACCTTGACCAGCACGGGCAACAACAACTGCGCATCGGTAACCGATAGCCGTGTGATCACCTTCACCCCGGCGCCCACGGTGGATGCCGGTGCGAACGGAACGGTCTGCGCCAACAATGCCTCCATCAACTTGAACGGAAGCGTGACGGTGGCGACCGGTGCCATCTGGAGCGGCGGTACGGGCACGTTCACCCCGAACAACAGCACGCTCAACGCCACCTACCTGCCGAGCGCTGCCGAGCGTACCGCCGGTACGGTGACCCTCACCCTCACCACGGTGGGCAATGGGACTTGTTCGCCCGTGAGCGATCAGGTGACCTTCACCATCACCCCTGCGCCCACGGCCAACGCGGGTGCTGACCGCGTGCTCTGCGCCAACAACGCGGTGACCTCCCTGGCCGGTGCCTTCACCGTGGCGACGGGCGGTGTGTGGAGCGGAGGCAACGGCACCTTCGATCCGAGCACCACCAACATGAGCGCGATCTACACGCCTACAGCGGCAGAGATCACCGCTGGAAGTGTGACGCTCACCCTCACCACCACTGGTAATGGCCTTTGCAACGCGGTGAGCGACCAGGTACTGCTCACCTTCACCGATGCGCCGACCGCCAATGCAGGTCCGGATGTCACGGTATGCGCGAACAATGCAGCAGTGGCCCTGGGCGGGAGCGTGGTCACGGCCACCGGCGGAGTCTGGAGCGGTGGAACAGGCACCTTCACGCCCAACGCGAACACGCTGAACGCCACCTATACACCCGGCGCTGCGGATATTGCTTCCGGGCAGATCACCTTGACGCTGACCACTACGGGCAACGGCAACTGCGCCGCTGCCACGGATACGCGCGTCATCACCTACACAGCGGCCCCGATCGTGAACGCCGGTGCGGATGGTGTGGTGTGCGCGAACGCGCCGCTCATCAGCTTGAGCGGCACGGTGAACGGTGCGGTGGGCGGTGTATGGACCGGTGGGGCCGGTGTGTTCTCGCCGAACAGCATCACATTGAATGCGACCTACATGCCCACGGCGGCCGAGATCGCCAGCGGTAGTGTCACGCTTGCCCTTACCTCGGCGGGCAATGGGCTATGCAACCCTGTCACGGACCAGGTGACCTTCGTGATCACCCCGGCGCCCACTGTGAACGCCGGGGCCGACCAGACGCTTTGCGGCAACAATGCCAATGCGGTGCTGAACGCAGCGATAACGGTAGCCACCGGCGTGCAGTGGTCGGGCGGTACCGGGCTCTACGCTCCGGGCAGCACGGCACAGAACATCACCTACCAGCCTTCGCCGATCGAGGTCGCGAACGGCAGCGTGACCCTTACGGTGACCACCACGGGCAACGGTATCTGCGCAGCTGTGAGCGACCAGGTGACACTCGACTTCACTCCGGCACCGATCGCGAACGCTGGTCCGGACCAGACCGTGAGCAGCAACAATGCCAACACCACACTGGCGGGCTCCTTCAGCATCGCCACGGGTATCATCTGGAGCGGTGGTGCAGGCACTTACAACCCCGACAACACCACGGCCAACGCCGTCTACACACCCACCGCTGCGGAGATCGCCGCGGGCAGCGTGATGCTGACGATGACCACCACAGGCAACGGTGCCTGCGCGCCATCGAGCGATGCGATGACCATCACCTTCGGTGCGGCGCCCACGGCCAATGCCGGTCCCGACCAGAGCATCTGTGCGAACAACGCAAGTGTGGTGTTGAACGGTCAGGTGACCATTGCCACAGGTGGCATCTGGAGTGGCGGAACGGGCACTTTCACGCCCAACAGCGGCGCCCTGAACGCGACCTATGTGCCGAGCGCTGCTGAGATCGCCGCGGGAACGGTGACACTCACCCTCACCACGGTGGGCAATGGCAACAGCCTGCCCGTGACCGACCAGGTGACCATCACCATCACCCCGGCACCGGTGGTGAACGCAGGGGCGAACCTCACCGTGTGCGCCAACCAATCCACCGCGCAGCTGGCCGGTATCGTGAATAACGCGACCGGCGGCGTGTGGAGCGGCGGTTCGGGCACCTTCAACCCGGGCAATACCAATCTGAACGCGACCTATACACCCACCCCGGGGGAGATCACTGCGGGCAGTGTGACGCTCACGCTCACCAGCACGGGCAATGGTCTGTGCAATGCGGTCAGCGATCAAGTAGTGATCAACATCGCGCCTGCACCCGTGGTGAACGCCGGTCTGGATGCCACGGTCTGCTCGAACAATGCGGCTGTGCAGCTCGCAGCCACAGTAAGCAATGCCGGTGGCGGTATCTGGAGCGGTGGCACCGGTGGATTCTCGCCCAGCATCACTGCGCTGAACGCTATTTACACGCCCAGCACAACTGAACTTAACAATGGCTCCGTCACACTGAGCCTGACCAGCACCGGCAATGGTACCTGTGCGCAGGTCACCGACCAGGTGTTCATTGTCTTCACCCAAACGCCTTTGGTGAGCGCGGGTAGCGATGTGACGGTATGTGCCAACGGAGCGACGGTGAACCTGAACGGTTCTGTGACGATCGCAGGTGGCGGTGTGTGGAGCGGCGGCGGAGGAACCTTCTCGCCGAACGCCAATACGCTCAACGCAACGTACACCCCGAGCCCTGCCGAAGTGGCCCTGGGTACAGCAACCCTCACGCTCACCTCCACGCAGAACGATCTATGCAACCCGGTGAGCGACCAGATGACGATCACCATCATCGCCGCTCCGGTCGCTGAGGCAGGCAATAACCTCTCCGTGTGCAGCAACAACCCCAGCGTACAGTTGGGCGGTAGTGTCACGGGCGCCGGCGGAGGTCAGTGGAGCGGTGGGGCAGGCACTTTCGCGCCGTCCATCGCATCGTTGAACGCGGTGTACATGCCCACTGCGGCCGAGATCGCGGCAGGTACCCTGAACCTGACCCTGACCACCATCGGCAATGGCAACTGTGTGCCGGTGACCGATGATGTGCTGATCACCTTCACCGCGGCGCCCACGGCCAATGCGGGTAGCGGTGGGGTCTATTGCGCGAACAACGCAAGCATCCCGCTGAGCGGCAGCGTCACCGTCGCCAATGGCGGATCCTGGTCCGGCGCGCAGGGCACCTTCACACCCAACGCCAACAGCCTGAGCGCGGTGTACCAGCCCTCGGTGGGTGAACTGGCGGCGGGCAGTGTGACCCTGACCCTGACCACCACGGGTAACAACGGCTGCACGGCGGTGAGCGACGAGGTGACCTACACCTTCACGCCCGCACCCACGGCCAATGCCGGCGTGGACCTGAGCAGCTGCGCGAACAGCCCCACGGTGCAATTGAACGGCGCTGTGACGGTGGCCACCGGCGGCCTGTGGACCGGTGGTGCCGGTGGCTTCAGCCCGAACAACGGAACGCTCAATGCCACGTACACGCCGAGCGCTGCGGAGATCGCGGCAGGAGCCGCCACGCTCACGCTCACCACGGTGGGCAACGGCCTCTGCAATGCCGTGAGCGATCAAGTGGTGATCACCATCGCACCTGCCCCGATCGTGGACGCCGGCACGGCGATCCAGGTATGTGCCAACAATGCCGGCGCCCAGCTGGACGGCAGCGTGCTGAACGCTGCTGGCGGCAGCTGGAGCGGTGCCGGTATGTTCAGCCCCAGCAGCACCGCCCTGAACGCGGTCTATACGCCTACCGCAGCGGAGATCGCCGCAGGAAGCGCCACCGTCACGCTCACCAGCACTGGTAACGGACTCTGCACCGCGGTGAGCGACAACGTGATCATCACCTTCACGCCAGCTCCGGTGGTGGAGGCTGGTGCCGCACAGACGGTCTGTGCCAACAATGCGGCCATCCAGCTCGCCGGCAGCGTGACGGGAGCCACGGGCGGCACGTGGAGCGGTGGTGCGGGGACCTACGCCCCCGGTGCCAGCAGCCTCGGGGTGGTGTATACCCCGAGCAATGCGGAGATCACGGCTGGGGATCTCTGGCTGTACCTCACCTCCACGGGCAATGGCGGCTGCCTGGCGGCGCGTGATTCCGTGCAGGTGTTCTTCACCCCTGCGCCCACGGTGAACGCCGGGTCGAACGCCCACGTCTGCGCGAACGATGCGGAAGTGGTGCTGAACGGGACTGTCACCATCGCCACGGGCGGTGTATGGAACGGTGGTGCAGGCAGCTTCAGCCCGAACAGTACGGCACTGAACGCGACCTACACGCCAAGCTTGGGCGAGATCGCCGCAGGAAGTGCGACGCTCACCCTCACCACCACCGGCATCGGCAACTGCACGGCCGTCCAGGATCAGATGGTGATCACCATCGACCCGGTGCCGGTCGTCAACGCTGGACCGGACCAGGCGATCTGCGCCAACAACCCGACCATCCAGCTGAACGGGTTTGTGGGCAATGCACCGGGCGCCATCTGGAGCGGTGGCAACGGCATCTACGTATCCGGCGCAACGGCCACCGCGACACAGTACCTGCCAACGCCGGATGAGATCGCCGCGGGTTCCATCACCTTCACGCTCACCAGCACTGGCACCGCCATCTGCAGCGCCATGAGCGACCAGATGACGGTCACCTTCACCGGCGCGCCGATCGTGGACGCGGGTGCCGACCAGGCGATCTGTGCCAACAACAGCGCGGTGCAGCTGGACGGGAACGTCATCAACGCCAACGGTGGTGTCTGGTCCGGAGGCAACGGCACTTTTTCGCCGGCCAACAACGTCTTCGCTCCGGTGTACACGCCCACAGCGGCGGAACTCGCAGCCGGAAGTGTGACGCTCACGCTCACCAGCACGGGCAACGGCACCTGCAACCCGGTGAGCGATCAGGTCACCTTCACCATCACTCCGTCGCCCACCGCCAATGCCGGCGCTGATCTGAGCGTGTGCGCGAACAACCCCACAGTTGAGATGAACGGCGCCATCACGGTGGCCGCAGGTGGAGCGTGGAGCGGTGGCCTGGGCACTTATGCCCCCGACGCGAACGCGCTCACCGCCCAGTATACGCTCACGCCCTTCGAGCTGCAGCAAGGTTCCGTCACGCTCACCCTGTCGAGCACGGGTAATGGCAATTGCCTCGCCGTGAACGACCAGGTGACCATCACCGTCACGCCGGCACCCGTGGTGAACGCGGGTGCGGATATCACGGCCTGCTCCAATGCCCTGCAGATCCCGCTGAGCGGGACCGTCAGCGGTGGTGCGAGCACCGGTGCATGGAGCTCCAGCGGTACGGGCAGCTTCTTCCCCAGCGCGGGCAGCCTGGACGCGACCTATGTAGCCAGCAGCCTCGATTCGCTGAACGGCAGTGTGCAACTCGTGCTCACTTCCACGGACAACGGCCTGTGCCTGAGCGTGAGCGACACCCTGAACCTCACCATCCTGCCCAACGCGATCGCCAATGCCGGTGGGGACCGGGTGGTATGCGCCTCGGAGACGACCATCACGCTCAATGGCACCATTGCCGGTAACGCCACCCAAGGCACCTGGAGCACTACCGGTGCAGGCGGTTTCACACCGAACGCCAATGCTCCGGGTGCCGTATATACGATCGCTCCGGGCGATGCGGTGAACGGTACCGTGACCTTTACCTGGAGCGTGAACAGCTGCGACAATGCGATGGACCAAATGACGCTGACCATCGTGCCGGAGTCGCAGGCCAATGCTGGCAACGACCTTGTGGTCTGCGTGGATGACCTGAACGTGCTGGTCAATGGCAGCGTGTCCGGTGCCTCCACCACGGGTGTGTGGAGCACGCTCGGCACCGGCGGCTTCCAGAACGCCGCCAACGCGCTGGCCAACATCTACAATGCCAGCACGCAGGATTCACTGGCCACCGGTGTGGACCTGGTCCTCACCGCCACCAACACCAGTGTGTGCCCGGCCGCTGCGGATACGCTGCACATCGACATCCTGCCCTTCGGCACGGTGAACGCTGGCGCGGATATGACCGCCTGCGCGAACAACGCGGTGGTGCAGCTGAACGGTACGCTGGTGGGTGATGCCACCACGATCCAGTGGACCACGTCGGGTACCGGTCAGTTCTTCCCGAACAACACGGTGCTCACGCCCACTTATGTGCCCAGTGCGCTCGATACCCTCGTGGGTGAAGTGACCCTCACGCTCAGCGCCCTCAACAGCTGCAACAACGCCACTGATGCACTGGTGTTGACCCTGACACCCGCGCCCTATGTGAACGCAGGCCCGGACCAGACCTACTGCGATGGTGTGACCACCTTCGATCTGCAGGGTGTGGTTTCCGGGGTTACCACCCTGGGCCTTTGGAGCACCTCTGGCACCGGTACGCTGGCCTCCACCACGGCCCTCAGCACCACCTATACCGCAAGCGCAGCGGACATCGCTGCTGGCGAGATCACCTTCACACTGACCTCGCAGAACAATGGAACCTGCAATGCGGTGAGCGATGCGATGACCATCTATCTGACCGATGGGCTCCAAGCCAATGCAGGTCCGGACCAGAGCGTGTGCGTGTCGGCCACCCATGCCCAACTGCAGGGTCAGATCCTCAACGGTGCGCCGTCGGGTGTCTGGTCCAGCACGGGCAGCGGATCCTTCGTGCCCAGCGCCGATGTGTTGAACGCGCAGTACCACTTCTCCGCAGCCGACGTGGCCAACGGCAGTGTGGTGCTCACGCTGCTCAGCACCAATACCGGTACCTGTGCACCGGTGCAGGACCAGTTGGTGCTCACCTTCGGCAACAGCAGTTTCGCCTTCGCTGGCGATGACCAGGCGGTGTGTGCCAATGCCCCGCTGGTGCAGCTCAACGGCAATGTGAGCGGCGCGCAGGGCGGCCAGTGGAGCAGCAGCGGAAGCGGCTTCTTCAGCAACACCACGGCCACCAACAGCACGTACACCTTGAGCGCTGCGGACATCGCCAATGGCACCGTGCAGCTGACCCTCACCACCATCGGCAACGGCCTCTGCGCTGCAACGAGCGATGTGGTCACCATCACTGTCAACGCGCTGCCCCAGGTGAACGTCGGTGCCGACATCGTGGCCTGCACGGCTGCCCCGGTGCAGCTGGTGGCCAATGTGGCGAACGCGCCCACGGTCGCCTGGATCACCAGTGGCAGCGGCACCTTCCTGGACGCCAACGCACTGGCCACGCTCTACACACCAAGCGCAGCGGACAGCACGGCCGGTAGTGTGGTGCTCACGGCGACCACCACGGGCGTGGAGCCCTGCGCAGCGGTCAGCGACCAGCTGGTGATCACCTTCGGTGGTGGCCTTGCTGCCACGGCCGGCGACGACGTAGTGGTCTGCAGCACCGATCCGAACATCGCCCTCAACGGCGCGGTGGCCGGCACCACCACGGGCATCTGGAGCACCACCGGTACGGGTTCGTTCACGCCCAGCGCCACGGCGCTTGACGCCACCTATGTGCCGGGACCGGCTGACTTCGTCATCGGCAACATTTCCCTGATCCTCTCCACCACCAACAACCAGGGCTGCGCAGCCGGACGCGATACGCTGGTGGTGAGCTACCATGTGCCACCGACCGTGGATGCCGGTGCCAGCGTGCTCCTCTGCGGTGGTCTGGAGGATGTACAACTGAACGGCCTTGTGCAGAACGCAGCCAGCGTGCAGTGGTTCACCACCGGAACGGGCAGCTTCAGCCCTGCAGCCAACGTGGCCAGTGCGGTGTACACACCCACGACGAACGATAGCATTGCAGGTGGCGTGTACCTCATCCTCACGGGCTTCGGCACGGGCACCTGCGGCAATGTGAGCGACTCGCTCTTCGTGGACATCGGTCCCACGCGCATCGCCAATGCAGGTGTCGGCCAGATCATCTGTGCCGATGGTGGTGCGATCCAACTGAACGGTTCGGTGATCGGTGTGAGCGGCGGCCAGTGGTCCACCACGGGCACGGGAAGCTTCGTGCCGGACAACACCAGCCTGACGGGCACTTACGTACCAAGCACCACGGACCTGGTCTTCGGAGAACTCCGCTTCGTGCTCAGCACCACGGGTAACCTGGGCTGCCCCGCTGCGAACGATACGGTGGTGGTGAGCCTCCAGCAACAGCCCACCGTGAACGCCGGCCAGGACATCAACGTGTGCGAAGCCACCACGGCGGTGCAGCTCGGCGGGTCCTTCACGGGTGCGACCGGCGTGCAGTGGTCCTCCAACGGTGCCGGGGTGTTCCTGCCGAACACGGCCGATGCCAATGCCTCCTACCAGCCGGGCGCCACCGATGGCCAGCTGGGCACGGTGCGCATGATCCTCACCACCACCGGCAACGGCGTGTGTGCGGCCGCGCGCGATACCGTGCTCCTGAGCTTCGTGAACCCGCTGGTGGCCGACTTCACCTGGAGCAACGCCTGCGCCGGAGCGCAGACGCAGTTCACCAGCACCAGCACCACCTCGGGTGCGCCCATCATCGGTTGGAACTGGGACTTCAGCAATGGAACGACAGGCAGTGGTCCTCAAGCCGGTACCAGCTTCGCCACGCAGGGTCAGTACACGGCCACGCTCACGGTCTTCGCTCAGAACGGTTGCAGCAGCAGCATCACCCGCACGGTCGATGTGCTCCAGGCGCCTGTGGCAGGCTTCAGCATCAACGGGGACCCCTTCACGGACACGCCGATCGAGTTCACCGACAATTCCTTTGGCGCAACCGGCTGGCAGTACGACTTCGGTGATGGCAATGGCTCGCTCGCAGCCGGACCGGTGCACGAATACACGGAGGCCGGTCAGTACATCATCGTTCAGACCGTGAGCAATGCCAACGGCTGCACCGATCGTGACTCGCTCCTGATCAGCATCGCGGAGAAGGACATCCTGCCGCCCAAGCTGCCCAATGCCTTCAGCCCGAACGGCGATGGTGTGAACGACGTGTTCTTCGTGCGCGGAGGACCGTTCGAGACCATCGACCTGAAGATCTACAACGGCTGGGGCGAGCTCATCTTCGAGACCACCGATCCCACCTTCGGCTGGGACGGCACCCACGACGGCAAGCATGCCATCAACGGGGTCTATGTATACTCCGTCGTAGCCACCACCGTGGATGGACTCCTCCACGACCGCACAGGGAAGGTAACCCTGGTCCGCTAAGCCATGTGCACCATGCGAACGAACCTCCAGATCCAGATCCTCGCCGGCGCACTGAGCGTCTGCACGACCCTTCATGCACAGGACGGCCAGCTCTCGCAGTACGAGGCTGCACAGGTGGTGCTCAATCCTGCCCTCACCGGCATGTTCGAGAACGCCGATTTCCGCATGAGCAGCAACGTGCGCAGCCAGTGGAGCAGCCTCTCGACCAACTTCCTCACCACGGCCTTCGCGTATGATGTGAGCGTGCAGCACCGCTTCGGATTCGGGAGCTACCTGTACAACTACAACATGGCGGGCATCATGAACACCTTCCAGTTCGGCATCACCGCCTCGTACAACGTGGCCGACCCGAAGGCCAAGTACACGCTCTCCACCGGTGTGGCGTTGGGGCTCATCTACAAGAAGATGAACGACCAGCAGCTGGTGTGGGATGCGCAGTACGACGATGGCTACTTCAACAGCGACCTGCCCTCGGGCGAGTTCCTGCAACGCGGCGCGCGCTTCATGCCCGACATCTCCGGCGGCGTGGCCTATCGTTCCATCAACCCCAACAAGCGTGTGAACCCCTTCGGCAACTTCGCGCTCTTCCATGTGACCACGCCGGATGAGTCGATCCTGCGAACCGAGGTGAGCGAGCTGCACATCCGCTACATGGTGAACGGCGGTGTTCGTGTGAAGGTGGTGGACCCGCTGATCCTGATCCCACAAGGCGTGTACATGCGCCAGGGCAACGACCAGCTCATCCACGCGGGCATGCTGGCGGAGTTCAACATCGGTGGCAGCATGTACAGCGTCATAGGTGGCGCCTCCTACCGGTGGAACGATGCTGTGGTGGCGCAGGTGGGCCTGAAGCATAAGAGCGCCGTCTATCGCTTCAGCTATGATGTCAACACCTCGCCCCTGCGCAGCTACACGAACAACAACGGAGCCTTCGAATTCTCCATCAGTTACTACGGCACCCACTCGGGCCGCGAACGCCGCCTGCAGAGCAGCACCTTCTGAACAACTGCTCGCGATCTCCTTGCTCGTTGTACGATCCCCGCTACAGGTGCTTCGGCACAGGTGGCGGGGATCGTGCGTTGAAAGCCCCGCATGGCGCGTCATGACGTCCAGGATCACACGCGGACGGGATCGCGTAGATCGATCGTCGCCACTGGAAAAGCATCCCCAACCGGTCGCGCTCCGCAGCCGGCAGCAGCCGCTCACGGACCGAGGCTCGAAGGGACATGGACAACGAAGTGGTACTACAGCGACCGCCCAACGTGGCAGTTCAAGCCTTCCTGGGGCAAGCACGGATGCGCGGAGCGCATCAGCACAAGTGGGTCCGTTCCGCGATCCGGATCACCCAGCGAACCACCACGGATAGGGAATAGGAACGAACAAGGGCCGCCCTGTGCAGGACGGCCCTTCGGTCGACGAAGATGGAAAGAAGCGGCGGGGGACTAACCGCCGACGATATTGCCATTATGGATGACGATGGGGCGCATCACTGGCGTGCCGTCCACCATGGCTTGTACGTAGTAGGTTCCGTTCTCCAGCAGCTCGGTGTTCACGATCACGCGGTCGCCGTCCAGCTGCAGCTCCATGGGCATGAACTGCCCACGGTTGTTGAGGATCGCCACATCGCTCAAGGTGCCCTGCGCCAGCACACTGAAGCGACCCGGGCGCGGATCACCTTGGATGGAAAGATCGGCCGGGGCCTCGTGGCGGATGGAGAAAAGATCGGAGAGTTCGCTCCAGCCTTGCTCTTCCTTGCTCAGGAGGCGGTAGTACGAAACGCCTGCGATGGGTGCTTCGTCCAAGAGGGTGTACGGGGTGTACGCATCACTGGTGCCTCGGCCGTCCACACGGGCTACCAGGTCCCAGTTCATCAGGTCCTCGGAGCGCTCCAGGCGGAACGCCTCAGTAGGCCGTTCGGACACGGTGGCGAATCGCACTTCCACGGTGGCCGGGTCCTTGCTTTCCGCTTCGAAGGAGACGAGTTCCAGCAACGGCAGTCCGCTATCCAGCAGCACCGGATCGTAGTTGGTGTGCGCTTCGGTCCCTTCCGGGCCGGGTTCGCGCATCAGGGCGACCAGGTCGGTCTGCGCCTGCAGGGTGCCCCACAATGGGGTGCTCAGCACAACGAGTAAGGTTTTGTTCATGGTCCACGGGTTGATGAGTGGACCGTTCTACGGAAGAACGACAGCAGGGTTCCTTCCGTAGGCGAAAAGCGCCCTTTCGTCGAAGATCGTTGTCCGCTCGTGCACGGACCGCTGAAGAAAGGAGAAGGCTTACCCTTTCAGCGCTTCCGCGCCACCCACGATCTCCAGGATCTCGTTGGTGATGGAGGCCTGGCGTGCCTTGTTGTAGGTCAGCTTCAGGTCCTTCAGCAGGGCATCGGCGTTGTCGGTGGCCTTGTGCATGGCGGTCATGCGGGCACCGTGCTCTGCAGCGAAGCTGTCCAGCAGCGCCTTGTAGAGCTGGATCTTCAGGCTCTTGGGGATGATCTGCTCCACGATGGTGGTGCGATCGGGTTCCATGATGTGCTCACCCTGGCTCGCCTCCTTGCCTTCGCTGCGGGGGGCGGGGGGAATGGGTAGGTACTGCTCCTCGGTGGTGATCTGCACCGCCGCGTTCTTGAACTTGTTGTAGAACAGCACCACCTTGTCGTACTGCCCGTCCACGAAGCGCTGCATGATCAGCTCCGCCACGGGGGCCACCTTGTCGAAGCTGAGCCCGTCGAAGAGCCCGGCCAGGTCGGTGGGCAGCTCGTTGCTCACCATGCCACTGCGGCGGTAGAGGTCCAAGGCTTTCTTGCCGATGGGCAGGATCGTCACTTCCTGCCCCTGTTGCTGGGCATCGTTGAGCGCCTTGCGCACCAGGCGGAACACCTGGGTGTTGAAGGCACCTGCCAGACCCCGGTTGCTCACGATCGGTACGAAGAGCACCCGTTTCACCTCACGCTGCTGGCTGTAGATGCCTTCGCTGCTGTCCAGCGATGCGCTCACGTTGCTCAGGATCTGCTGCAGCTTCTCCGCGTAGGGACGCATGCGCACAATGGCGTCCTGGGCACGGCGCAGCTTGGCCGCGCTCACCATTTTCATGGCCGCGGTGATCTGCTTGGTGCTGTTCACCGAGACGATCCGGCTGCGTACTTCCTTCAGACTGGGCATTGTGCGGTGCTGATGTTTCGCGACCGTAGGTCGACCAGGTGGGCCGACGCTACAGCTGCTCCGGTCTTAGTTGTCGAGGCTCTTCACCAGGTCGGCGGCCACCTTTTCCAGCGTGCCCGTGATCTGGTCGTTGTAATCGCCCTTCTTCAGCGCGGCCAGCACATCGCTGTGCTTGTTGCGCAGCATGGTGATGAACTCGGCCTCGAACTGCTTCACGTTCTTCACCGGCACCTTGCTCAGCAGGCCCTTGGTGCCGCAGTAGATGATGGCGATCTGCTCCTCCACGCGCATGGGGCTGTTCTGGCCCTGCTTGAGGATCTCCACGTTGCGCGCGCCCTTGTCGAGCACGGCCTTGGTGGCGGCGTCGAGGTCCGAACCGAATTTGCTGAAGGCCTCCAGTTCGCGGTACTGGGCCTGATCGAGCTTCAGCGTACCGGCCACCTTCTTCATGCTCTTGATCTGCGCGTTGCCGCCCACGCGGCTCACGCTGATGCCCACGTTGATGGCGGGGCGCACACCGCTCAGGAAGAGGTTGCTCTCCAGGAAGATCTGCCCGTCGGTGATGGAGATCACGTTGGTGGGGATGTAGGCGGACACGTCGCCGGCCTGCGTCTCGATGATCGGCAGCGCGGTGAGCGATCCACCGCCCTTCACCCTGCCCTTAAGGCTTTCGGGCAGGTCGTTCATCTGGGCGGCCACCTTGTCGTCACCCGTGATCTTGGCCGCGCGCTCCAGGAGGCGGCTGTGCAGGTAGAACACGTCGCCCGGGTAGGCCTCACGGCCGGGCGGGCGGCGCAGCAGCAGCGACACCTCGCGGTAGGCCACGGCCTGCTTGGAGAGGTCATCGTACACGATCAGCGCCGGGCGGCCGGTATCGCGGAAGTACTCGCCGATCGCGGCACCGGTGAAGGGCGCGTAGAACTGCATCGGGGCCGGGTCGCTGGCGTTGGCGGCCACCACGGTGGTATAGGCCATGGCCCCGTTCTCCTCCAGGGTCTTCACGGTGCCCGCCACGGTGCTGCCCTTCTGGCCGATGGCCACGTAGATGCAGTACACCGGCTTGCCGGCCTCGAAGAACTCCTTCTGGTTGATGATGGTGTCGATGGCCACCGTGCTCTTGCCGGTCTGGCGGTCGCCGATGATCAGTTCGCGCTGGCCACGGCCGATGGGGATCATGGCGTCCACGGCCTTGATACCGGTCTGCAGGGGCTCCTTCACCGGCTCGCGGAAGATCACACCCGGGGCCTTGCGCTCCAGGGGCATCTCGAAGAGCTCGCCGCCGATGGGGCCCTTGCCGTCGATGGGCTCGCCCAGGGTGTTCACCACACGGCCCACCATCTGCTCGCCCACCTTGATGGAGGCGATGCGCTTGGTGCGCTTCACGGTGTCACCTTCCTTGATGCCCACGCTGGGGCCCAGGAGCACCACACCCACGTTGTCCTCCTCGAGGTTCAGCACGATCCCGCGCAGGCCGCTGGTGAACTCCACCAGTTCACCGCTCTGCACGCTGTTGAGACCGTAGATGCGGGCGATGCCATCGCCCACTTGGAGGACGGTACCGACCTCTTCCAGCTCGGCCTCGCTGCGGAAGCCGGCCAGTTCTTGTTTGAGGATCGCCGTTACTTCGGCTGGATTCACTGCCATGACGGGGGAAGGCGTTAGATCTCGGGGATGTACGGGTTCTTGGAGAATTCGCGGCGCAGGTCGGCGAGGCGACGGCTCACCGTGCCATCGTACAGCTCATCACCGATGCGGATGGTGACACCGCCGATCAGGGTCGGGTCCACCTTCTCCACCAGTTCGATGGACTTGCCGGGGTGCTGCTTCTCGGCAATGGCCTGCACACGGGCGCGGGCTGCGGCCGAGAGGGGCACTGCGCTGGCCACGTTGGCCACAACGATGTTGCGGCTCTGCTTGTATAGTTCGCTGAAGGCCTGGGCCACATCGGGCAGCAGGCGCTCGCGGCCCTTGCGCACCAGGATGCCCATGAAGGTGGCGGTGAGCTGCCCCACCTTGCCGGCGAAGACCTGCTCCAGCACACGGTCCTTCTTGTCGGCCTTCACCACCGGGCTGTTCAGCAGCACCACCAGTTCGCGGTTGGCCGCGCAGGTGCTGCCCACAAGGCGCATGTCCTCATGCACACCGGCAAGCACGCCCTTTTCCTGGGCCAGCTCCATCAGGGAGCGTGCATAGCGGTAAGCGACCGGGGCAACGTTCATGACCTGCGCAGTTCGGCTTCGTTCATCACCTTGTCCACCAGGCTCTGCTGGGCAGCGCCATCGGCCAGCTTTTCCCGCAGGACCTGCTCGGCCACAAGGATGCTCAGCTCGGCCACCTGGTTCTTCATTTCGGTGAGCGCGGCGTTCTTCTCGTTCTGGATGTCAGTGCGCGCGCGGGCCAACAGGGCTTCGGCTTCCGCTTTGGCCTTGTCCTTCGCCTCGGCGATCTCCCGGTCACGGATGTCGCGGGCTTCCTTCAGCAACACCTCACGCTCTTCGCGTGCGGCGCGCATCAGGTCCTCGTTCTTCCGGTTCATTTCGGCGATCTCCTCACGGGCCTTCTTCGCCTCGTTGAGGGCCTCCTCGATGGTCCGTTCGCGCTCGCTGAGAACACCCAGGATGGGCTTCCAGGCGAATTTGGCCAGGATGAACAGGACGATCCCGAAGGAGACCGTCATCCAGAAGATGAGGCCGTAGGAGAATTCAACGAGCTTCATGGCACGTGGACGGGTGAAGGGTCAACAGGAACAGCGCGCGGGCGGGTGCTCAGAGCACCATGGCCAGCAGGCCCACCACGATGCCGAACATGGCGGCACCTTCCACCAGCGCCGCAGCAAGGATCATGTTGGCGCGGATGTCGTTGGCGGCTTCGGGCTGACGGGCGATGGCCTGCATGGCGTCACCGCCGATGCGACCGATGCCGAAGCCAGCGGCCAGGGCAGCGATGCCGGCACCGATGGCGGCCAGACCGAAGTGGGAGTTGGCAGCGGCTTCCAGGAGGATCGAGAGGAACATGGTTGAGGTTGGTGTTTGGGGATCGTTCTTAGTGGTGGTGGGGCTCTTCAACAGCGGCGCCCAGGTACATCGCGGAAAGGAAGGTGAACACGAAGGCCTGGATGAAGGCAACGAGCAGTTCGAGCATGCTCATGAACACCGTGAAGACCAGCGTGAAGACGCTCACGCCCATGCCCAGCCCGGCGTTGATCTCTCCGAAGATGAAGATCAAGGCGAAGAAGCTCAGCACGATGATGTGGCCCGCCGAGATGTTGGCGAAGAGTCGGATCATGAGCACCGCAGGACGCAGGAACACGCCCAGGATCTCCACCGGGGTGAGGATGATCAACACCGGCCAGGGTACTCCGGGCATGGCCACGATGTGACCCCAGTAGTGGCGGTTGCCATTGATCAGTGTAAGGATGAAGGTGAACACCGCCAGGGTGAAGGTCACCGCCAGGCTGCCCGTTACGTTCGCACCCCCCGGGAAGAAGGGCACCAGACCCATCAGGTTGTTGATGAGGATGAAGAAGAACACCGTGAGCAGGAAGGGCATGAAGCGCTCGTACTTCGGGCCGATGTTCGGCTTGGCCACATCGTCGCGCACGAAGAGGATGATGGGCTCGATGAAGCTCTGCAACCCGCTCGGGGCACCGGTGCCACGGCGCGCATAGGCCTTGGCCACGCTCAGGAAGACCACCAGCATCAGCACGGCGCTGAACATCAGGGCCAGCACGTTCTTGGTGATGCTCAGGTCGATCGTGGCGGCGGTGAGCTCCTCGTTCACCTGCGCGTGGTGCGCATCGGTGCCGTCCGCTGCATCGGTGGCAACCACCTTGCCCTCATGCAACATGTAGCCGCCGTGGCTCTTGTGGCCATGGTCGAAGTGAGCGCTGGAGAACACGCTGAGGCCGCGCTCACTGTTGTACAGGATCACTGGCAGGGGCAGCGAGGTGTGGCCGAACAAGTGCCACCCGTGCTCATCGCCCACGTGGCCCATGATCATCTCCCCGGGGTTGAACTTTCCCTCCTCGGCATGGCCGGTGTGCTCCTCTGCGAACACGTCCTCCTGCTCGAGCACCACCACCGTGCTGTCAGGCTGCTGCGCGATGAGTGCTCCGGCAAGGAGCATCGAGAATTGCAGGAAAGCGGCGCGCAGCAAGGGTTTCATCATGTTGGCCGCCCCTGAGGGGGGCTTAACGCGGCCGCAAAGGTAAGATCCTATGGCGAAAAGAGAAAGGCCAAGTTCACCTTCCTCCGCGACGCCCCCTGCCCGTCTCCTTGAAGAGGTGGAGCATGGCACCGGTGATACCGAAGAGCGCCCCTGCGATGGTGAAGGCCGGAAAGCGCCAGCCGGTATGACCGTCCAGCCACCAGCCCAGCAGGGTGAAGACCAGGACGATGGCCGCCATGGTAAGGCCCAGGCCCATGTAGCGGAGGTAGTCGCCATAAGCGTCGCGCAGGGGCTTGCGGGGCGGGGGGGTGCTCATGCCTTGTTCGCCGGGCCGCTCACCGCGCGCGTCATGCGTGCCGCCGCGAAGGCCAGATGGGCCAGGTAGTAGCCCATGAAGGCGATGGCGAAGGCGAGGCGCTCCGCCCTGGGCAGCAACAATGCCACCACCACCAGCAGGGTGAGCGAGCCGAACATCTTCAACACCATGCCGGCCATGAAGCGGCGGATGGCTCCCTTGGGGTCCGCAGCACCAGGAGCCTCCTGCCAGCTCAACAGCACCAGACTAAGGACGGTGAAGAACAGGGGAGGCACCCATTGTGCACCCGCCAGGGGGATGGCCAGTTGGCGCAAAACGAGCAGATGCACGGCGATGCAGACCACACTGAAGGGCAGGAGGCTCTTCAGGAGCGACCAACGCATGGGAGGTGGGGGCTCAGCGAACCGCCTGTGCGGGCTGTTCGGCGCGGGCGCCCTCGGTGCGCAGTCGCACGGGGTCCATTTCCTTCACCACACCACCGGCCATGCTGCAGTTGCCGGTGAACACGGCGCCCGGCTCGATGGCGAGCTTCTTGGTGTTGATGTCACCGTGCAGTTTGGCCGTCGCCTTCAGGCTCAACAGGTCCTGGCAGTTGATCCGGCCCACCACGGTGCCTTCGATGTCGCTGCTCTGGCACACCACTTCGCCCTCGATGGAGCCGCTCTGGCCCACGATCAGGCGGCCCTTCACATGGATGGTGCCCTTCACCCGCCCGTCCACGCGCAGGTTGCTGTCGCTCTTGATCTCGCCTTCGATGGAGGTGCCCTCCATGATGCTGTTGATCTTGCCGGGGTTCACGGTGTCAGGGGTCTTGGTCATGGCGGCCTGGGCTGATCGATCGTTACGGAACATGGTCCTGGTGGCTGGTCAACGGGGTCAAAGATAGTCCTTGGGGCCGACTTATCCTATTGACCGTCAAGGTAGTTCTCCGTGAAGAACTGCCGGTATCCGGCAAGGTCCTTGGAGCGGAACAGGCGGGTGTAGTTCTCGGAGCTCACGGGGAGGTTGGCCACTGCCTTGCTCTTGACGGCGGAAAGCATGTCGGTATTGCCCACGAAGAGGGCATGGTAGGCCAGGGCCGCCGCGCGGTCGCTGAAGCGGTCAACGAGCACCACCTGATGGTCGCCGTCAAGGAAATTGGTGCTCACCTGGAAGGTCTCGGCGGGCATGTAGCGCCGGCCGAAGTTGGAGATGGCGAGCTTGATGCTGTTGAGGTCGGAGCCTTTGTTCGGTACGACCACCGCGTAGAAGTGGACGCCATCCTCCTTGGTGTAATCGCCGGAGCTTCCCTCTGCGCGCGGCGGCGGCGGTTCGCTCCCTCCGGCGCTCTTGTCTAGCGCGGCCAGGAGCTCATCGGCGGCCTTGGCCTCATCGGTGCCGGGGTAGGCGCTCTTCAGTTCCGAGAGGGTGCTGCGGTAGGCGCTCATGTCGCGCAGACCGCCCAGCGCCATGGCCTTCAGGATGTGGTACTTGGGGCGGAAATGGTTGCGGGGTTCATCGCGCAGCACGGCCTCGCAGGCGTTCACCACCGGTATGTAGCTGTATTGGCGGAACTGCTGGTAGATGCGGCGGTAGGCCTCTTCCTCGGCCTTGCGGCGCTCCTCATCGGCCTGCAACACATTGGGGTCGCGCACCAGGCGGGCGAATTCCGAATCGGGCCAGCGTTCCAGGATGATGTTCGCGTACGTCTGCGACCCGATGCCGTCCAGGGAGAACCATCCTCCCTGCTCCTTTTCGAGGTAGATGCGGTAAAGCTGGTAGTAGCTCTCCGGCGTGTAGCGGCATTCATCGAAGCGGTTGTTGAGCACCTCGAAGCTCTCCGTGGCGTTGTCCACATCCTTGAGCTGCTCCTTGTAGATCATCCCGCTGATGTAGTAGGCCTCGCAGATGCGGGCGTTGCTGGCCGCGACCGCATCGGGGTCCTTGGGTAGGTCCTTCAGGTAGAAGGAGGGGTCTTTCCAGGCCGGTTCGCCATCCTTGTTGCCGGCCTGCTCGCCTTCACCCTCCTCTTCCTCCTCCTCTTCGGCTTCTAAGGTGATGGTGCCGCTCTTGTCCTTGCGCCGCCAGTCATCCTCCAGGGGACGGTTCCCCCAGCGTTTTCGGAACTGGGCCAGGCCACGCCCGATCTGCTGCGGGTCATAGAAGTACCAACTGCCCCGGCCGCCGGCAGCCGGACGGGGTGCTGCGGCGGGCTTGTCGGTGGCGGCGGCACCCAGTTCGCGGGCCTCCTCCTCGAGGCGACGCTTTTCCTCCTCCTCCTCCTCGCGGGCCTTGATGATGTCCTTGATCTTGTCCTGCAGCGCCGACTCGTCCAATTGGGCCAGCCCCTGCAGGCTGTCCTCGCGTTCGATGATCTCCAGCTGTTCCACCAGGTCGCCGAGCACTTCTGCGCGGGTGTTCACCTCCTCGAAGCGGGGATGCTCCTCGCTCAGCAGGGTGCGTGTGCTGTCATAGTACTTCTGGGCACGGGCATAGATGCGGTCGTCGAAGCTCAGGTCCGCGAGCTTCATGAAGGTCTTGGCCTTCTGTTTGGAGTCCGTGGTGCTCACCCGGGCACTTGTTTCCAGGTGCTCGATGGCCTCCGGCTTCTTGCGCTCCTTGAGGTCCAGGTCGGCCAGCGCATAGTGGATCATGTCGAAGTGGTCCACGTGCTTCTCGTCCCGCAGCATCCGGTTGAGCTTCTGGCGCAAGGCCTTGCTGTCGCCCTTGTTGAAGGCCAGCGCCTGGAAGATCTGCGCGTGGAAGGCCATTTCGTACGGCGGGTTCATGCGCATCACCTTGCCGAACTGGGTGATGGCCTTTTCCTCGAAGCCCTTCACCTGATAGAGCTGTGCCAGGATGAAGGCCCATCGGGTGCGCTTGTCGCGGTCCTTGGACACCTCCACCGCGCGCTCCAGGTGAAGGATGGCGTCGTCCACCTTCCCGCGCCGCATCTCCAGATCGGCCTGCACGGCGCTCAGGGAGCCATGGTCGAAGTCCTTGGGCAGTTTCTTCTCGTCCTTGATCTGGTCCAGCGCACTTTGGGCCTTGGCGTACTGCTCCAGTTCCATCGCCGTGCGGGCGATCCATTCCAGGGCCTCCAGCCGCCGGTCGCCATCCTTGAAGCGGCGGCTGATGTAGGTGAAGCCGCGCTCGGCCTCGTAATAGTTCTGCTTGTAGAAATTGCTGCGCGCGATGACCGTCCAGGCGTCATCGATCCAGCGGTTCCGCTCCTTGCCCTCGATGTCCATGCTGTGCCGCTCGATCACCAGCGAGCACTTGTCGATGCATTTCTCCAGGTCGGGCGTGGCGTTGCGGGCCTGCTCTTCGGTGCCATAGATGAACACGGGCAGCACCTCGTCGTAGTTGTCCACATGGGCCTCCTCGATGCCACCGACCACCTCCTTGAGCTTCTCATGGGCATTGAACCAGCCGTTGTCACGCGTGGTGAGCCGGTGGTAGGTGCGGTTCAGGAAGGCGTCCTTCTCCGTGCTGCAGCCCACGCCGGAAAGCACCACGCCCAGGAGCAGGAGCGGGCCGATAAGGGAGCGGCGAAGGCGGAACATGGACGTCGATGCCATAACTGCGAACGGGCGAAGATATTTCATCGGCACAGGATGGAGCGAGGTGTCTGCGCTGGTTGCCGCAGCTTCGCCACCTTTGTGCTTCATGGCGATCCCCCCGCAATCCCCCGCAAAGCTTCCGCAAGGCCGCTTCAGGCGCCTGATGCGCAAACTGCGCAGCAAGTATCGTCTGGTACTGATCGACGACCGGACCTTTGAGGAGCGGTTCAGCGTGCGGCTCGATCGGCTCAATGTGTTGATCCTGGGGTTCCTGGCATTCACCCTGCACGGGCTGTTGGTCACCACCCTCATCGTGTTCACCCCCCTCAAGCGCTACATCCCGGGGTACTCCGACCAGGAGACCAAGCGCAACGCCTACCGCAGCACCCTGCTGGCCGATTCGCTGGAGCAGCGTGTGCGCGACCAGGAGGCCTACCTGGCCAATCTGCAGCGCGTGCTGAGCGGAGCGCTGCCGCCGGACAGCGCCACCCTCTTCAGACCCCTTGCCAGCGAGCCATCCCCGGCCGACCTTCTGCCCGGTGGCCAGGACAGCGTGCTGCGCGACCGCATCGCGCGGGAGGAGGCCTACGACCTGGTGGCCGGCGGGGGCAGCGAGGGCGCGCGCGACCTGGCAGGCATCATCCTCTTCCCGCCGTTGCGCGGCATCATCACCTCCCGTCATGACCGGGCCAAGGGACACTATGGCGTGGATGTGGTGGCGAAGGCCGATGCAGCGGTGAAGGCCTGCCTGGAAGGCACCGTGCTTTCGGCCGCGTGGACCACCGATGCGGGCCACGTGCTCTTCATCCAGCACCGCAACGACCTGGTGAGCGTGTACAAGCACAACAGCGTGCTGCTCCGCAAGGCCGGCGACAAGGTGCGCGCCGGGGAGGCCATCGCCATCGTGGGCGACAGCGGCGAGCTTTCCAGCGGCCCCCACCTACATTTCGAGCTCTGGCAGAAGGGTGAACCGATCGACCCCCAGGCCTACATCGTCTTCGAATGAGCCTGAAGAGCGCCATCGCCAAGCCCTACGCACGGTACGTGACGGATGCCGTGATGCGCCGCGCCCTGGACCCCGTGGCCACCCAGCAGGACGTGCTGGCCGAGCTGGTCCGCTTCGGCGGCGATACAGCGTTCGGGCGTGAGCACCGCATCCATGAAGTGCAGGGCCATGCCGACCTGGTGCAGGCCGTTCCGCTCCGGGACTACGAAGGGTTCAAGCCTTACATGGACCGCATCCTTTTCGGAGAGGACGATGTGCTGTGGCCGGGCAAGCCCCTCTATTTCTGCAAGACCAGCGGCACCACCAGCGGCGCCAAGTACATCCCCATCACCCCGGAAAGCCTGCCCAACCACATCGGCAGCGCGCGCCGGGCCCTGCTGGCCTACATCGCCCACAGCGGTCGCGCCGATTTCGTGGACGGCAAGATGATCTTCCTGCAAGGCAGTCCGGTGCTCGATCGCTCGCGGCGCATCCCCACCGGACGGCTCAGCGGCATTATGGCCAACCACGTTCCCGCCTACCTGCTCCGGAACCGCATGCCGAGCTTCGCCACCAACAGCATCACCGACTGGGAGACCAAGGTGGAGGCCATCGTGGGCGAGACCATGCAGGCCGATATGCGGCTGATCAGCGGCATCCCCGCCTGGGTGCAGATGTACTTCGAGCGGCTCCTCTCGCGCACCGGAAGGGCCACCGTGAAGGAGGTCTTCCCGCACTTCTCGCTCTTTGTGTATGGCGGTGTCAACTATGACCCCTACCGCAGCCGCATGGAGGCCCTCATCGGCGGCAGTGTCCCCAGCGTGGAGCTCTTCCCTGCCAGCGAGGGCTTCATCGCCTATCAGGACAAGGACAACGACGATGGTCTGCTGCTGGTGGTGGACAACGGCATCTACTTCGGCTTCATCCCCATGCAGGGCAACGACCGTCGTCCACGCTCCATCGCCGAAGTGGAGCTGAACACGCAGTACGCGCTGGTGCTCTACACCAACGCCGGGCTGTGGGGATACGAGATCGGTGATACGGTGAAGTTCACCTCGCTGAGCCCACCGCGCATCAAGGTTACGGGCCGTACCAAGCACTTCACCAGCGCGTTCGGCGAGCACGTCATTGCGGAGGAGGTGGAAGGTGCCTTGAAGGATGCCATCGCCTTGGAGCCGTGCGAAGTGGCCGAGTTCACGGTAGCGCCGCAGACCGCTCCTGGGGAAGGCCTGCCGTACCACGAATGGTTCATCGAGTTCGCCGCACCCCCGGCGGACATGGCACGCTTCGCCGTCAAGATGGACGAAGCCCTGCAGAAGCGCAACCCTTATTACAAAGACCTGATCGCGGGCAAGGTGCTGCGGCCCTTGGTGATCACCGCGGTGGCGCGTGGTGGCTTCGCGGCGTGGATGAAGGCGCGCGGCATGAACGATGCCCAGAGCAAGGTGCCGCGCCTGGCCAACGACCGGCGTTACGTGGAGGGGCTGGGTGCAGATGTATAGCCTTGGCATTCAGCAAGCCGCTCATGTACCTTTGGGTTCATGGAAGTGGCACCGCGTATCACGATCGAACCCGGTAAAATGGGAGGCCGCCCGTGCATCCGTGGCATGCGGATCACCGTGGGCACCATCATCGGCCTGCTTGCCTCGAAGCGCAGCCGGGAGGAGATCCTTGCGCTGTACCCCTACCTTGAGGACGAGGACATCACCGCGGCACTGAACTATGCCACGTTGTTGGCCAACGACCAGGATCTGCCGATCGAGCGGGCATGAAGCTCGTGGTTGATATGTGTTTGCCGCCTCAATTGGCTGCTGGCCTGAAGGCGGCAGGACATGAGGCGCTCCACTGGTCGAGCATTGGTGATCCCAAGGCGATGGACCTGTCCATCTTGGAATGGTCTAAGGCGAACTCCTGCGTGATCATCACACACGACCTTGACTTCGGCGATCTCTTGTTCGCTTCCAAGGACCACGCCCCGAGTGTGATCATCGTCCGTGAAAAGGACACCCACGCTGACGAGATCTTGGAACCTGTTTTGCGCGTTCTGGCTCAATTCGAGCAGGAGCTGCGTATAGGTGCATTGGTAGCCATGACCAAGCACGTGGCGCGGGTACGTAAGCTGCCGCTCGACTGAAGGGGTTGGTGCTGAACCTCGCCCAAAGCAAGATGCCGCGCCTGGCGAACGACCGGCGCTACGTGGAGGGCTTGGGGTGATCGCGCTGATGAGTTCCACATGCGGGTCGTTGCGGGCTGCTACAGAGGGCCGGGTACAGATATGTCATTCGATTGCTATATTTGTACCAAGTCATGGTCGGCACCCACAGCCATATACCCCGTGAGCAGGCGGCGCTGCTCAAGCACTACGCCCAGCAGTTCCGGGCGGTGATGCTGCTTGGGCCACGACAATCCGGTAAAAGCACGCTGGTGCGTGCGGTCTTTCCAGACAAGCCGTATGCCTCGCTGGAGAACCCCGATGAGCAGCTGTTGGCCGAGCGTGATGCGAAGGCCTTTTTGGGTAGGTTCCCTCACGGTGCCGTGTTGGACGAGGTCCAGCGCACCCCGATCCTGCTCAATTACCTCCAGGGCATCCTGGACAGCTCCGATCGCGATGGCCTGTTCATCCTTACCGGCAGCAACAACATCCTGCTTCAAGAGAACGTCAGCCAGACCCTGGCAGGGCGGGTAGGGGTCCTTGATCTGTTGCCGCTGAGCGTGCGTGAGCTGGATGCGGTGGGCCGATCCCCAGGTGTGAACGACTTGATCCTGCTGGGCTATTACCCTGAGGTGCATGCAAAGGGAAGGGAGCCACAAGCATGGTATAACGCCTACCTGCGCACCTATGTGGAGCGCGATGTCCGCCAGATCAAGAACATCGCGGATACGATGCTCTTCACGCGCTTTGTGCAGCTGTGCGCCGGGCGCATCGGACAAGCGCTGAATGTGGCTGCGTTGAGCAACGCTTGCGGAATCGATGTGCGAACGGTGAACGCATGGCTGTCCGTATTGGAGCAGACCTACGTCATCAAGCTCCTGCAGCCTTACCACCGGAACTTCAACAAGCGCATCACCAAGGCACCCAAGCTCTATTTTGTCGATACGGGGCTTGCTTGTGCGCTGCTTGGCATACGGAACGCATCGGAATTGGAGCTCTCCCATTTCCGAGGTGCGCTTTTCGAGAACCTGGTCATTCTGGAAATGATGAAGAACGACCTCAATCAGGGAGCCCGCCAACGCTTCCACTACTGGCGCGACAACAAGGGGGTGGAGGTCGATCTGATCGTGGACCAAGGGGCCTCCAGTTGGCCCATGGAGATCAAGTCGGCAAGGACCTGGACCCCGGATTTCGCGGTCAACCTGGTGCGTTTCATGAGCTTGTCCGAGGCTTCTCATGGGAGCGTGGTGTACGACGGCGATCAGGAATTCACCACCACCGATGGGGTACGTGTGAGCAATTGGCGCAGCGTGCTATGCGAGCACCAACGGCCTGCATGAACCACGCTATGGGCATGCGGCCGCGCCTGTCGAACGACCGGCTGTATGTGGAGGGCTTCGGTTGACCGCTACCCCAGCGATGTTCGCCGCTCGTCGTTCAGCGATGGGCTGATCGGTCGTTCATCTGCATTTTCGTGCGCCAAAGCCGGTCTATCATGCGCCATCCGTACGCTATCATCCTGCTCCTTTTCGTCGCCACCTCCCAGGCCCAATGGACCCAACTGGTCCATCCCACCATCGAGCGAGCCGACGACCTCTATTTCCTGAACGCCGACACCGGATGGGTGGCCGGAGGCGGGTCCGGCCGCATCCTGCGCACCTACAACGGGGGTGAATTCTGGTCCATCGTTGTGGACTTCGGCAACGACTACCTGCGCAGCATCGAGTTCCTGGATGCTGAGGTGGGCTTCTGTGGTTCGTTGGATGGGCAACTGTTCCGCACCACCGATGGCGGCACCACCTGGACGGACATCATGCCACATCTGGCGCAGCCGGTACCGGGCATCTGCGGACTGGCGCGAGCCGATGCCACGACCATCTATGGTGCCGGGGTCTTCTTCGGGCCAGCTTACGTGATCAAGAGCAGCGATGCCGGCCTCACCTGGCAGCACTTCGACCTCTCCGCACAGGCGTGGTGCCTCATCGATGTGCTCTTCCTCAATGCTGACACCGGCTTTGCCGTGGGTGGCGGTCCGAACAACACGCTGGGCGCATCCATCTTCCGCACCGTTGACGGTGGTCTTACATGGACCCAGGTCTTCACCACTGGAACGGGCAACGAGTGGTTCTGGAAGATCCAGTCGCCGGACGGGCAGCACATGTACGCCTCCATCGAGACCGGCTACCAGAGCCGACCGCGCATCGCACGTTCGGACGATGCTGGTCTCACCTGGACCTTGGATACGTTGGCCAACGGCTTTGGTCGCCTGCAGGGCGTGGGCTTCCTCAACCCCGATCAGGGCTGGGCCGGCGACAATGTGCTCTTCACCACCACCAATGGCGGCGAAAGCTGGAGCAGTTCGTTCCAACTTGCCGGCTTCAACCGCTTCCACAAGGTGAACGACGCACTGGCCTTTGCTGGAGGATATGGGTTGTTCCGCTACGGCCCGGTCAGCACCGGTCTTCCCCAGCCTGCAGTGGTACCCGAGGTGCGTGACCGCATCACGGTCACCTCGCTCGATGCCAATACCCTGCGCATCGACGTGGAACTGCATAACACCGGCTACAGTGGCATTCGCATACACGGTGCGCTGGGTGCGGTGGTGCTGGAGGTGAACCAGGGTCGGTTGTCCGCAGGGCAGCACAGCTTCACGGTTGACATTTCCAGCTTGGCGCCCGGCGCTTACTTCGCATCGCTCTACACCAACCTGGGCTTCGTGACGCAGCAGGTGGTCAAGCCCTGATCACCCTACGCGCACCACCAGCTCGGCGCCCTCCACCGCAGCCGGATAACGCTTCAGGCCGCTCTTGCTGGGGCCTTTGGTAACCTGCCCGTCCAGATCGAAGGTGCTCCCGTGCCAGCCGCACTTCAGGCCCTCGCCATCGGTGAAGGTCACCGGACCGTTCTTGTGCGGACAGTTGAGCACTAACGCGGTGTAGGTGCCGTCCGCTCGCTGGTCGATCAGCAGCTTGTCAGCCAGCCCCTTGGCACGAACGATGTTCACCCCCGGCGTAAGGCCGCTCACCGGGATGCGCAGCGCACCGTCCTGCACGGCGTAGCGGGCGCCTTTGGCGGAAGCACAGCTCTCCAACGTGGTGACGGCGGGGAGCACGGCCAGCGCGGCGCAGGCGTGGCAGGCGGAGCGGAGGAAGTGACGTCGGTCCATGGGGTGAAGGTACCATTTCAGTGCGCCTGACCGAGGGCTTCGCGTGTGGTGGTCATGCTTCGCGAACGGGGTGGTTGCTCATTATCTTTGTAACTGATGGAGATCAAGTTGAACATCGGACTGGCTGAGTTGATGCAGCTCATCATGCAGTTGCCCAAGGCGCAGCGCGAACGCTTGGTGGCTTGGATGGCCGAGGATGAGCAGGTGCAACGCGAACAAGTGCGAGATCTATTGCTTCGGGCTCCAACGATGTCCAGAACACAAGTGGAGCGTTTGTCAGAACTGCGCGCAGCCATCGACCAATGGCGCTGAAGGAAGTACTGCTTGATACAAGCGTGCTCATTGAGCACTTCCGCAGCACCGACAAGAACAGGACCGTATTGTTCAAACTTGCGTCGGACGGTTGGAAATTGCGCGTCTCATCCATCACCCAGTTCGAGGTGTTGGCAGGCGTGACCGCGACCCAGCAACGTTATTGGAATGAGGTCCTCGTGCGGATGATCGTGCTCTCTTTTGATGACCGGGTAGCCAGGGTCGCAGCCAGGCTAAGCGTAGAGCTGCGGAAGCAGGGCACCGGCATTGGAGTGGCGGACCTGTTCATCGCTGCCACAGCGATCGCCAACGACCTTCCCTTGGCAACGCTGAACAAGAAGCACTTCGCGCGGGTCAACGATCTGCGCATGGTCGACCCCTGACCCGCTCGGGCGCCGGTCTCTCGCTCCTGATCGCCACTGAACACATACCCATCGAAGGCATGCACGTCCTCAGAACCGCAGGCCCAGCGAGGTACCATTGAACTGCAGCTGCCGGAGCAGCCCGTCCCGCTTACGCTGCCAATGCAGACTGTGCGCCACGTAGGCCACCAGGTCGTAGGCGAACAGAAAGGCGCCCTGCACCAGCACCGCATTGCCGAAGCCGCGCAGTCGGGCACCGTCCTCGCCAGCCGTGCGCAAGCCGCGCTCCTGCATCCACAGGCCCAGGCCCATGTACCCCAGGTCCAGCCCGGTGTTGATCAGGTACAGCGTTTCGGTGCGGCGTTGGGCCGCGAGCACCTCGGCGATATCCATCGGCGTGCGGGCCTCTTTGCGCAGGGCCAACAGTCCCGGCACGGCGATGCCCAGGTTGATGGCGCTCCAGCCCATGGTCATAGTGCCGAAGTGCCAGGCTTCAGAGCCGCGCTCGGCGTTGGCGCGCACCGCCAGCCCTGCGCCGAGGTTGGCCGTGGCCCAGCCGCCCAACACCCAGGTCGCTCGTTGCGAGAGCTGGATCCGGCGGGTGTTGAACCCATCGAAGGGCGCGCGGTCCTGGGCATGGACCACGGGTAGGAAGAGGGCGATGAACACCGCCAGCAGAACAGATCGCATGATCAATGAACAGGCATCTGCACCCAAAGGATCGCGGGTGTGTAGCGTTCGTTCAGTTCCCCGCTGCCGATCTTTGCACCATGAGCACCATTGGCACCGATAGCGCACAGGCGGCCCGGCACCTGCAAGCCGGCGCGGTGGTGGCCATCCCCACCGAGACCGTGTACGGCCTGGCCGCCAACGCCTTCGATGGAACGGCCGTGCTCCGCATCTTCAGCGTGAAGCAGCGCCCCAGCTTCGATCCGCTCATCGTACACATCGGCCGCCCCGAGGACATCCTCCGGGTGGCGCGCGAACTGCCACCGCAGGCCCAGGCCCTCATGGACGCCTTCTGGCCCGGCCCGCTCACCCTGCTGCTGCCCAAGCACCCCGACGTGCCCGACATCGTCACCAGCGGACTGGACACCGTGGGCGTGCGCATGCCGTCCCACCCCCTCACGTTGGCGCTGTTGCAAGCGCTGCCCTTCCCCCTGGCAGCGCCCAGCGCCAACCCCTTCGGCTACGTGAGCCCCACCACCGCGCAGCACGTGGCCGATCAGCTGGGCGACCAGGTGCCGTACATCCTGGACGGTGGTCCGTGTGTGGTGGGGGTGGAGAGCACCATCATCGGTTGGCAGGAAGGCCGGTGGCAGCTCTTCCGCCCGGGCGGCATCTCCGCCGAGGCCATCGCCGCCATCACCGGACCGCTCACGGTGGTGCCTACGGCCGCCAAGCCCCACGCACCGGGCATGTTGGACAGCCATTACGCCCCGCGCAAGCCCCTGTACCGCGGCGATGTGGAGGCCCTGCTCAAGCGTTTCGCGGGCCGTTCGGTGGGTGTCATCAGCTTCCAGCGTGAATACCTGGCCCACCGCTGCGAAGTGCTCTCCGAAAGCGGCGATCTGGCCGAGGCTGCGCGCCACCTCTTCGCCGTGCTGCGCGAGCTGGACAGCAGCGATTGTGCCGTCATCGTAGCCGAGGAATTCCCCGAGGAAGGCCTGGGCCGAGCGATCAACGACCGGTTAAGGCGGGCGGCGGGGGGGCGGTGAGCGCCCAAGCCCTGACACACCAGCCCACAAAACCCCGATCTTTGCACCCTTGCCGCCGCAGGGGGTGGCGCGACCACCATGCAGAAACGCATCGCCATCCTCGGTTCCACGGGCTCCATCGGCACACAGGCCCTGGACGTGGTGCGCGAGCAGCCCGAGCGCTTCGTGGTGGAGCTGCTGAGCTGTGGCAACAACGTGGAGCTGCTGATGCAGCAAGCACTGGAGTTCAGTCCCAACGCGGTGGTGATCGGCGATGCGGCCAAGCTGGACGCCGTGAAGGACGCGCTTTTCCCCAAGGGCATCAAGGTCTATGCCGGTGCCGAGGCGCTGGAGCAGGCCGTGACCATGGAGGGCATCGACCTGGTGCTGACCGCGCTGGTGGGCTACGCCGGGCTGCGGCCCACACTGGCGGCCATCGCCGCAGGCAAGCACATCGCCCTGGCCAACAAGGAGACCCTGGTGGTGGCGGGCGAGCTCGTCACCAAGGCCGCGCAGGAGAAGGGGGTGAACATCTACCCGGTGGACAGCGAGCACAGCGCCATCTTCCAGTGCCTGGCGGGCGAGTGGCACAACCCCATCGAGAAGATCGTGCTCACGGCCAGCGGAGGTCCCTTCCGGGGCAGGACGCGCGCCGAGCTGGCCACGGTGACCAAGGCCCAGGCCCTGAAGCACCCCAACTGGGACATGGGCGCCAAGATCACCATCGACAGCGCCAGCCTGATGAACAAGGGGCTGGAGGCCATCGAGGCCAAGTGGCTCTTCAACCTGAAGCGCGAGCAGATCGACATCATCGTCCACCCGCAGAGCATCATCCACAGCATCGTGCAGTTCCGCGATGGCAGCATGAAGGCGCAGATGGGCCTGCCGGACATGAAGCTGCCCATCCAGTACGCCATGGCCTACCCGGACCGGCTAGCCACCAGCTGGCCCCGCTTCGACTTCGTGAAGTACCCGGCGCTCACCTTTGAGCAGCCCGACCTGGAGACCTTCCGCAACCTGGCCTTGGCGCTCGATGCCATGGACCGGGGCGGCAACGCGCCGTGCGTGCTCAATGCCGCCAACGAGGTGGCCGTGGCGCTCTTCCTGCAGGATGCCATCGGCTTCCTGGAGATGAGCGACCTGGTGGAGCATTGCCTGAACACCGTACCCTTCCTACCCAACCCCTCGCTTCCCGACCTGGAGGCCAGTGATGCCGAAGCGCGTCGCGTGGCCCGGGCCGGACTTCCCGCCGCATGGAGATCCTGATCAAAGGCGCACAGCTCATCCTCAGCCTCAGCATCCTGGTGGTGCTGCACGAGCTGGGGCACTTCCTTCCCGCCCGCTATTTCGGCACGCGGGTGGAGAAGTTCTACCTCTTCTTCGACCCGTGGTTCTCCCTGTGGAAGAAGCAGTGGCGCGGCACTGAGTTCGGTATCGGCTGGGTGCCCTTCGGTGGCTACGTGAAGATCAGCGGCATGGTGGACGAGAGCATGGACAAGGCCCAGCTCGCCAAGCCTGCTGAGCCGTGGGAATTCCGCAGCAAGCCCGCCTGGCAGCGCCTTATCATCATGGTGGGTGGTGTCACTGTGAACCTGTTGCTGGGCATGGCCATCTACATCGGCATCCTCTTCACTTGGGGCCGCGACTACCTGCCGCTGAGCGAGGTGAAGTACGGCGTGCACGTGAGCGAGATGATGCAGCGCCAGGGCCTGGAGGACGGCGACCGCATCCTCGCTGTGGAAGGTGCCGCACCACGCACGTTGGAAGAAGTGGGCAAGGCCATCCTCATCGATGGCGCCCGCACACTGACGGTGGACCGCAAGGGTGCAACGACCACGGTGGTGCTTCCGCCCAACGTGCAGGACAGCATCCTGGCCAGCGGCGAGAAGGCCCTGTTCGGCCCGCGGGTGCCGTTCACCGTGGATACGGTCATTGCCGGTGGTCCGGCCGAAGCAGCGGGCTTCCGCAAGGGCGACAAGCTGGTGGCCGTGAACGACGAGACCGCGAAGTACTATGCCGATGTGCGCAAGCAGTTGGAGCGGTGGAAGGGTCGTCAGGCCAAGGTGACCGTGGAGCGCGGCGGCGCGGTCATGGACATCATCCTGACGGTGAAGGACGACGGCACCATCGGCATAGGCAACCAGGCGCCCACCGCCTACTTCCAGTTCGCCCACGAGGAGTTCGGTCTCCTCTCCGCGATCCCGGCCGGTATCGGGTATGGCTGGGAGACCCTGGGTGGCTATGTACGCTCCTTGAAGCTCGTGTTCTCGCGCACCGGCGCCAGCCAGATCGGTGGCTTCGGGGCCATCGGCGGGCTGTTCAGCGCCACCTGGGACTGGCAGGTGTTCTGGAACATGACGGCCTTCCTCAGCATCATCCTCGCCTTCATGAACATCCTGCCCATACCGGCGCTGGACGGTGGTCACGTGGTGTTCCTCCTCTACGAGATGGTGACCGGTCGCGCGCCCAACCAGCGCGTGCTGGAGGTGGCCCAGATGATCGGCATGCTGCTGCTGCTGGGCCTGATCCTCTTCGCCAACGGCAACGACCTCTTCAAGGCCATTACCCGCTGACCGCATGCCACTTGCGCGATTGAGCGCCGTGCCCGAAGGGCGTAAGCAACTGGTGAAGTTCGGCTTCATCGGCGGGCTGGCGGTGCTCACCGACCTGGCCTGCTACTACCTCTTCCTGCAGGTATTGCCCGGCGCGCTGCTGCCTCCGCCGTGGAGCAACGAGGCCGTGGCCAAGACCCTCAGCTTCCTCTGCGGACTGATGGTCACTTACCACTTCAATAAGCGCTGGACCTGGCGCCGCAAGGACCGCAGCAACCGGCGTCTGGTGAAGTTCCTGGCCCTGTATGGCATGTCCATGGTGCTCAACGTGAGCCTCAACAGCCTCTTCCTGTGGGTGCTGCACCAGCACAGCACCTGGAGCTGGGTGCCGCGTAAGTACCTGGTGGCCTTCATGGGTGCCACGGGCATCTGTGCGGTGTTCAACTTCGTGGGCCAGAAGTTCTGGATCTTCCGCACCGAGCCGGTGGACGACATCGAGGAAGTACTGGAGTAGATCGCACGACGCGCACGATCGGTGTGCGGATGGGAAGGCTCATCTTTGTGGCTGGTCGCCACGCCCATGGACGCCTACCTGTTCCTCATCCTGGCCGCCTCGGCGATCATCCTTTCGCACCTGTTCAATTGGTTGGCCAAGCGCACCAACCTGCCGAGCGTGCTCATGCTCATCGGCGTTGGCCTTGCCGCACACCAGGTGCTGGACCATTACGGCCTGCTGCGCAACAGCCCGCTCGTATCACAGGCCTTGAACGTGCTGGGCATCTCCGGTCTGGTCATGATCGTGCTGGAGGCCGCCTTGGACCTGAAGCTCACTGCGGGGCGTCGCAGCATGGTCCGTCGGTCCTTCCTGCTGGCCTTGGTGGCGCTGTTGGGCACGGCCACGGCCATCACCCTCATCGTGGTACAGGTGCTGGGGGTGGATTGGTACCGGGCCTTGGTCTATGCCATGCCCTTGTCCATCGTGAGCAGCGCCATTGTGCTGCCCAGCGTGTTCGACCTTCCACGCGACCGGCGGGACTTCATCATCTATGAGGCCACGTTCTCGGACATCCTGGGCATCCTCTTCTTCTACTTCCTGATCGACGACCACGCGGGGTCTTCGGTCGCAGGCATTGCCGGACGCTTTGTGGGCAACGTCGTGCTGACCATCGTGGTGAGCGTGGTGGCCAGCTTCGTGCTGCTGTGGATCTTCCAGCGGATCCGCACCCGGGTGAAGTTCTTCCTGCTCATCGCCGTGCTCATGCTGCTCTATGCCCTGGGCAAGAAGATGGACCTTTCCTCGCTGCTCATCATCCTGGTCTTCGGATTGATGGTGAGCAATCAGGGCCTGATGTTCCGCGGCTGGGTGGCGCGGATCACCAAGGCCTCCACGATGCGCAACATCGAGCACGAATTGCACCTGGTGACCGCCGAGACCGCCTTTGTGGTGCGCACCTTCTTCTTCCTGATGTTCGGCTTGATCATCGATGTGCGTCGCCTGATGGACAAGGACGTGCTGGTGTTGGGCGGTCTGGTGATCGCGGCCATCTTCGCCATACGGGCCCTGGCGGTGGCGGCCCTCCGGGTGGAAGGTCCGCGTACCGTGGCCCTGCTGGCACCCCGGGGCTTGATCACCATCCTGTTGGCCTACAACATACCGGCCCACCTGCGCATCCCCGATCGCGATGGCAGCGTGCTGCTGATGGTGATCCTGGGCACGAGCCTGGTGATGATGGTGGGCCTGCTGACCGGTGGGCGCCGGGCCGACCTCAGTGCGGTGGAGCCCGATCCCGAGCCACGGAGCGAAGGGTGATGCGGTAACATCCGGCCGCGATCCTGCGTATCAGCCTCCATGCCCCATGTGCTGCTGATCGAGGACGATGCGTTGGTGCGCAAGCTGCTGGAGAAGCGCCTGCAACAGGCCGGCTGGCAGGTGAGCACCCTGCGCGATGGCCGCGATGTCGTGGAGCATTGCCGCCAGCTGCGTCCGGACCTGCTGCTGCTGGACCTCGGCCTGCCCCATGTGGACGGCCTAAGCGTGGTGGAGACCCTCCGCGACCAAGGCATTTTACTGCCCATCCTGGTGCTCACGGGCTACGAACTGCCCCACCTGCGCGCCACCGTGCAGGGCACCGGCGCCAACGACATGGTACAGAAGCCCTACGACCCCGACGCCCTGCTGGAGCGGATGGAAGCCTTGTTGGCGGCGTAGTGTTCAATCCCCGCCCTCCAGGTGGATCGACCTCTGGACACTTGTGCAGTCGGTCGACAAATAACAGTATTTAGTCGATAAATGCCCGGGCATGGTCGATGCTTTTAGACGTGTTCCTTATACCTTGCGGCCATGCAGATCCTCCTCCGCACCTCCATCGTGGTGGTCCTGCCGGTGCTCCTCATGGGTACGGCCGCCGCCCAGATCAACATCCAGGAACGCCTTGAGCAGAAGGCCAAGGAGCGCTTGGAACGCAAAGTGGACCAGACCATCGACAAGGGCTTCGACAAGGCCGAGGAGGGCGTGGACAAAGGCGCCAAGGAGGCCACCAAGGGCAAAGGCAAGAAGGGCCAGGGCGATACGCCCGCGGGGACCGGTGGCCAGGAGCCTGTGGAAGGGGTCGAGGGCGGAGGCCATACCGGTGAAGGCCATGCCGCTGGGGCCGCTTCCGCCAAGCCGCGCAGCCTCACCGCTTACAGCAAGTTCGACTTCGTGCCCGGCGAGCAGGTGGTGGCCGTGGAGGACTTCACCCAGGATGCCGTGGGCGACTTCCCCGCGCGCTGGAACACCAACAGCAGCGGCGAGGTGGTCACCATTGAGGGCACCGAAGGCCGCTGGCTCAAGCTCAACGGCGATGGCATCTTCTATCCCGAATTCCTTGGGGTGATCCCGGAGAACTGCACCATCGAGTTCGATGTGGCCACCAGCGATGAGTTCAGCTATTACTGCTCCTTCATCACCGCATCCTTCGTGGCCGATGACAATGGCAACCTGCTGCAGCCGGAAAAGCACGGCCGGGTGGATGCCAGCGTACACCCCCAGGGGGCCGGTGGCAGTGAAGGTCACACGGCGATCGAGGTCCACGGCCTTGATCGGCAACGCATCATGAACAACAGCAAGGGGCAGATGCAGCTGGTACACCGGGGCATCGCGCCCATGGCCCGCGTCAGCATCTGGCGGCAGAAGGCCCGCTTGCGCATGTACCTCAATGAGGAGAAGGTGTGGGACATCCCGCGTGCCTTCCAACCGGGGGTCAACTACCGCTTCATCCTGGAGGGCGGGGGCTGCGAAGGCAGTACGGCCTACCTGAAGGACCTGCGTGTGGCGGCCGGTGCGCCCGATACGCGCAACAAGCTTATCACAGAAGGCCGCCTGGTGACGCGCGGCATCCTCTTCGACAGCGGCAGCGACCGCATCAAGCCGGAGAGCTATGGCACGCTGAAGGAGATCGGAACCGCGCTCACGGAGAACCCCGGTGTGCGGGTGCGCATCATCGGCCATACGGACAGCGATGGTGAAGAGGCCGCCAACCTGGAGCTGAGCAAGCGCCGCGCTGCCGCCGTGAAGGAGGCCCTGGTGAAGGAGTTCGCTGTGGACGGCGGCCGCCTGGAGACCGACGGCAAGGGCGAAGGCACACCGGCCGGCCCCAACGACAGCCCCCAGGGCAAGGCCAACAACCGCCGGGTGGAGTTCGTGAAGTTGTAGGCTGCGGTTTACTTCACCGCCCCCTCACTCCACCACCACCCGCTCATTGCGCTGGCCATCGGGGTCGGTGATGCGCAGGATGTAGGTGCCTTTGCCGAAGCGGCTGAGGTCGATGTCGGTGGTGGTGGCGCCGGGGGGCAGGGGACGTTCAAAGAGCAGGCGTCCCGTGGCATCGATGACGGAGTAGAAGCTCTCGCGTTGAAGGGGATCGGGCAGGTCTACCGTGATACGACCGGGGGTGGGGTTGGGTCGGACGCGGAAGCCGTGAGAGGCCCGGGCCGCGGCGGGCATGCCGGTCGCACCACCACAGACGGGATACACCGGCACCTCTGCAAAGGCGGTGTCGTAGAGGATGGGGTCGCCGTAGGAGACCCACCCGTCCACCGAGGTGAGGGTGACCGCGCTGTCCGTGGGGAATAGCTCGAGCACCTGGAGCGGACGGGTGCGGTTCTGGCAGGCAAAGAAGCCCAGGGAGTCGGTCTTGCTGATGAACGCGATGGAATTGGTGATGCCGGGCAGGTTGCTGCCTTGCGCCACGCCACCGATCAGGATGCCGCCATCGGAGGCCACCTGCATGCCAATTCCTTCGTACCGCCGGGTGGAGGCTCCCATGGATCGGGTCCACAGGGTGTCGCCATTGGTGTTGGTCTTGATGAGCATGATGCGGTCATAGAACACCGAGCTGGGCATGCCCAGGGTGGCGAGGATCACATAGTTGCCATCGGGGGTCTGCTTGATCACCGAAGGCCTTGGGGTGTTCCAGTAGTTGGGGGCACTGTCGTAGCCGCGGCACCACTGCACGGCACCCTCGCCATCGAGCTTCATCATGTATTGCTTGGGCTGGAAGGTGGGTGGCAGGGGCTCGAAGATGTTGCCCGATGCGGTACTGTCCGTGTGCCCGATGATCACAAAGGAGCTGTCGGACAAGATGATGGCATCGTGTGCGGTGCCCCGTGGCCTGAAGTAGGAGTTGCACCAGCGGAAATTGCCCTGGGGATCCAGGCGTGCCACGGTGGCCCCCCCATCAGCCAGGTTCATGCCGGCCAGCAGATCGCCACCGGGGAGGGCCTTCATGAATTGCACGCCACCCTCCTGCAGGAAACGGCGGGCCCAGATCGGATCCAGGTTGGAGTCTACCTTCATCATCAGAAGGTCATCTTGATAACCCCAGGCTACGATGGAACTGTCGGCCGCAACCACTGATCCGCCGAGGTGATTGTCGCATCCATAGTTAAGCTGGTAGAAGCGTTTGATACTAATCGCACCGGAACTATCCATTTTAGCCAAAATTGGATGCCGGTAAGGTCTGATATGAGTTCCTGAAGTTGTACAGGAATCCTTTGCGTATCCGGATGAAAGAATAAAACTATTCTCAGAGAATCTTGTGATGCCTGAAATTAGAGAAAATATATCAGTCGAGTCAGCCCAATAAGTATGGGTGAATGCAATATCTCCGCTGTTGTTGATAACACTTATTCCTCGCCGCTGGCTCAATCCAACTAAATAATTTCCACTTGATAATTGATGAATACTGAATCTAGTGTCCTTCCATCCGTCGTAAAATAAGCTAAAACTATTCTGCGCATTCAAATACTGAGTGCTTAGAATTAGGATCAAAACAAATAGACTCCTCATGGCTCAGTAGATCATTAATTTTTTTGCGCTCCTCTGCGCTATTCCATTATCCACCTGAACGAAGTAGGTGCCTTGCGCAATGTGCGAGATCGGCAGGTGGATCAGTGGCCCGCTGAATCCGTTCCACTGTTGCAATGGCCGCCCCGAAAGGTCGAAGAGCGTTATGTCAACATGGGTTTCATAGTCAAGCCGTATGAAAAGATCACCTCGTGTCGGGTTCGGATAAAGGGTGAAGTCTTCTGCTGGCGGTACGGACTCTGCTTCGGCCGCGCGGGCATACCGTGCGCTCTTGGTAAAAGGCTCGGGGGTGATGATAAAGGCATAGTCTGCGTGGAGGGTGTCGAGGTGGTAGTTCAGCAAGCCACCAAAGGGTCGGCTGCTAAGGTCCAGGGTCACATTGCCAGCACCGTCCAGGTCTTCTTGGTCCACAGGGATGTCGGCTGGAGTGGTGTTCAGACGGGTTGGGATGCCAAGCGCAGCCATGGCCCGGCACAGGCTGTGCGCTGCAGGTCTCGGCAGACCCGCGCAAGCAACTTTCGGCACGCGCGCATCCATGCTATCGAAGGTACGCGATAATTACGTGCTGGGACAGGGTGTGGCGCCGCCTCACTCCACCACCACCCGCACATTGCGCTGGCCATCGGGGTCGGTGATGCGCCGTTCAGCTTCTGCGCCGTTGCTTTGCCCCATGCGCACCCTGTTCCTGTCCGCACTGCTCATCACCGCCTGCCGCGCCCCTGAAGCGGAGCCTACGCAGCCTTCAGGACCTGCCCTCGAACTGCGCCGCAGTTTCCATCCCAACGGTGGCGTGGAGAGCGAGGTGCCGGTGGTGGATGGTCTCCAGCACGGCGCGCTGATCGCCTATTTCCCCGATGGCACGGTGAAAGCGCGCCAGGGCTGGTCGCGTGGTCGGCCGGTGGGAGAGCACAAGGTGTACACGGCCGATGGGGTGCTGCGCTACCATGCGGTGAGCACGCTGGAGCAGCAGGGCGAGGCGCAGTTCATGGCCTACAGCGTGCTGCTGAACGATAGTACGGTGCAGGTATCCACGGCCAACCGACTGGTGATCACGGATACGGCGGCACTGCTGGCTTCCGTAAAGGTGGAGCCGGATACGGCGCTGCTGCTCGGCATTGACCGTGCCGTGCGCATCCGCATCCCCAATGTGCCTTCGTTCATCCCTTCGGTGCGCAACGGCACCATCCGCAAGGACGGCGCTGGCGATCGCTGGACCCTGCGCGCCACGGTGCCCGGTGGTCCGCTGGAGCTGCGGCTGAGCGCGCAGGTGAACGATACGGTGTTCGAGTTCGATCCGGTGGTGCTGCCCGTGCGGTAGCCGACCTTTGCCCCATGGCAGTGCAGGTGGATGCGGTGGTGCTTGGGCGGGGCCTGGCCGGTGCGGTGCTGACCGAGACCTTGCGCCAACGCGGACTGCACGTGCGGGTGTACGATGTGAAGCGGCCGGGCAACGCAAGCATGGCCGCCGGTGGCGTGGTGAATCCTGTGGTGCTGCGCCGCGATGTGCCCAGTTGGCGGGCCTTGGAGCTGCTGCCGCTGGCCGAGCGCTTCTACAGTGAATGGTCGGTACGGGATGGCTGGACCGGCTGGCACCAGCTGCCCTTGGTGAAGCTCTTCCCCACGCCCAAGGAGGCGGACCAATGGAGCCGCGCGATGGCCACGGACGAAGGCCGCGTGCTCTTGCACCGGGTACCCGAGCCTGAGCTGGAGCGCGACGGCATCGTGCATCCATATGGCCACGGCACGGTGCCCCGCTGCGCCTGGCTGAACGTGCCCGCGATGCTGGAGGCCCAACGCACGGTGCTGCTGGCCGAAGGTGCGCTGGTGGAACGTATCGTGCAGCCCGAGGAGGTCCGCTCCACAGCGCCGGGCGTGGAGGTGGATGGTGTGCGGGCGCGCTGGCTGATCCGCTGCGAAGGACCCTTCAATACCCTGCCCGGTGCGATCCCGGTGAAGGGCGAGACGGTGGTGGTGCGCATCCCCGGCGTACGGCTCTCGCGCATGGTGCATCGTGGGGTGTTCCTGCTGCCGCTGGGTGGCGAGCGTTACCGGGTGGGCGCCACCTTCGCCTGGGACGATGTGTTCAGCGGTCCGAGCGAAGAAGCGCGGCGCTGGTTGCTGGAGCGCCTGGCCACCTTCGTGCAGCGTCCGTTCACTGTGGAAGAGCAACAGGTGGGTGTGCGTCCCACGTCCCGCGACCGACGCCCGCTACTGGGTGTGACGGCCCCTGGCCAAGCGGTGCTGAACGGTCTTGGTTCGCGGGGCGTGTTGCTGGCGCCCTGGTGTGCGGCCCACCTGGCGGACCACCTCTTCAACGGCGCACCGCTGGATGCCGAAGTGGCGTGGGACCGTCCTGGTCTCGCGGTCAACGCATAGCCTGTTCGGCGGCGATCACCGCGTCCAAGGGCAGGGTGTGCACCTTGATGCTGAAGGCGCCGTACTGCAGGCGCAGCGCGGGGTTCAGCGGCTTGTGGAGCTCGCTGGTCCCCCAATTCAAGTGCGGGTGTTCGCGCAGCAGTTCGGTCAACGGCACGGGCGTCACCACTTCGGCGTGTTCCCAGCCTTCGGCGTACGGACTTCCGGCTTTGGGTGCAGGCAGTTCCACGAGGTGAACGGCTTGCTCGCCGTGGAGCAGTGGCGCGTGGAGCCGGAAGGTGGCGATGGGTCGGCCGCCGATGGGGGTCTCGGCGAGCAACGTACCAGCGGTAAGGAGCCTGTGGCGCCAGTGCTGATAGCCCGCTTCATCGGCCACGCGGTAGCACAGGTGATCGATGGGCCAACGGCGCGCAGCTGGCAGGTCCTTCCACAGCGCAGGCAGCAGGGCATCGAGGAAGGCGCGATGGTCGGGCAGCATGTGCACGAAGATCGGAAGCTGCACCTTTGTGCATGCTGTTCCTTCATCCCGGTGTACGGCGGTCCGCACACCTGTTGATCGTGCTGGCGACCCTGCTGGCCTGCCGCTCGAAGCGCGAGATGTCCATC
>CAYZBO010000008.1:40228-53059 GCA_964476665.1 uncultured Chryseobacterium sp. | reverse complement strand
CGCTACGACGACCTCACCGGCGTGTTCGGGCTGAAGGGCATGAGCGGCGTGGGCATCAGCTTCGGTGCTGACCGCATTTACGATGTGCTGCTGGAGACCGGCAAGTTCCCCGCCGAGCTGGGTGGCAGCACACAGTTGCTCTTCGCCAACTTCGGAGAGACCGAGGCCCTGCACTGCCTGAAGCTCCTGCGCCAGGTGCGGGAGGCAGGCATCTCGGCCGAACTGTACCCAGATACCACCAAGCTGCCCAAGCAGTTCACCTACGCCGAGAAGAAGGGCATTCCCTACGTGGCCATCGTGGGCGAGAGCGAGATGCAACAGGGCGTGGTGACCCTGAAGCGCATGGGCGCCAACGAGAAGGGCACGGCCATGTCGATCGAAGAAGTGATCGCTCAACTCACCCGGTGAACCGTTCCGGAACAACGCATTCGTACCCTCGGATCCCATGCCCCAGACCCACCATCCCATCGGCACCGTAGGCCTCGAACTGGCCGAACTGGCACACATCCTGCACAGTGGTACGCCGATCGCCCTGGCCCCCGATGCCGTGGCCGCCATCAAGCGCAGCCACGCCTACCTCAGCGACAAGCTGAAGCAGAGCGATGCGCCCATCTACGGCGTCAACACCGGCTTCGGTTCGCTCTACGACAAGTCGATCGCGAAGAAGGACCTGGCGCAACTCCAGAAGAACCTGGTGATGAGCCATGCCTGTGGCAGCGGAGAGCCTGTGCCGGCCGAGATCGTGCGCGCCATGCTGGTACTGAAGGTGCAGAACATGGCCTTTGGGCACAGTGCTGTGGCACCGGCCACCGTGCAGCGCCTGGTGGACATGTACAATGCCGACATGCTGCCCGTGGTGTACGAGCGTGGCTCGCTCGGTGCCAGTGGAGACCTCGCCCCGTTGGCGCACCTGACGCTTCCCCTGCTGGGCCTGGGCGAAGTGGTGTTGGACGGCAAGCGCATGAACAGTGCGCAGGCCCTGAAGAAGCTGGGATGGAAGCCACTGGAGCTCGGCCCCAAGGAAGGGCTCGCGCTCCTCAACGGCACGCAGTTCATGAACGCCTACGCGTCGCTGCTCACGCTGAAGGCTACGCGCCTGGCGCAGCTCGCTGACATCATCGCGGCGCTCAGCCTGGAGGCTTACGATGGCCGCATCGAGCCCTTTCATCCCGCCATCCACGCGGTGCGTCCGCATCCCGGACAGGCCGTGGTGGCCGGTCATTTCCGCGAGCTGCTCAAGGGCAGTGAACTCATTAAGCGGAAGAAGGCCCACGTGCAGGACCCATACTCCTTCCGCTGCATCCCGCAGGTGCATGGCGCCAGCCGCGATGCCATCGCCTACGTGGAACGCGTGGTGGAACGCGAACTGGAGAGCGTGACCGATAATCCCACGGTCTTCGACGATGAGGACCTGGTCATCAGCGCGGGTAACTTCCATGGGCAGCCGCTGGCGCTGGCGTTGGACTTCCTTGCGATCGCCCTGGCCGAACTGGGCAGTATCAGCGAGCGCCGCACCTACAAGTTGATCGGTGGTCAGCGCGGACTGCCGGCGTTCCTGGTGGCTGAGCCGGGCCTCAACAGCGGCTTCATGATACCGCAGTACACCGCGGCTTCGCTGGTGAGCGCCAACAAGCAGCGCTGCATGCCCAACTGTGTGGACACCATCGACAGCAGCAACGGGCAGGAGGACCATGTGAGCATGGGTGCCGCCGCCGCGATCAAGACCTGGCAGGTGGCTGCCGATGTGGAGCGCATCCTGGCCATCGAGCTGTTCACCGCGGCCCAGGCGCTGGAGTTCCGTCGCCCGCTGCGGAGTTCCCCGAAACTGGAGTCGCTGGTGGCGGCCTTCCGCGAACAGGTGCCCTTCGTGCGCACCGATGTGGTGATGCACACCCCGATGGAGGCTGCGCTGGCCTTTGTGCGGATGGTTCCGCTGGGCTGAGCATGGACCTCTACCTCATACCCGGCCTGAGTGCCGATCACCGCTTGTTCGGCAAGCTGGATCTCCGGGGTCACCGGGTGCATTACCTGGAGTGGCCGCGGATGCACGAAGGGAGCGATCTGCGGGCCTACGCCGAAGCGCTTGCCAGGCAGGTGGATACCTCCGTTCCGCACGCCTTGGTCGGAGTGAGCATGGGCGGGATGGTGGCCCAGGAAATGGCGGCGATCACCAGGCCGGTGCGGACGATCATCATCTCCAGTTGGAAGGGGCCGCACGAGATGCCGCCGCCTTTGCGCTTGTTGCGCGGCACCCATCCGGAGCGCCTGCTGACGCCCGCCTTCGTGCGCACCTCACTGCCGCTGATGCGCTGGCAGATGGGGGCCGAGACCGAAGCTGACAAGGACCTGCTCGACGCCTTTCTTGCGGGCACTCCGCTGGAGCAGATCCGTGTGCAGATCGCCGCAGTGATGGAGTGGGAGGGACCGGCCCGACCCGTGGAGGGGCTGGTCCACATTCACGGGAGCGCCGACCGCCTGATGCCGATCTGGTTCGTGAAGGACGTGATCCGCGTGGAGGGCGGCGGCCACTTCATGGTGAGCGACCGGGCCGAGGAGGTGGCACGGTTGGTGCTTCAGGCATTGGCGTAGGCTGATCCCGAGGCAACAGGAACCCGCGTAGCCGCGTCTTATCCACGTGAGTTGGTAACAGCGGCTTGGTTGATATTCCGTAGGACCACAGCCGGAACGGCCCCGGTGCACCCATCTACATTGCACCCGGTGTGGAGCGACCATGAAGGAACATCTGCGCGTATATAAGGGAGTCCTCCTGCTGGGCCTGGTGTTCTGCACCATGGGTGCACATGGCCAATGCACTGTGGACGCGGGGCCGGCCTCCGTTCAGGTCTGTGCAGGCGGCCCGCTCCAGTTGAACGCTGTCGCCGGCGGTGGTCAGGCGCCCTATACCTACAGTTGGACCCCGATCACCGGGCTGAACAACCCGAACATCGCCGACCCGATCTCCACCACCACTGCTGCGATCACCTACACCGTTACAGTGACCGATGGTGCAGGCTGTACGGTCACCGACGCCATCGCCGTGTCGGTGATCCCGGCGGCCGATGCGGTGATCACCAGCAGCAATGCGGCCTTCACGGTGTTCAACGGCGCCCCCACGTTCTACCGCTGCACACCCAATCCCACGGCCGGGTTCCAGTTCGAGTTCGGTGGCACGGCACAACCGGGCAGCACGCACACCATCAATTGGGGCGACGGTTCACCCGCCGAGGTCTTCAACGGAACCACCTGGCCCGGCCAGACGCGCACCTATCCACAGGGCATCCACACCATCACCTACACCATCACGCAGACCAACGGCTGCAACGATACCCAGGTCTATCGCGTCTTTGTGGGCACGAACCCGGCCGGTGCGCTGGTGAACCCCGGAAGCACCACAGGCTGCGGCCCCATCACGCTCACCTTCCCGATCGTAGGCTGGAGCACGAACACACCCGGCACCATCTATACGGTCACCTTCAATGACGGGACGCCGCCCGTGGTGTACACCCATCCACCGCCAGCATCCATCACGCACACCTTCAACGTGGGCAGTTGCGGTACCACCAGCACGGATGGCGTGAACACCTACGCCAACAGCTTCTCGGCCAACATGCTGGTGGAGAACCCCTGCGGCACCAGCGGCAGCACCGTGCTTCCCATCGTGGTGAGCCTTGCCGGGCAGGCCGGATTCAACATCAGTCCGAACGACACCGCCTGCGTGGCCAGCACCGTCAACTTCAGCAGCACCAGTACGGGCAATGAAGTGCTCGGGAACAGTTGTGATGTGACGCCTGCGCTGCTTTGGAGCATCACGCCGGCCGTGGGATGGTCCATCGCGAGCGGATCATTGGGCAACGACAACGGCTTCGGTGTAGGCAATTACGATCCCGGCTCGTGGAGCAGTGGCAGCGCCACGCTGGGGGTCAACTTCTCTGTTGCTGGTGTGTACGATGTGCGGGTCATCGCGGGCAATGCGTGTGGGGGCGACACGCTCGTGCGCTCGGTCTGCATCGAGGAGGCGCCAGTGCCATCCTTCACACTCGCACAGAACACCGTGTGCGTCCCCTTCAACCTGCAGCCCGACAACACATCCACAGGCTTGAGCGGATGTCTGGTGACTCATGAGTGGACCTTGAGCGGTACGGCCTCGGTGTGCGCCACCGGGCCCGCATCCACGGGGAGTTCCACGCTCTTCGAGCCCTCCTTCACGCTCGATCAGCCGGGGACCTATACCCTGCAATTGCGCGAACGGAACAGCTGCAACGTGCCTCCGGTCAGCCAGACCATCGCGGTGAACGCGCCGCCACAAGTGCAGGTGGCGCCGCTTGCGGGTATCTGCGCGGGGCAGTGTGTTACCCCTTCAGCAACACTGGTGGACTGCGGTGCGCCCGCGACCCTTGCCTGGAACTTCCCCGGCGGCACCCCCGCAACGGCCAACACCCTCGCACCCGGGTCGATCTGTTTCGCAGCCGCGGGCTCGCCCACGGTATCGCTAACGGCCACCAACGCCTGTGGCAGCGCCACTTCCAATGCCAACCTGGCCATCGGGGTGGCTCCGGTGACGCCCATCGCATCCAGCAACAGTCCCGTGTGCCAGGGCCAGACGATATCGCTCTCGGCCATGGGTCCTCCCGGCGTCACCTATATCTGGCGCGATCCAGCCGGGAACATCATCGCCAATGCCCCGGCGCACACCATCCCCAACGCCGCAGCCGGCAACGCGGGTACCTACACGGTGGTCGCTGTGAGCAACGGATGCGAGAGCGCGCCTGCATCGGTGAGCGTGACCATCACACCGGCACCAACGGTGAGCGTGACCCCTTCGAGCGCCGCGGTCTGCAACGGACAGAGCGCAACATTCACCGCAAGCGGTGCGGGCAACTACCAGTGGTTCATTGGTTCCACCCTGGTGGGAAGCGGCCCCACGCTCACCACGTCGCCTGCGGTGACGACCACGTACACGGTGTCCGGTAATGTGGGCGGTTGTCCGGGTTCGGCAACGGTAACGGTCACCGTGTTCCAGCCTACACCAGTGACCATGGGCACGCCGCCCACCTACTGCGACCAAGCCATTCCGGTGACCGTGCCCGCAGCTTCTCCAGCGGGTGGCAGCTGGAGCGGCCCCAACGTGACGTCCGCCGGAGTGTTCACACCAACGCCGGGCAACACAGGTGTGGTCAACCTCACCTACACGTATGTGAACGCGAACGGATGCACCAGCACCGGCACCCTACCGGTGACCGTGCAGGCCGTTCCAGCCTTCGCGGATGCCGGCAACGACACCAGCTTCTGCCAAGGTGCACTTCCGGTGGACCTGTTCGAGGCGCCGGCGGGAGGCACATGGGTGGGGGCGGGTCCCGGCGGTTCGTACATCCCCAGTGCGGTGGGGGCCTTCACGCTCACTTACTCCTACGGAACGGGTACCTGCCTCACCAGTGATGACGTGAACGTGCAGGTGGTGCCGGCCAGCTCACTGACCCTGCCGCCTGACATTGAGCGGTGCATTGATGGTACGGCAGTGACCCTTGCGGCCAACCCTGCTGGTGGCGACTGGATCGGTGCCGGTGTCAGCGGTCCACCGTGGAGCTTCGATCCAGCCGTGGCCGGTGTTGGGGACCATGCGCTCACCTACACCTTCACCAATGCGAGCAATTGCGTGAGCCAGGAGAGCCTGCTGGCCACGGTGCATGCCCTTCCAGTGGTGGATGCGGGCACCGACATCACTCTCTGCGACCAGCCCATCGCGTATCAGTTGGGCGGTGATCCGGTCGGTGGCACCTGGTCCAGCACCTGGCTGCCCATCGCACCCGACAACAGTGTCACACCGAACGGTGTGGGCATCGATCAGCTCACGTACACCTTCACCGATGGCAATGGCTGCACCAACAGCGCCAGCATCCAACTGGAGATCGTGCCGGTGGCGGTGCCGGCCTTTGCTGGCGCCGATACGGCCGTGTGTGTGAACAGCGGTGCGCTCGCGCTGGTGGGAGCGCCGGCGGGTGGCACATGGACAGGGCCGCAGGTGGCGTTGGATGGCTCTTTCGATACCTCGGTCCCCGGGGTGTACACGCTGACCTATTCGGTGGGCAGCGGTACCTGTCTTCTGGTGGACCAGGTGGTGGTGGAAGTGAACGCCCTTCCAGCGCTGAGCACGGCCGGTGATCAGGCCTTCTGTGTGGATGCCGGTGTGCAGCAACTGGTGGCCACGCCGGTGGGAGGAGCGTGGAGCGGCATGGGCGTGGACCCTGTTACCGGTGTGTTCGATCCCGCAGCGGCAGGTGTTGGCGTACATCCCATCAGCTACACCTATATCGATCCGGCCACCGGTTGCAGCAACTCTTCAGGCTTTGATGTGGTGGTGAACGACCTGCCTGTGGCGGCGCTGGCCCATGATCCTGTGTTCTGTGCGGACGTGCCGGCGGTCATCACCAACATGAGCACACCCGGAACGGATGCCGAGTGGACCTTCGGTGATGGCACCAGCTCCAATGCCTTCACCGGAGTGCACAGCTACACCGCCACCGGCACCTACACCGTTCAGCTCGTGGCCATCAACGGCGCCGGTTGCAGCGATACCATCAGCACCGTGGTGGAGGTGTACGACGTGCCTGAAGCTGTGCCTGTGCTGAGCACGGAGGAAGGGTGTGGCCCCCTGACCGTATCCTTCGGCAACGCATCGGTGGGCGATGGTCTGAGCTACGCTTGGGACCTGGGTGGCCTCGGTACGGTGGTGGATGCTGCTCCTGCTGATCTCACCTTCCCTGTTGATGTCGCTGATGCCGTTGTGTATCCGGTGACCCTCACGGCCACGAACACCTGCGGAAGCGATGCCGTGACGGTGCCGGTGACCGTGCTTCCCCCGCCCACGGCCATCTTCGGTCCGAACGTCGACCTGCACTGTGCCTATGCGCCGGTACCCTTCGGCAACGCGAGCATCGGTCTGCCGGACAGCTTCGAATGGGACTTCGGGGATGGCGGAACGTCCACCAGCAGCGCGCCTGAAGTGACCCATGTGTACGAGATCGATGCCCCCACCATCACCTCGTACACCGTGACGCTCATCGCCACCAACAGCTGCGGAAGCGATACGGCCACACAGGTGGTGGACATCCAGGCCAACCAGGTGAACGCCTTCTTCAATACCGATCCCGTGGTGGGTTGTGGTCCGCTAACCGTGGACCTCACCGACTTCTCCGTGGGCGACACCGCGCGCTTCTGGGAGTTCGGCGATGGCAACAGCAGCATCCTGGAGAACCCCAGCCACACCTACACCGAGGCCGGCACGTGGACCATCACCCTCCATGCCTACGGCTGCGGCTTCGACAGCTATTCCACCGAGGTCACCGTGCTGCCCTTCCCCACGGTGGACTTCACGTACACGCCGGACGCTGCCTGTGCCGGCGTGCCGTACACCTTCACCAGCACCACCACGGGCAACAATGGCCTGCAATGGGACCTCGGCGATGGCACCACCTCCACGTTGAACAGCGTGGACCATGCCTATGCCAACGGGGGCAACTTCACCGTCACCCTGACCGCCACCGATGCGGTGAGCGGCTGCAGCGCATCAGCGACGCAGGTGGTGCCTGTGAACACCAGTCCAGTGGCGGCCTTTACGACCGACCCCGGTGATGGCTGTGTGGACCTGGCCGTTCAACTGCAGAACTCCAGCACCAACGCCCAGTTCTACCAATGGGACCTGGGCGACGGCAACAGCACCACCGGCTTCGCACCGGCCCACACCTACACCAGCCCAGGCACCTACACCATCACGCTGGTGGCGGAGAACGTGAACGGGTGCAGCGATAGCCAACAGGCGGATGTGGTGGTGCATCCGCTTCCATCGGCATCCTTCACCCTGTCGCAGACCAGCAGCTGCGAAGCACCTGTGGATGTACAACTCTCCAACACCTCGTCCGGTGCGCAGTCCTTCGCCTGGGACCTGGGCAATGGCACCACCACGGCCGTGAACCAACCGCTGGCCACGTACACCGAAGTTGGCTCGTACCTCATCTCGCTCACCGCCACCAACCAGTATGGCTGCACCGACGAAGCGCTGACCACCTTCATCGTGCATCCCACGCCGGTGGCTTCCTTCACGGCTACTCCACAGCCGGGCTGCGAAGGCTATCCGATCGCGTTCACCAACACCTCCGTCAACGCGAGCACCTACCGTTGGCGCTTCGGTGATGGCAGCCTGAGCACGGACGGGGATCCCGTTCACAGCTATGCCCAGGCCGGCATCTACAATGTGCTGCTCATCGCCAACGGGGCCGGTGGCTGTGCGGATACGCTCAATGCCTTCGGTGCGGTCGTGGTGAACCCCACGCCCAATGCGGCCTTCAGCACTGATACGCTGGCCAGTGTGCGCAATGCGCTGCGCTTCGAAAACCTGAGCACCGGCGCGGTGAGCTATTGGTGGGACTTCGGCGATGGCACCGTGGATGAGGAGGAGGCGCCGATCCACGTTTTCCCGGCCGATGGTGGCACGTATCTGGTGACGCTCATCGCGTACAACAGCTTCGGTTGTCCGGATACTGTGCGCTCCTTCGTGGGGGCCGGTGCCGACCCCATGATCTTCGTTCCCAACGCCTTCACGCCCAACAACGACAGTCGCAACGAGGTGTTCATGCCGGTGCTCAATGGCTTCAACGGCTGGAACTATACGCTGCTGATCTTCGATCGGTGGGGCAAGGTGGTGTTCGAGAGCCGCGAGCGGACCACCGGTTGGGATGGCCGCGTGAACGGGCGTGAGCCGGTGATCGATACTTACGTGTGGCGAGTGCTGGTGGAACGCGATGGCGATGCCCGCGACTTCACCGGGCATGTGACCCTGCTGGATTGAGGCCCTTATGCTTCCAAGCGATGCCCGCACTGATGGCAGTAGCGTGCGTCGCTGCGGTGTTCAGTATTGCCGCACTGCGTGCAGACCCGGTCGTCGGCCCGTTTGGAGCGACGTGCCACCTCGACACTGACGATGCCGGTGGGTATGGCGATGATGGCATAGCCGAGTATCATGATGGCCGATGCAATGGCCTGGCCGAGCGTGCTCTGGGGGGCGATGTCCCCATAGCCCACGGTGGTGAGCGTGACGATGGCCCAGTAGATGCTGCGCGGGATGCTGGTGAAGCCCGCTTCGGGCGTTTCCACCACGAACATCACCGCACCGAACACCGTGACCAGCGCCAGTACAGCGAGCATGAACACGATGATGCGGTGGCGGCTGGCCAACAGAGCGAGCAGCAACAGACGCGCTTCGCGCACATAGTCGAGCAGGTTGAGGATGCGGAACACGCGTGTGAGCCGCAACACGCGCACCACCGTAAGCGATGCCAGCCCTGGTACGAAGAGGTTCAGGAAGGTGGGCAGGATGGCCAGCAGGTCCACCACCCCATAGAAGCTGAGCGCGTAATGCCGCCGGTTCGGGCTGCACCAGAGGCGCAGGGCATACTCCACGGAGAACAGCCCTGTCACCACCCATTCCAAGGCGCGCAATACCGGACCCCAGTCCTCCTCTACACTGGACACGCTTTCCAGCAGCACCAGACCGACGCTCACCAGAATGACGTACAGCAGGACCACATCGAAGCGCCTTCCTTGCGGAGTGTCCGACAGGAAGATGATGCGGTACAGCCGTTGTTTCAGGGGCTCGGTCGTGTCCATCCTCTCGAGCACGAAGATGGGGCTTCCCACCGGATACCTTTGTGCCATGGCGTTCGGAACAGTGGATGCGGCCTTCGTACAGGCCCTGCGGGCGGTGGTCACCGCCGGCGATGTATGGACCTCGCAGGCCGAGCGCGAACGCTACGGGCACGACGAGACCGAGGACCTGGTACACCCCCCCGAGGTGGTGGTGCGTGCCACCTCCACCGCCGAGGTGAGCGCAGTGGTGAAGCTTTGTGCGCGGCATCACATACCGGTCACGCCCATCGGGGGACGCACGGGGCTGAGCGGCGGTGCTCTATCGGTGCACGGTGGCGTCGGCCTTGCCCTCGATCGCATGGACCGCATCCTGGAGATCGATGAGCGTAACCTGCAGGTGCGTGTGCAGCCCGGGGTGATCACGCAGGTGCTCCAGGACGCTGTGGCAGCCAAAGGCCTGTACTACCCACCCGATCCCTCCAGCCGGGGCAGTTGCACCATCGGGGGCAACCTGGCCGAGAACGCAGGTGGGCCGCGTGCCGTGAAGTACGGAGTGACCCGGGACTTCGTGCTCAACCTGGAAGTGGTGCTGCCCGATGGCGAGGTCATCCGCACCGGCGCCAACACCCTCAAGAACGCCACCGGTTACGACCTTACTCACTTGATGGTGGGCAGCGAGGGTACGCTCGGCATCATTACGGAAGCCGTATTGAAGCTCGTTCCGCTGCCCACCCACACCATGCTGATGCTGGTGCCCTTCCCCGAATCGGTGAAGGCCTGCGAAGCGGTGAGCGCCGTGTTCCGGGCGGGGATCGTTCCCAGCGCGCTGGAGTTCATGGAGCGCGATGCGATCGTGTGGACCATGCGCTACACCGACGGCTTGCCCGCACAACTATCCGCCGAGCCTGGCGCCTACCTGCTCATTGAAGTGGATGGCAACGAGCTCGATGTGCTCATGCGCAATTGCGAGGCCATACTGCAGGTGGTGGAAGCGCACGGGGCAGGGGAGGTGCTCTTCGCGGAGAGCGCGGCCGAGAAGGATGCCTTATGGCGCCTGCGCCGCAGCGTGCCGGTGAGCGTGAAGGCCCATAGCGTGTACAAGGAGGAGGATACCGTGGTGCCCCGTTTCGAGCTGCCCAGGCTCCTGCAGGGGGTGAAGGAGATCGGCGCGAGCTACGGCTTCAGGTCGGTATGCTACGGCCACGCGGGCGACGGTAACCTGCACGTGAACATCATCCGCGGGGATCTCAGCGACGCGGTATGGGAGCACGAGCTGCCCAAGGCCATCCGGGAGATATTCAACCTCTGTGTTGCCCTCGGTGGCACCCTGAGCGGTGAACACGGCATCGGACTGGTGCAACGGTCCTACATGGACATTGCCTTCACGCCGGTGCAGCTCGATCTGATGAAACGCATCAAGGCAGCCTTCGACCCGCTGGGCATCATGAACCCCGGCAAGGTGCTGCCGGATGCTTGAGCCAGTAGGGTTCAGTTCGAACCGTCAAGCGCGGCGATCAGATCGCGCATGCTCTTGAAGAGCTTCATGCCTGGAGGTACCTCGTTCAGCTCCACGCGGCTCAGTTGCGAACCAGTGAGCCAGAAGCTCACCCGCTCGTCAGGCACCATCGCACGCAGCTTCACCAGGTAGTCGGGCACTTCCGAAGGCGCCGGATTGGCCATGAGCACGGACATGAACACCAGCGGCCCGTGGTGCAGGTAGGCCACCTGGCGCAGATCCTCCAAGGGAACGCTCTGGCCCAGGTAGATGGTCTTCTCGCCCTTGCTCCGCAACACATGGTTCGCGTAGAGCAGGCCCAGCTCGTGGATCTCGTCCTCCATGAGGTGGAGGACATACGTGGGGCCTTTGCCCGGTGTGGCCGGCGATAGGATCTGCGTGGCCGTGATCAGCTCGTGACGGATGAGGTTGCTGACGAAGTGCTCCTGTGCAGGACAAATGGCGTTGGTCTGCCAGAGTACACCGATGTTCTCCAGCAGGGGCACGAAGACCTCCTCCACCAAGCCGCGGAAACCGTTCCGTTCCGCATAGCTCCGCGAAGTGCGCACGAAGAGGGCCTCATCAAAGGAGAGCATGGCCATCTTCAGCGTATTGAGCACATCCCCTCCCTTGCCCATGCGCTCCGAGAGCTCCTGCACTTTGCGCTCCCGTTCTTCGGGCGACATGGCCACGATGTGCGAGATCTTCAGGCCATGTTGGTTCAGGAAGCTCACGTTCATGATGGTCTTGAGATGCTCCAGACCGTAGAACCGGATGTTCGTCTCGCTGCGTTCGGGCTCCAACAGGCCGTAGCGTTTCTCCCACATCCGGATGGTGTGGGCCTTCACTCCGGAGAATTCCTCCAGGTCGCGGATCTGGAAGTGGGTGAGGAAGGGTTTCATAAGGAGGTCGAAAATAGGGACTTATCCGGTTGACCCCAGAGAACGCTTCGGCCCGTGTCATTGTTCGATGGGTGGCAAGGAAAAGGGGGCGCCCCTTGCGGAACGCCCCCCTTCCAACCCGACCCTATTGACCTTAACGGGCCACCTGTACCGGTGCGGTCACCACCGATCCTTCTCCACGGATGCTGAGCACGTAGCTGCCGTTGCTCAGTCCGCTCACGTCCAAGCTGATGCGGCTTGCGCCATTGGCAATGCTGCGGCTGCCCAGTGCGAGCACGTCGCGACCGGTCATGTCCAGCAGGCGGATGTCAGCCTGGGTGTTCAACTTGCTGTCCATATCGATGAAGAGGATGTCGTTGCTGGGGTTAGGCCATACGTTCAAGCGGCTCAGCAATTCGTTCTCCGCCACTCCCGTTGCCAGGGGCAGCTCCACCAGGTCACCGCCGCTCGGCAGTGCCACCCAGATACCGAAGCTGGGTCCATTGCTGTTGTTGGACGGGTTCAGGAAGCCACTGGCCACGGCTACGAGCGCCGCGTCAGCAAGACCGAGACCGTTCAACGGAGCGCTGTAGCTGGCCACCGGGGTGCCATCAGGAAGCTGCACCTGCAGGGTGAGGTCCACGGCCGGCACTTCCAGGTAGTCGCTGCTGAACTCACCGAAGCTGAAAGGAGGTACCACCACGGCGCCACCGAGCACGGCCACTTCAGCCACCTGTACGGTGGGCGCGTCAGTGCTGCCATGGAGCACGAGGATGTCGACATTGCCGTCCACTGAAGCAGCCTCACGACCAGGTG
>CAYZBO010000008.1:2802-40128 GCA_964476665.1 uncultured Chryseobacterium sp. | reverse complement strand
TGTAGATGTCCACCACGGCAGCGGCTGCATCAGCGCTGTTGTGGATGATCTGCACGCGGGCTTGCGACCAGGCTTGGGAGCCAGCCAGCAGGCCGGCGACCACGAATGGGAAAAAGAGTCGGTTCTTGTTCATGACGGGTTGTTTAGGTTGGACAACACATCACGAACAGCGCTGGACTACGTTCTGTTCAATCCTTTCGACGAAAGATTGAACAAACCTGACAGGTGCATGACACAACGGTCCGGATGATCAGCGCACCACCGTCACGTGCCCAAAGAGCTCCTTGGGCTCCTTGGTGATGGCATCGATCATGTACACCCGGTAGCCATAGACACCGTTGGGAACAGGCGAACCTCCGCTGGTGCCGTCCCAGCCGTCCTTGAACGGACCTTCCTGACGCCAGATGGCACCGCCCCAGCGATCGAAGATGGTGAAGTCGTAGGTCTCGAGGTCGACCACGTTCACGGTCGGCGTGAACACATCGTTGTAGCCATCCCCGTTGGGACTGAAGGCGTTGGGGCCATAGAACACATAGTCCTGCGGCTTGAGGTAGGCGATGATGGTGTCCGTGACCCACCATTGGGCGGTGAACTCGCTGGCGGTGCTGTCATCCGGCAGGTAGGCGGTGTTCTTCACATACCAGTGAAGGAAATCATAGTACATGTTGGGACCCACGCTCACATTGAGATCGACCCCTTCCGGCACGGAGATGAGGGTGGGGAAGGAGGTGTAGGTGTTGCCTCCCACCGTGATGCTGGCGCTGTTCCGCGGTTCCACGTCGAGGAGGATCTCATAGCGCGTGGGCGGCACGAAATGGGCCACAACGCTGTCGGCCGTGAGGAAGTCGATGGTGACCAGGGAGTCTTCCAAGGAAGGGAACACGTTGTTGGTGCTGAACACTTCCCAATGGCTGAAGAGCCAGCCCTCCTCCGGCAAGGGCGCGAGCGTGGTATTGATGCCACCGTAGTAGTCGCCTGCGAACGGATATTCGGTCGGCGAGATGGAGTTGATCTGGATACGGCCACTGAGCGGTGGGTCCACATTGAACACCACCCGGCTGGGGCCGATGAGGTCGTAGCAGTCGACCATGCCTTCCTGAACCTGTACACAGCGTTCCTCAATGAAATCGCGCAGGACCTGCACGTTCGCCTCCCATTCGGCCATCGAACCTCCCCACCGGGCGATCTGGCCGGGCATTTCCGGAGCGATGAGGTTCACCAAGCTATCGAGAAAGGGGATCATGTGGTCGCAACTGAAGAGCGTGTTGCCCAGGTCGATGTACCGGTTCACGTAGTAGTCATGGACCATTTGGTTCTCGGTGATCAGCTTTTCGAGGATCACCGTGTGCCCCTGGCCGCCTGGGTTCGGCAGCTGCTCAGCATCGCAGGGGTCGGCTGTCGGCGTTTGGTCCGGGATGCCCGTGAAGTTGGTATAGTGCCCGAAGGTGGCGTCCATGTCCCAGAGGATATAGCCCCACTTCTTGTGGTCGCCGTTGGGGTCAAGGCCGCGCCACCAACCGGTGTTCCAGTTCAACCAATCGGCACATACCGTGTAGCTGTTCAGACAGAAATAGTCCACCAGGCTCTTCCAGTTGTACTGGGCATCCACCGCAGCAAAGGCCGTCGGGTCTCCCATATCGTTATTCTGAATGAAGTTCCGCAGGGCGTCCCAGTCGGCCTGCGCCTGAGCGCCGCCATACTCACTCCACGTGCCTCCCCAGGTCTTCAGCATTTGCACGTTGAACTCATCCTGGTCGTAGTAATAGCGCGTATAGTCGTGGTCGTCCACCTTCTCGCGAACATCATATACGCCCCAGTACTGGCCGTTCACGTACAGGACGGCGGGCTCGTAGCTTCGCTCGTCCAGGCGCAGGTCGCCGGTCTGGCTGAGCGCCTGTACATAGGCATCCCGGATGTGCGCCGGCTGACCCGGTCCGAAATTGAAATTATCGCCTGCAGCGGCCTTGATGATCAGGCGTTGGTACTTCTCACGGTCCTTCGTCCGGAAAACCGGGTGGCGCACGGCGTCGTTGTAACCGGTCTGGTCGCGGGCGATGTAGTCGAAACCACGCTGTGCATATGCCCAGCTGTCCTGTCCATGTTCGTTGAACTCGCCCACGGCCTCGGCCCACAGGCTGCCGTCCGGCCCGAAATACTCCAGGTTCCCGAAGGGCTCGATACCTCCGTTCCCACCCAACAGGTCATCCAGTTCGCCACCACTGATGCTGATGACCGGAACGGTGTGCGACACGCCCACGAAGTAGGTATTGGAGTTGGTGAAGCTCGCAGGTGCACCGGCCGCCACGAAGCAGGCCGCACGGATCACCGTGGTGCTGTTCACGTTCACAGGCCCCGTGTAGGCCGTTGATGCCGCCGTGGGCTCGGAGCCGTCCAGCGTGTAGCGGATGGTGGCGCCGGCAGGGCCGTTCATGGTCACGACCGTTGCACCGGCAAAGAAGCCGCCATCAGGGGAGAGTGTCGGCGTGGCCAGGTAATTCGCCACTGCACCAGCATTGGCGGCACCCGGGGTGGGTGTCGTGAACAGGCTCCAACCTGCGGCACCGTCCGTGGTGCGCCCCCGTGAATGCCCCACCTTGGTCCGTTGTGCGAAGGTCAGCTCGAAGTCATCCACCAAGGTGCCCGCTGCATTGCTCAGCATCACGTGGTCCTCTTCCGTTTGGTTGAGGTTGAAGCTGGCGTGCACCCAGTTGCCGACCACTTCGTTGCGCTTGCTGCAGATCACCACGCGGTAACCACCGGCCGGGACCGTCACCCCGGCGGGTATCTGCCACTTCAACGGATTGCCGGAGCGATTGCTCATCCACCAGCCACCGAGGTCCACATCAACCCCGCCCGGATTGTATAGCTCCACCCAATCCTCGAACGAACCGTTGTTATCGGCGTAGCTGCCCATGTTCGAGGCGCAGACCTCGTTGATGACGACCTGTGCGTTCGATCCCAAGCTGCTCAGGCTCAAGAGAAGTACGGTCGCGGCCGCGCGTATCGGTCGTGGTGTGGTCATGGTGCTAGCAGGTTCCGCAAGGTAGGTGCTACTGCCTCTCCGTCAGTGGTATGCGCCGAACTTCCCGCCGCTATTCCCGGAAAGCTGACGTTACCCCGGCATGAACATGACGTAACGGGATAATGTTCCGGTGCCTGTGCAGGCTGTAACAAGGAAAGGCGACCCCAGTGGCCGCCTTTCCATGTGTTCATAGATCGGAACGGTCAGCTCCGAGCCTTGCTTCCGGAGCCGATGTGCTGGCCCAGGAACTTCTCCATGGCCTCGTAGAACTCGAACCGGTTCTCCTCGTTGCGGAAGCCGTGGCCTTCGTTGTCCTTCACCATGTACTGCACCTCCACGCCACGGGCCTTGAGGGCTTCCACCACCTGGTCGCTTTCGGCCTTGTTCACGCGCGGGTCGGTGGCGCCTTGGGCGATGAAAAGCGGCACCTTGATGCGGTCCACGAAAAACACGGGGCTGGCCTCACGCAGCAGCAGGCTGTCGGCCTTGGGGTCACCCACCATCTCGTACATCATCTTCTTGAAGGGCTCCCAATAGGGGGGCACCGTGTTCATGAAGGTGAACATGTTGCTGACGCCCACATAGTCCACCGCGCAGGCGTAGAGGTCGGGGGTGAAGGTGATGCCGGCCAGCGTGGCATAGCCTCCGTAGCTGCCGCCATAGATGGCGATGCGGGTGCTGTCGGCGATGCCTTGGTCCTTCAGCCATTCCACGCCGTCGGTGATGTCGTCCTGCATGGTCTTGCCCCACTGCTTGAAGCTCTTCATCCAGAAATCGCGTCCGTAGCCTGTGCTGCCTCGGAAGTTCATCTGGAGCACCGCATAGCCACGGTTCGCCAGGAACTGCACCTCGGGGTTGAAGCCCCATTCGTCACGGGCCCAGGGTCCACCGTGCGGGTTGATCACCACAGGCAGGTCCTTCGCCTCGCGGCCCACAGGCAGCGTAAGGTAGCCGTGGATGGTAAGGCCGTCGCGGCTGGTGTAGGTGATCGGCTTCATCTCGGCCATCTGCGCAGGATCGATCCAGGGACGCAGCACGGCCAGCTTCTCCAGCTTGTCAGCAGAAGCATCGTAGTAGTGGTACTCACCAGGGTGGCGATCGCTGCCGGCCCATACCATGAACTTGGTCTCGCTGTCGTCCTCGCCGTACACCCACACCTCAAGGCCGGGGAAGTTCTCCTCCATCTTGGTGTACATGGCCTTGGTCTGGTCATCCAGGAAGTGGCGCTCCTCCTTGGCACCGGTCCAGGTCACCATGGTCAGCACCTTCCGCTTGCGGCTGTAGCTCACGTTGCTCACGTCGAAATCCTTGTTCTCGAAGATGAGCTTGGTCTCCTTCTTGCCCGCCAGGTCCCATTCCACCACGGCCGTCTTGTCGCGACCGTTGAGGTTATGGCTCACGATGAGGTTGGTGTTGTCGAAGGTGAACATCAGGGGGTTCCAGCTGTCCTTGAAGCCGGTGCGCATATACTCCAGGAACGGGTCCTTCTCCGATCCGCGGTAGTAAACCACCTGATCGGTGCCATCGGTCTTCGTGGCCATGCGGATGACACCATTGTGGTCGGTGATCCAGCCTTCGAAGTTGTCCTTGCTGTTATCGTAAAGCGGCTTCAGTTCGCCCGTGGCCACATTGCACAGGTACGGATCGAAGACCTGCGGGTTGCGCTGGTTCATCTGGATGATGATGTGCTGATCCATGCCTGCCACGCCGTGGAGGTCGTCCAAGGTGCCCGCGCGCACGCCCTGTTGTGGAGTGAGGGCCTTGGCGTCGGTGCCGTCGATGCTCGCGCTGAACACGATGAAGTTCTCGTCGCCGTTGATGTCGCGGCTGTATACGATGCGATCGCCCTTCCAGAAGTAGCCTCCGATATCGCGGATCGTATCCTGGGTCACCTGTGTGACGGCGCTGTCCCCGATCTTCTGGACGAAGATGTTCATGCGGTTCTTCCAAGGTGCCCGGTAGCTGAAGTACTGGCCGTCCGGGCTGATGCGGAAGCCGGCCTTCTCGGGGTTCTTGAAGAAGTCCCGCATGGGGATGGTGGGGGGCGGGGCCACCGGGGCGTCGGCCACGGTGGCGCTGTCACCTCCACCGCAGGCGCTGAGCAGGGTGAGCCCGGCCACCAAAGCGGTGCCGATCATGGGTCGCATGGTCATGCTGAGTTGGATTTGGACGGTAAAGGTCTGCTCCAGGACCCTCACTGAAACCGTATCTCCATGAACGGTTGAGGGAGGTGATGAGCCGTTCATCGAGCCTGATATCGCTCCACGAACACCTTGCGGTCAGGCTCCACGCGTTCCTCGAGGTGGTAGCGCCGCGCCAAGGCCCAGGCCACCCTGCCCTCGGGGTCCACCAGGTCGGCCCAGGCATCCACCCGTACAAGGCGGTCCGCACTGGGCCACGCGCTGTACAGGTCGTGGAGCCCTGTGGTGGGGTGGATGCCGCGAAGTGCCAGCAGGCTGTCCATGAGGGCGGGTCGTTGCACCAGCGTACGATCAAGGTGCCAGGCATAGGAGTCGCGGTACCAGGCCGGTTGCAGCAACACGATGCCGTCGCCCCGCCAGGCCTCTGCCTGCGCCACTACAGCACTTGGACGAGGATGTCCGGGGTCGGTGGGAACGAAGGTCGCTGCCATGCCCACCACCGGCAGGGCCATGGCCACCCAGGACCAAGGCTTGCTACCCGCCAACGACCCCAAGGCCAACGCCACCCACAACGCAAAGCCCGGTGCGGCAAAGAGCAGGTAGCGGTCGAGGAAGAGCGGCGTGTGGTAGGAAAGCAGGAACAGCCCCAGGAGCGGCGTCAATGTCCAGGTGATGGCCAGTTGCATATGCGCGGCCCGGGCCCGCCATGTGCCGATGATGAGCAGTACCATGAACAGTACGGCAAGGACCGGGGCGTTGCTCCATCGCCAGATCATGTTGTAGAGCTCCTCGGGCTCCGGTGCCGTCAGCCAGGTGCCCGCCGAGGAGGTGTGGCGAAGCCGCTCGTAGAAGATCACCGCATACGGCAGGTAGGCCAGCAGGGTGTCGATGAGGGCTGTGCGCACCGCCCGCGCCGCAGCGCGCCACGGACCCGGGAGCAACACCAGGAGCAGATGGATCCCCGGCACCACCCATCCAAGGAAATGGGTGTATACCAGCAGGATGTAGAGCCCCACCAGGTACCAGCCGGCGCGTGGAGCACCCCTTGTGGCACGCAGCAGCTGCCACATGGCTGCGGTGGTGAGCAGCGCGAAGAGCGCGTAGCTGCGCACTTCATGGGCAAAGGCCTGGTGGTGACCACTGAGGATCACCAACAGGGCGCCGAGCACACCGGCGCGGTAGCCGCCCAAGGCACGGCCCAACAGGAAGAGCGGCCAGATGAGCAATACACTGAACAGCACAGAGGGCAGGCGCAGCCAGGCGGTCTCCAGCGGAACGAACTTCACCCACCAGTGGGTGAGGAGGAAGTGGAGCGGGGGGTTGTTCTCATGCCGCAGGTGCTGGAAGAGGTCGGGCAGCGTACGGTGCGCCATCACCACCGTGAACGGCTCGTCGTGGGCCAGATCGGTGGCGCCCACCCAGGGCAGCCGGAGCGCGAGGGCCAGGGCCAGCAGGCCCACCAGGGTCCAGCGATGCAGAAGTGGCATTGCGCGAAGCTACCCGGCCTGACCGATCGGACGGTACATCACCTGGTGGGGGCCGATCCCTGCCAGTTGGAAGAAGGCGCCCACCCCGGTGAACCCCATGCGCTGGTAGAACGGTATCGCGGCTTCACGTGCATTGCACCAGAGCAGGTCGGAACCACGCCGTTCCAACTCCTCCAGGGCCAGCTCCAGCAGCATGCGACCGGCGCCCCTGCCGCGCACATGGGGTGCGGTGGCCATGCCCCTGAGGCGGTAGGGTGACAAGGCGCGCAATGCGGCGTGTCCTTCCGGACTGAACGAACCCACTGCCACACAGCTGCCATCCAGGAAGCTGCCGATGTGGAATCCACCGGGGGCGCCATCGCTGGGGAACTGGCAGTCCGACAGGGTGCCACCCGGCCGAAGCACCTGCAGGCGAAGCGGGTAGGTCGCCTCCAACGGAATGAGCGCTGCGTGCATCAGGGATGGGTCAGGTGGTCATGGAGCGCGCTGGCGACGAAGGCAATGCCGGACCCGTCCTGATGGGGTAGCAGCAGGTCCACTTCGCTGCCGTCGTGGAGCGTCATCCGCAGTGTGTCGCCCGTGGGGGCGAGGTGGGCTGCGATGCCGGTGATCTCCGCCCGGCCAAAGGTGCGTGCCTCGGCAGGCAACGGCAGGCTCAGTTGACCGAACAGTGCCGCGCGCTCCAGCAAACGCAGGCCGCCGCTGGTGACGGCCATGCTGCGCGGCGGAAGGAACAGCACGGCGAACAGCCCCCATGTCAGCACGGCGAGCATGCTCCAGCGGGCCATACGCCAGGCCTGTGAGCGGGTGGGCCGTACGGAGGTCAACAGGATGCCGACGACCGCTCCGAGCAGAACGGACATCACCACAGCGAGGCTGCAGCGCGCCACACGAGGCCAGGCATCACCCACCAATTGGCCGGGCTCGTGCAGGATGTAACCGGCCTGCTGGTGCACCAGGACGTGCTCGACCGGTGTCGTTGGCGCTTCGGGAAGCACCCAGGCGGCCACGGCCACGGCTCCGCTCAACAGCGCCACGGTGCCTCCTGCCAGGATCAGGAACTGACTTGCCTCTTGGGTGAGGTGGTCCGGACCGGAGGCCATCGGTCCTACTTGAAGTAGCGCATGTCAGCCCCGGCCTTCAAGCCCTTCACGCTGGCCAGGATGAGCTTGATGACGTTCTCCACGTCCTCGCGGTGAACGGTCTCCACGGTGGTGTGCATGTAGCGGAGCGGCAGGCTGATGAGCGCGCTCGGCACGCCGGCACTTCCATAGGCGAATGCATCGGTGTCCGTGCCCGTGGCGCGGCTTTGTGCCGCGCGTTGGAAGGGGATCTTCGCGCTTTCCGCCGTGCGCACGATGTGCTTCAGTACGTTGTTGTGCACGGCCGGTGCATAGCTCAGCACGGGGCCCTTGCCGCATGCGATGTCACCGCTCTGGATCTTGTTCATCAGCGGCGTCTGCGTATCGTGCGTCACATCCGTCACGATGGCCAGGTCCGGCTTGATGCGTTCCACGATCATCTCCGCACCCCGCAGTCCCACCTCCTCCTGAACGCTGTTGGTCACGTACAGGCCGAAGGGCAGCTTCACCTTCTGTTCCTTCAGCAGGCGCGCCACCTCTGCGATCATGAAGCCGCCCATGCGGTTGTCCAGGGCCCTGCCAACGAAATTGCGCTGGTTCATCACCATGAACTCATCCTCGTAGGTGATGACACATCCCACGTGCACACCGAGGGCCTCCACCTCCTCCTTGCTGTTGCAGCCGCAGTCGAGGAAGATGTTGTCCAAGCTGGGTGTGATCTCCGTCTTGCCGTTGCGTACGTGGATCGCGGGCCAGCCGAAGACGGCCTTCACGATGCCCTTGTCGGTGTGGATGTTCACCCGTTTGCTGGGGGCGATGATGTGGTCGCTGCCACCGTTGCGCCGCACATAGATGAAGCCTTCCTTGGTGATGTAATGAACGAACCAACTGATCTCATCGGCATGCGCCTCGATGACCACCTTGTACTTCGCTCCCGGGTTGATCACACCCACCACCGTTCCGTAGGGGTCCACGATGTGGTCGTCCACATAGGGTTTCACATAATCCAGCCAGATGCGCTGTCCGGCGCTCTCGAAACCGGTCGGTGAAGGGTTGTTCAGGTAGCGCTCCAGGAAGTTGAGCGAACTGGTGGTGAGGATGCTCCGTGCGGCTGTCTTCTTGGCCATGGTTCGTGGGTTCTTCGGCTGCGGCTATCTTCGATCGCTGCCGACCGGATGCAAAACTATCGCCGGGTGTGGGGTGGGGAACGCCGGTCCGCTCGTACCTATCAACAGCGAACACCGTAAAAGCACCTCATGTTGCTCCGTTCTCATCCATTGACCCTGTCCCTCTTCCTGATCGCATCGCTCGCCACCGCGCAGGAGCGCTCCAAGCGAGTGGACGACCTCTTGAAGCAGGCCGACAAGCTCGCACAGCTCGGTGGCGTGCAGCATGTGCAGGCCGAAACCCTGTATGAGGAGGCTTTGGCGCTGGCTCCCGGCGATGCGTTGGTCCACCTGCGCATGGGGATGTGTCAACTGAACGGGCCGTTCAGGCACAAGGCGCTGCCTCACCTGCTTCGGGCCCGGGAGCTCGACCCACGCCTGCCGCGCATCAACTACCTGGTGGGCTTTGCACACCACTTGAATGCGGAGTGGGACCTTGCCATCGCAGCCTTCGAGGAGCACGAACGCGTCCGGGATCCCCGGGACACCGACCCGCTCTATGCCGATGCGGGGGATCACCTGCGCCAATGTCGCAATGGCCGCACCCTTATGGCGGCTCCGCTGACCGTGCAGGTCCGCAACCTGGGCGCGGGGATCAATTCGACCGCAAGTGACCATGGACCGCTCATCAGTGCGGACGGGGGCACCCTGTTCTTCACATCGCGGCGCCCAGCACCAGGGAACACCAAGGTGAACAAGGCCACCGGTGAGTATTTCGAAGAGATCTACGCAGTGGAACGGTCCTCGGATGGCTGGGGAACGCCGCAACTACTTCCCCCTCCCGTGAACGGCCCCGCCAATGATGCGAGCGTGGGCCTTGCTGCGGACGGCAACACCATCCTGCTTTACAGGGACCAGGGCGGTGCAGGGGACCTGTATGAAAGCCAGCGCAGCAGTGCCGGCTGGAGCGAGCCCAGACCCCTTGGCGCTCCGATCAATGGCCCGGGGCATGAGAGCGCCGCTTGGCGAACGGCCGATGGGCGGTGGCTCTACTTCGTGAGCGATCGGGCGGATGGAAGTGTGGGTGGGCAGGACATTTTCCGCGCACCGTGGGATGCCACGACAGGCGCCTGGGGAACGCCCGAGAACCTCGGCCCCACCGTGAACTCCCGCCACGACGAAGATGGTGTGTTCCTTACCCGCGATGGCGGAACGCTCTACTTCAGCAGCAAGGGGCACTCCAGCATGGGGGGGTATGATGTCTTCCGCACGAGACTGGTGGACGGGCATTGGAGCAAGCCGGAGAACCTCGGATGGCCCATCAATTCCCCGGACGATGACCTGTTCTTCGTGCTCACCGACGATGGCAGCCGCGGGTACTTCAGCTCCCTGCGTGCGGATGGCCAGGGCGAGGACGACATCCACGAAGTGCTGTTCAGTGAGCACTGAGGCGGCGCGCACCGCTACATTCGCCGCCATGAGCTCTGCCCGCGCAGTCCCGCAACGAACGGCGGACGGGTCTTTCACGCTGTTCCAGCCGGAACTGGGCGCCACCTACCACAGCACCCATGGTGCGGTGCAGGAGAGCGTCCATGTCTTCATACAGGCGGGGCTGGCGGTCATGGACAAGGAGCCCATCCACCTGCTTGAGGTGGGGCTTGGCACAGGCCTCAACCTGCTGCTGACCTGGATCCGCTGCCATGAGGGCAAGTGCCGGGTGAACTATACAGCGCTCGAACCTCACCCGGTGGATACGGCCACGCTCGAAGCGCTCGGACATGCCGAAGAACTCGCCTGGCCGGGCCTCCATGCACCCTTCCTGGAGCGCATGAACGCGGGTGAGGGTGAGTGGCAACCTGAGCTGGGTGGCCTTCGTTTCCGTCGCATCGGAAGGCCGGTGCAGGACATCAGCGAGCAGGGCGCCTATGACCTCATTTATTTCGATGCCTTCGCACCCGTCACCCAGCCGGCGTTGTGGAGCCTTGATGTGATGCGGCGCATGCATGGTGCCCTGCGCCCCGGCGGCATGCTGGTCACCTATTGTGCAAAGGGAGAGGTGCGGCGTACCATGCAGGCCGCTGGATTCACCGTTGAACGTCTTCCGGGGCCGCCGGGCAAGCGGGAGATGTTGCGCGCGACCAGGACCTGAGCACGCAGGCTGAACAACGCAACGGCCTTCGAACAACACATACGCATGTCCTTCACCATCCGTGTCTACGGCCTTCTCCGTCACCAGGGATCGGTCCTCGTTTCGGACGAGCTGATCAAGGGACATCGCATCACCAAGTTCCCCGGCGGTGGCCTGGAGTTCGGTGAAGGGCTCAGGGACTGCCTCATCCGCGAGGTGCGCGAGGAGATCGGCGTGCAGGCATTGGAACTGGAGCACTTTTATACCACCGACTTCTTTCAGCAGAGCACGTTCCACACCGGACCCATGCAGGTGATCAGTGTGTATTACACGTTCCAGGTGCCCGACCCGTCCCTGATCCCCGTTGTGGACGAACCGTTCAGCGGCATGGCCGGTGATGGCGACCAGGAGGTGTTCCGGTGGCTGTCGCTCACCGGCACCCGGTCTGAAGCGTTGAGCCTGCCCATCGACCGGGTGGTGTGGCGCATGCTCTCGGGAACGTGATCACGCACCCAGCCGGCGCATCACGTAGCCTTCCACCAGTTCAAAGAGCGCCTCGGGCTCCTGGGTGCGCCATTTGACGGCGTTGAGCTTGCCTCCCAGCAGGAAGTACTGGTCGATGTTGGCATGCTGCAGGTCCTCCAGCACATGGGGGCGGAAGTTGAGCAAGGCGATCCAGCCATCGGCATCGCTCACCTCCTCGAACCACTCCGCATAGTATTCATCGTCGCTGCTGTGGAAGTTCAGCACGTTCTCGCCGATGAGGATGAACTTGCTCAAGCCCTCGGCCATCAAGGGCTCCACGATGTTCCGCTTGAGCAGCATGATGTCGTTGTGGAGCAGGTCGTTCCATTCGCCGATCAGCTCCAGGATCACGTAGCCATCGTCGTAGTCGGTGAAGAGCTGCTTCAGGTAAAGCGTGCTGCTCCCCAGACTGTCCCACTGCGGGTGTATCACATGGTCGTACACCGCGTTCGTGAACTCGAACTCGCTGTGCTCGGAACCATGGAACGGGGAGCGCTCATCCTCTTCGGACGTGTATTTGTGGCGCCAGTTCCAATAAGGCTCGATGTCGTGCATGACGGTGCAAAGATCGGCTCCCGGAGGTGCGGTCCGTCACCGTTCACAAGGTGTGCCCCGCGTCTATCGCCCTGCGCACGCTGCCATACTGCCGCAATAGTGCAGCGGCCTGTGCATGATCCAGCCCGAGCTCCTCCATCACCATGCGGACACCACGGTCCACGAGCTTGTCGTTGCTGAGCTGCATATCCACCATGCGGTTGCCCTTCACCCGTCCCAACCGGATCATCACCGCGGTGCTGAGCATGTTGAGCACCAGCTTCTGCGCGGTGCCGCTCTTCATCCGTGTGCTGCCGGTGACGAACTCGGGGCCCACCACCACCACGATGGGGTGGACGGCGGTGGTGGCCAAGGCGCTGCCCGGGTTGCAGGTGATACCGCCGGTGAGGACGCCCTCCTTGTTGCAGCGTTCCAGCGCACCGATGACGTAAGGGGTGCCTCCGCTCGCTGCGATGCCGACCACCACATCGTCCGGCCCCACGGCATGTTCCTGTAGGTCCTTCCAGCCCTGTTCACGGTCGTCCTCGGCGAACTCCACGGCCCTGCGGATGGCGGTATCTCCACCCGCGATCAGGCCGATGACCATGCCGTGCGGCACTCCGAACGTCGGCGGGCATTCGCTGGCATCCACGATGCCCAGACGGCCGCTCGTACCCGCACCGAGGTAGAAGAGACGGCCACCGCGTTGCATGCGTTCCACCGTTGCTTCCACCAACGCTTCGATCGCGGGCAGCACCCTGCCCACGGCTGCGGGCACCAGCTGGTCCTCCGCATTGATGTGGCGCAGCAGATCGGCGGTCGTCATCCGCTCAAGGTGGTCGTGGCGCGAAGGGCTTTCGGTGATCTTCTGGGCGCTCATGAGGAGGTCATTCGATGCAAAGAAAAAGGGCTGCCGATCGGCAGCCCTTTCCCAGGGGATCAAGTTCTCAACTATTCGAGGATGAGCTTGCGGGTGACGACACCGTCGTCAAAGGTCAGCTCCACGAAGTAGATACCGGCCTTCAGCTGCTCGCGTGCGATGGTCACACGGTCGCTGTTCACTGTGCTCGTCCTCACCAAGCGACCCTCCACATCGCGCACCACATAGCGGCGGATGGCGGCGGCGCTGCTGGAGACGGTGAACGTGTTCTGGGCGGGGTTCGGGAACAGCTCAACAGCGGCTTCCAGACCTGCGGGTGACTCCACACCGGTCACAAGGCAGGTGCTGCCAAGGTCGAGGGCGAGGTTGATGCGGGGGTTCAGGTAGCCCATGATCGTGTCGATGTAGGCACGGCCTTTGGCGGGGCTCATGTCGGGGTTGCTCGCCAGTGAAGCCATGTGAGCGGTGATGGCGGGCGGACCTGCGATGATCACGGTCTGTGCGGCAGCACTGTTCGGGTCCCACCACTGCCAGGGGCTGGCTTCCTCCTGTGCAGGTGCAGGCCAGAAAGGACGGATCAGCGGGAACAAGCCCTCCACTTCGTCATTGATGTTCACCGTGGTCGAGCCATGGGTCACACTGGTTCCGTAAAGCGAGCGGGCACGGTCGGTGAAGGGGTCTCCATCGGGGATCGACGCGAAACCGGCGTTGTTGCCGTACTGGTTCACCAGCTCCATGAACAGGTTGGAACCCTGCACGGGCACTACGGGGCCACCCGTGGTGGGTACGATCACGATGCCTTCGGTGAAAGGGGCGAAGGGGTCGAAGGCCGTGTGGAAGGCCACCATGGGCACATCCCCGGGCGATAGCCAGCTGGTATCGGCCAGCGCACCTCCCAGGTTCACGCAGAATTGTGTCTCATAGTCAAATCCATTGGGACGGTACAGGTTCAGGTTGCCACCCAGTCCGTGGATGTTGCCCACCTGCGTGCTGTCCACATAGCTCACGCTCGGGTTGAACGGATCGGGTCGGAACTTCTCGATGTAGAGTTCCGCAGGATCGTCGAGAGTGGCGTTGGCAAGCGAGATGTATCCACCGGTGCCTTCACCCACCACGATGATGCGATCGGGGCAGATCTCGTAGGGGTTGGTGCCTTGGAGGGCCCCCTGCTTAAGACCGCGAACGCAATGGCGTACGTCGTGGATCGCCCGGTAGATGGCGTTGAGGAGCTGACCGCGACGTTGCTGCTCCGTGGGAGCGAGCGGGTTCCAGCCCAAACGATAGCTCATGCTCACCGCCACATAGCCCCGGCGTGCGAACTGCCGGCACATTTCCACTGCCGTGCTGTCCTTGCGGGTGCCATTGGGGCTGCCGTTCTGGGGCGGCGGGAGCGCGTTACCCGTGTGCAGGTACAGCACCACCGGTCGTGCAGACACCTCATCCACGCTCGGGTCGGGCTGATAGATGTCCATCCGCAGGTTGGTCACCTTCAAGCCGGTGGCTGGATCGAGCGGGTTGAAGTATGCAGTAGGGATCGGCTGGTTGGTCGATACCGCCGTCTGCAGCTCGGTGATCTCGGCGACCAGGTTCGGTGTGCCAAGGTTCGAGGTCAGGAAGTCGATGTTGGTGCCATAGATCACGTCCGTGGTCTCCACGATCTGGTCGCTGGAGAACACCTCGGTGACATAGCGTTGGGCGCTGGCAGTGATGCCGAAGGACACCCCCGCGCAGGCCAGGGCCAAGGGTAGGTTTCGTTTCATGGGGTCGTGGTTGCTGAAAAGTTGCGTCCAAGATAAGGCGGCGGAACGGCTCATGCACCCCGCAAGGAACATCCCGCCCCTCGAACGGAGGCGAAAGCCCCGGTCACTTGCGCTTGTCCAGTTCGTAGATCAGCTGGATGTAGGCCAGGCGTCCCACCCGGGGACCGCCGAAGACCATGTAGATCTCGTTGTTCCACATCCGCTCGAAGCGTTCCGCATCCGGCACCCGCTCATCGAAGAGCGGTACCAGGCCGAACAGGTTGCTGCCGCCCACCTTCACGGTGAGGTGCTGCTTGGGGAACTTCACGTTCACCTGTGCGTCGACCATGTCGTAGCTCGGAATGCGGCCGGTGAACTGGGGGCTGCCGGTGAACTCGAAGCCCTCGATGAACTTGTAGTTGATGCCGAAACCAAGGTTCTGTTTATCGGTGAAGGGGATCTTCATGTCGTGCCCCGTGAAGCTCACGTTGAACTTGTTCTGCGGGGTGTTGAAGGCCGGAATGATGGGGTCGTCCGCGCCGCTCACCAGCTGGTTGTAGCTGAAGTTGGCGGCGTAGGTCATCTTCTTGCGGTAGTAGTTCACCCCCAAGTTGGCACCCTGGGTGCGCACCATGCTGGTGGCATTGGCGGCAAGACGGAACGCCTGGACACCCCCCACCGGGAACGCGGTTACCGGATCGAAGTCCGCCGAAAGGCCGATCAGGAAGCCGATGAAGTCGGTGTACCAGCTATGGTAAGCGCTCACATCGAAGTAGAATTTCTCCCAGTGGGTGCCGCGGTATCCCGCCTCAATGGTGCGCGCCTGCTCCGGACGGATGCGGTCGATGTTGAAGTAGTCCAACTGGCTGAGGCCCTGGATCAGGCTGGCGGACGAACGGTAGTTGTTGAAGCTTTCGATGGTGATGAGGCTGTCCCGACCCTCCTCGAACTGTCCGTCGACATTGCCCAGTAGGATGGCGCGGCCCACGTTGTAATAGAAGTACTGGTCCGCCAGGGTGGGATTGCGCACCGCGCTGCTGAAGGAAAGGCGGAACGTGCGCAGGTCCGTGGGGCTATAGACGAAGGAGAGGGCGGGGGAGAACAGCGCATCGAAATTCTGGTTCTTGTCCATCCGGAGGGTGGCCGTGGCCTTCAGCTTGTTCTCCAGGAACTTTTTTTCAAGGCCTGTGAACACCCCGAACTCCTGGTTCCGGATCACCACGTTGCCCGTGTCGCGGAAGATCGTGCCGGCGCTGTTGGGCATGTACTGCCGGAAATTGCCGCCCACCACGATCTCGCCGAACGCGGGCTTGAACCGGTACTCTCCCATGGCATGCGCCAGGCGCGACCGGTCAAAGAACAGGGAGCCCCCTTCGGTGAAGCGCTTGCCGATGATCTCCTCCCGTTTGGCATCGAAGCGGTCGGTGCCAACGAGGTAGGCCGGGTCGAGGCGGGCGTTGTCAATGTTGTTCACTGAGTCCGCCACCATCTGATGGTACATCGTGTACAATTCCTGGTTGTCGGCCACGAACTGGGTGATGTATGCATCGTATCCCGCGGCGCTGGTAATGACCCCTTGCGCGATCGCCTCGCTGGGGGTCAGGTACGCGGGGACGGTTGCGTTCAGCAGGCCCGGGTTCAGAGCGGAGCCGATCCAGCTGTCCCACAGATTGAAGTATTCCACGTTCCAGTCCTGTGTCGTACCGCTGGCTTCCTGCAGGCGGATACCCGTGGTGAAGATGTCGTAGGTGTCGCCTGCATCCTCGGCCGTGAGATATCCGCGCACGAACCACTTGCCCTCCTGGCGCACCTCCAGGCGTTGCTGCCAGAATTGGATGTTCTCCAGCCGGTAGCGGTTGTCACCTTGGTACACGGTGCTGCCGCGGCTGTAATTGCTGCCGGCGATCACCTCGATGCTGTCGGTCAGCTTGTAGTGCAATGAGACTCCCGCCTTCAGGTTGTTGGTGCCGTAGTCCACCAGGTCCACCTCACGGTAACCGGGCCGCAGGAAAAGCCCCAGTCCATGGTAGTTGCGGCGGTCCCCGATGTCGCGCGTGTAATCATTGTTCACCGTGGTGCTCTCATCCCCGTAAACATTGACCGCATCGTAACGGCCAGGGTTCCCGACGGCGCTCGGCGAATTGCTCGTGGCATCGTAGTTCTCCGCATACCAGTCCTCAGCGCGCATGGCAAAGAGGTTCAACTTGTAGGCGAACCTGTCCTTGCCGGCCTTGTCCTTGAAAACTTGTGCCCACCGCACCGCCCCTTCCAACAGCTCGCGCTCACCCGCCTTGGCGCTCACGCTCAGCCCGGGGAAAAGCCAGGGGCTCTTCGTGGTCATGTTGATCACGCCATTGAAGGCACCCGGACCGAAGAAGGCCGTGCTGGCACCGGCGATGATGTCAACCTTCATCACGTCAAGGTCGCTCGCGCCCAGGAAATTGCCCAGCGAGAAGTTCAGGCCGGGGCTCTGGTTATCCACCCCATCGATCAGTTGCAGGCTGCGCACCGGGCTCGTGCTGTTGAAGCCCCGGGTGTTCAACACCTTGAACCCCATGCTTGCGGCGGTCATGTCAACACCTTTCAGGGTGCCCAGGCTCTCGTAGAAATCACCGCTGGGTGCTTCCCGGATGGTGATGACGTCCATGGTCTCCACCGTCAATGGGGCCTGCTTCTGTTTGTCGGTGATCCGGCTTCCGATCACCTCCGCTTCCTTCAAGAGCACCTGGTCCGTGCTGAGCTTGAACTTCAGTTGTTGGTCAAGGCTCTTCACTACAACTTCCTGCGGCGCGTAACCGATGAAGCTCACCACCAGGGTGTAGGGAGGAAGCTCGCTCAACTTCAGTTCGAAGCGGCCATCCAGGTCGGTCACTGTGCCGGTGGTGGTGCCCTTGATCAGTACGTTGGCACCGATGATGGTCTCTCCGGTGTTGTTGTCGGTGACCGTGCCACGCAGTACGTAAGGCTGTGCCATGGCCAGGGTGGCAATGCCGAGGGTGAGCACCAGGAGCAGAGGACGCAGGGCCATGGAAGGGAAGGTCATGCGGGGGGGCTGAAGCGTGAGGATGGATGCTGCGTCAAGAGGTGCAGCGGGACCGAAATATAGCGGGATGATCGTTCGCCACCGTCACAGGCCACGGGCCAGTGCCGTGGCCATCGCCGCCATCAGCAACAACAGGGGTAGTTGCAGCAGGGTGAGGTGGGCGAGCAATGGTGCGCGCCCCACATCCGGCATGCTCCCCTTGCGGCGGGCCAGCCGCCACTGCACCAACGTGATCATGGGAAGCAGCTCAAGCAGGAACACCAGGCCGAAAACAGCCCTCTTGCCCATGAACCAAGGGCTTTCCAGGTAGTGTTCCGTGCCTTTCTCCAGCCCGCCGAACGCGCGCCAGAGCCCGGTGGCCACCCATCCCAGCGCAGCAACACCGTACCAATTGTCGGCCTGCATGACCGGCTTCAGGTCCTCGGCGGAGCGCAGTCCTCGCAGGGAGCGCCAGCGTGCATGCACCGCCGCGAAGCCGATGCCAAGAAGGAGCAGGTGCACGGTGGCCAACAGGTAGCGCAGGGTCATCAGGTGGGCTTTGACGGTCCAAAGAAAGGAAGACCGGGCATGCATCGATGTGCGTTGGTGCCACTTGGACACGGCCCGGAGATCGCTGCTTGTTGACCACCTTTGCCGCATGCCCATCACACTCACCAGCCATGGTGCCGCCGGAACCGTCACCGGATCGAAGCACCTGCTCATCCTCACACGCACCGATGGCAGCACCAGCCGCATCCTTCTCGATTGCGGCATGTTCCAGGGAGAGGCGGTGCGCGACGAGCGGCGCGACCCTAACCGCAGCTTCGGCTTCGATCCGGCCGAGGTGGACGTGGTGGTGCTCAGCCACGCCCACATCGACCACAGCGGCCTGTTGCCCCGCTTGGTGAACGAGGGCTTCCAGGGTCCCATTTGGAGCACACCGGCCACGCGCGACCTCTGCGCGATCATGCTGGCGGACAGTGCGCATATCCAGGAGTACGATCATCAATACGAGCTCAAACGTGCACGAAAGCGCGGCCGGGAGCCTGAATTCGATGAACCGCTCTACGACAAGGACGATGTCGCACCTACGTTGGAGCGGTTCAGTGCCTTGGTATATGGTGAGCACCGCGAGATCGTGCCGGGTGTGGACCTTCACTTCACCGATACCGGACACATCCTTGGCAGCGCCGCCGTCCATCTGCTCATCGATGACGGCGAGCGCCGGTTGCGACTCAGCTTCACCGGCGATGTGGGGCGCTATGTGGAGCGCCTGCTACCAGAGCCAGAGCCATTCCCGCAGGCCGATGTCATCATCTGCGAAAGCACCTACGGTGATCGCGATCATGCACCGGTGGCAGAGGCCGAGGATGAGCTCCTGCGACATGTTCTACAGGTGTGTGTGGAGGACAAGGGCAAGCTCATCATACCTGCGTTCAGCATCGGTAAGACGCAGGAGATCCTCTATACCCTGAACAGTCTGAGCAACGATGGTCGTTTGCCGCGCATACCGGTCTTCGTGGATAGCCCACTGGCCATCAGTGCAACCGACATCTCGCGCCAGTACAGCGATCTCCTGCGGCCCGAGGTGCGTGCCGAACTGGAACGTGATCCGGACCTGTTCTCCTTTCCCGGTGTGGAATTCGTGCGCTCCCCTGATCGCAGCAAGCAGCTCAATGGCCAACATGGACCCTGCATCATCGTCGCCGCCAGCGGTATGATGGAGGCAGGCAGGGTCCGCCACCATTTGCGCAACTGCCTGCCCGATGGCCGGAACGGCGTGCTTACCGTGGGATTCTGTGCGCCCGGCACCTTGGGGGCAAGGCTGCTCGAGGGGGCCACCGAGGTGTCGCTCTTCGGAGATGTGATACCGGTGCGGGCGCGGATCATGCGCATGGAGTTCTACAGCGCGCACGCCGACCGCAAAGAACTGGTGCGCTACCTTTCCTGCCAGCACGCACCGTCGGTGAAGCGCCTGCTGTTGGTGCATGGTGTGGACGATGCATTGGAGGGTCTGCAGCAGCGCCTTTCCAGTGCGGGGTTCCGTGTCGTTGATATCGTGCGTAAAGGGCGTCCCATCGAGCTTTGAACCATGCAGCGACCGAGCCTTCTGCCGACCCTCCTCATTGCGCTCGTGCTTGGTGCGTTTATCTGGGTCCTCGAACACCGGCATGTCTTTGGTGACGATCCCGTGCCTCCGCTAGGTCGCTTCTTTTCACCCCAGGAAGGCTTTTGGACCAACGCCACTCCCGTGGACCGCGTGATGCCCGGTGCGTTGCACCTGCACGGGCTCTCCGCACCGGTGCGGGTGGTGTGGGATGATGCACAGGTGCCGCACATCTTCGCACGGAACGATAGCGACCTGTACCGCGCCCAGGGTTACGTCATGGCAACGCAGCGCCTTTGGCAGATGGATTTTGTGGCACGCGCTGCCGCTGGCAGGGTGAGCGAAGTGGTGGGGGCGGTGGCCATCGACTTCGATCGGGCTCAACGCCGGAAGGGAATGCTCATCGGTGCGGAGGCCAGCCATGATGCGTTGATGGCCGATACCGTGATGGCGCCACTTCTGGATGCCTATGCCGACGGCGTGAACCAATACATCGCCTCGCTCGGCTACGCCGACCTGCCGCTCGAATACAAGCTGCTAGACCACCGGCCGGAACCCTGGTCGCCCCTCCGATCTGCACTGGTGCAACAGTACATGGTGGAGAACCTGAGCGGCTGGGACCGCGATGTGGAGGATACCCATGCCCGGGCCCGATTGGGTGAGGCCCTGCACGCCCTGCTATACCCGGTGCGCCCGCCTGGTGTGGTGCCCACGGTACCCACGGACAGTTCATGGAACTTTACGGCGGAACCCGTGCCGCCACCAGCGGCATATGATCCTGTGGAGGTGCTTCAACGCGATGCGCACCGCAGCGATCCCACCAACGGCAGCAACAACTGGGCGGTCCATGGCAGCCGCACGGCCAACGGACATGCCTTGCTGGCCAACGATACGCACCTGGGTCTCAACTTCCCGCCGATCTGGTTCCCCGTGCAGCTCACCACACCGGAGCACCGCGTGTTCGGTTTCACGATCCCGGGCGCCTGCGGTGTGATCATCGGGCATAACGAACACGCCGCCTTCGGTGTCACCAACGCACCGCGCGATACGCGCGATTGGTACCACATCACCTGGCAGGATGCGCGCAGGCTGGCCTATCGGGATGGTGAGGCGTGGCGTCCGGCAACGATCCGCGTGGAGCGTATCCAGGTGCGCGATGCCGCCGATGTGGTGGACAGTGTGCGCATCACCCACCACGGCCCGGTGATGTACGACGAACACTTCGGTGATGTGCCGGCCCGCGCCCAGCTCGCCCTGCGCTGGATGGGGCACGAGCCCAGCCTCACGCAGAAGGCCCTCTACCTCAACAACCGCGTGAAGAGCCACGCGGACCATGTCGAAGCACTCCGCTACTTCAGCGCACCGGCGCAGAACTGGGTGTTCGCCAGCAAGGAAGGCGACATCAGCATGCGGGTCCAAGGCACCTTCCCCAACAAGTGGCCCGGTCAGGGGCGCTTCATCCTCGACGGTGCTGACCCCGCGCATGCCTGGCAGGGTTTCATTCCGTTCGAGCACACCGCCACCCAGGTGAACCCGGCGCGCGGCTTCGTGAGCAGCGCCAATCAGCACAGCGTGGATGATGGGTATCCCTACTGGTTCTACAACGCGCACCTGGAGTACTACCGCAACCGTACCATCAATACCACGTTGGAAGAGGACCGGCGCTGGACCGTGGCCGACATGCAGCAGCTCCAGCATAGCGCCCTCGACCTCCGGGCGCGTGAAACCTTGGCCGTTCTGCTGCCCCTGCTGGACAGTACACGCCTCGGGCCGGAAGGGCGTGCGGTGCGCAGCCAGTTGCAGCGCTGGGACCATCATGCACGGTACCAGGGGGAAGAGGCGGCCGTGTGCCACTTATGGTACGACAGCCTCCGGGCCGATCTCTGGGCGACCTTGCAGCGGCCGCCGCTCGCTTTCGGAGAGCCGACACCGTACAACACCAACCGTATCCTTGGTGACAGCACCTTGCGTGCTCAGGTGGAAGCAGCGCTGGGGATTGACGTACGCGCCATGGTGACGCGTAGTTTCGAAGCGTTGGTCCAGCGCCGCGCGCAGGCAGGCGCCCGCACGTGGGGCCAGGTGAACAACGCCCGTGTCACGCATCTGGCCCGCATCTCCGCCTTCAGCCGTGAAGGTCTGCCGGTGGACGGTTGTGGCACGGCGGTCAATGCACAACGTGGTAACCACGGTCCGTCCCAGCGCTTTGTGGTGGAGTTGAGCGACCCTCCCCAGGCGTGGTATCAGCTGCCCGGCGGGGTGAGCGGCAACCCGGGCGATCCGCACTATGACGACCTGCTGCCGGAATGGTCCACCATGACCTACAGAAAAGTACTGTTCCTCGGTGCTGCGGATGATGCACCGCAGGGTGGTCAGGTCACCGTGCTCCAGCCGTGAACCCCATGAAGATACTTGCAACGTGCCTTGTCGTGACCGCTCTTGGGGGCCTCCTCGGGCTGGTACTGCCGTTCTGGAGCCTGGCCCTGGCCGGGTTGGTGGTGGGAGCCGTCCTGCGCCCGGGTGGATGGCCTGCCTTCGTGGGTGCCGCGCTTGGCGGCATGCTCCTCTGGGGTGGGCTTGCGGTCTGGGCGGACGCCGCCAATGCGGGCATTCTCTCCGCGCGCATCGCAGCGGTCTTCGGGGCTTCGGTCGGCATGTTGAAGCTGATCACAGCCGTTCTCGGTGGGCTCTTGGCCGGGCTCGGCGGTCTCCTGGGGCATCGCCTGCGTCGCTCCATTTCCTGACCGCCACAAGCGGTTGCAACGCGCCCGGTCACCTGGGGCCCGCGAACCCGATGGCCTGCTTGAGACTGGCAGGCAGGGGCGGTAGCTTGCGCCGCTCGAACAGGAAGCTGCTGAGGTCAGCGATCTCGCTGAAGATGTAATGACTGTCCATGGCCCCTTTCAGGTAGGCCTTGCCCGTGCTTCCACCTGTGCCCACTCTCAGGCCTATCATGCGGTGCACCATGTTGATGTGGCGGTTGCGCCAGGCGGCCAGCCCCTCATCAATGTCCAGCAGTACCTGTAGGAATCGGAAAGCTTGTTGGAGTATGGGTTCATCGCGATAGAGCATGATGAAGAGCGCGCCTCGTGCCGCTTGCGCGCTCAACCGCCGCTCGGTGTCACCATCCACGAAGATCTTCCTCCACAGTGCGGCATTGCCTTCCTCGCCCTGAACGAGGCCCTCCGTGTACAGGCGCTCCAACTGGTCGAAGAAGGAGCCGCCGTCCTGTGGCCAGTAGGACCGCTCCAGGAAAGGCATGCGCTCCAACCAGGCGTTCACCAGCTCCAGCAGGGTGGGCATCGACTCCAGCGCCTCGATCTCCGCCTTGTGCTCCGGCTTCAGTTGGCTGGTGTAGTACTGCCTGCCGAAGCGCTTCTCCATCCGCAGCCCCAGCCGCGCCTCGAGCACCTTGAACTGCATGCTTTGGAAGCCGCTCGCCGGTCGCAGCAGATCGCGGAAATCCAGGAAATCCAAGGGTGTCATGGTCTCCATGACGTCCATTTGGTGGACCAGCACTCCGAGGATCGTCTTCACCCGTTCGAGCCGATGGACCGCCACGTTGAGCTCCCCATTGTTGTCGTCCACGTGGTGGTCGGCGAACAGGTCGATCACACTCCCCACCTCGTGCAGCACCTGCTTGAACCAGAGCTCATAGGCCTGGTGGATGATAATGAAGAGCATCTCATCATGCGCCTTAACGCCGTGCTTGTCGCTCTCGGGCGCCTGGGCATGAAGGATCTTGTCCAGCTGCAGGTACTCCGGGTAGTATACGTTGCTCATCGATGCTCGTTTTCGGGGTGGCCGGCCAAATGTAGCGGGCACCGCCCACGCGGGCATGACACTCCTCAGCTGGCGGTAGGGAGCGTTGCAAGCAGCCGGCCATGCACCACGCCCACCAACTCCAGGTCGCGTTCGTTCAGGCTTCCTTTCAGCAGGTCGGGTGCGGCTTTGAACAGCAGCACGGAGACCAGGATGTAACGGTCCTCAGGGATGCCATCGTTGGCACGCTCAGGTCGGATGAGCAGTGCCTCGTTGTGCCGGTCCGTGAAGGGTATCGGGCGGTCGGGCAGAAAGAGGTACCAGTTGCTGTCACTGTTGAGTTGCATGCGTTGGACCAGTTCTCCGCGCAGGGGCAGCGCACGGTGCAGTGTCATGTAATGCGGCTGCCTGCTGCGTTGTTCCGGTATGCGCAGGAGCAAGTGCCTGCCGCTGAGGTCCTCACCCCAGTCCACGCGAGGCATGAGCAGCCGCCACAGTCGTCCATCGGGTACCAGTGGCGCCACATATCCCGGTACGAACCGGAAACTGCTGAAGCTGATCGACAGGAACAGGAGCATGGCGCCCATGGTGCTGCCCTGTCCGCGCAGCAGCGAATCAGCCTCCGGGCGACCTTCCAGCAGGAATTTCAGTACGTAGGTGAACAGGAAGATGGCCACCAGGGCGTTGATCATGCGGTACCGGAACATCACGCTCTGTGGACGCATGCGCTGCTGGTAATGAGGCGATAGATTGATGAGGTTGTTCTTCATGATCACCCACAAGTGGATGTTCCCCAGAAAGAACAGGAGCGTGAGAACGGCGGGGCGGCCGGACCCGAACAACCAAAGGTCATAGAAGCCGTGCGCAGCGGCTGCCAGCAGCAACCCGCCCAGCATGCCCAGCACCCAAGGCATCCCGGACCGACGCGCCAGCACGATGCAATAGGCGATGATCGACGAGAACACCATGTGCGCAACGCTCGCATAAAGCACCCGGCCCCCAATGGCGTTGAGCGCACTGTCGGCCAGGTAGAGCGTGTTCTCCACAAAGGCGAATCCCAGCGCGCTGATGCTGGCATAGAGCAGCACATCGAACGGCTCGTCGGCCTGCTTGGTGAAGAGCAGCAGGAGCAGCAGCGGCAACACCTTCACGCTCTCCTCGATGAGACCCACCCCGATGAACGCGAACCACCAGTCGCCCAGCAACCCGTTGCCCAGTGCGAGTCCCAGCTTCGGAATGAGGTACGCGCTCAGCGGAAAGGTGAGGAAGGTGCTGCCACAGCTGAGCACGAACACGATGGCCTCCCACAGCAGGGGCTCGCGCTCGAAGGAGTCGAGCCAGGTGAGGTAACGGTACCAGGTGTAGGAGATCAGGAAGGAGAGGACCAGGTGCACATAGAGCGCCTGGTCGGCCGGCAGCCGCAGGGATCCCGCGAAGGGACTGTACTGAACGAAGAGCACCGGCGCGATGGCAAGCAGCAGGAATACGGCGCCCGCTCGTTTGATCGGAGAACGCCACAGACCAGTGGGAGCGAGGCGGTCGGTGATGCGGATGTCACGCCGCAATTGGAACACGATCAGGGCGGCGAGGGCGAGCAGGAAGACCATGCCCGGCCAAGATAACTGCAAGCACGAAGCGCACCCCGGTATGGCGTGCGCTTCAAATGTGGTGGGTGGCGATGCCTATTCGGTGCGGTGCTTCTCCAGGGCGCCACCGCGATGGCCGCCCTTGCCGGGGTGCTGCCCTTTACGCTCCTGGTGTGCGGCGCGCCTGGCCTTGCGGATCTCCAACAGCCTGGCGTACTGCGCCTCCGTGAGCATGTTCTTCATGTCGGTCTCCCGTTGCTGCCGCAGTGCCTTGGCCCTCTCCTTCCGCTCCTCGTCCGCAAGACCGGAGGTGCGCAGGTCGGACATGCCCTTGGCAAAGTCACTGTTGAGCATCCCGAGCTTCCGGGCTTGTTCCTCGTCGAGGCCCAACTCGCGTACCAGTTGCTCGGTGCGCTCATCGGCACGATCCAGGGCGCGGGCCTCCATGGCGGCCGGGTCGCGGTCTTTCCGGGTCGACTGCGCCTGCAGGGGAGCGATGCCCACTGCGGCCAGCAGGGTGATCAGGAGGATCTGCTTCTTCATTTTGGTTCCGTATTGTTCACCCTTGGATGCACGGACCGTGCCAACGGTTTGATCGTGGTCGGCCCGCAGGTGTTAATGATCGTCAATACGAACGGTCCTTGAAGTGCTCCTCCAGGAAGAGTTGCACGCTCCGGTTGAAGAGTTCCGGCACTTCGAGGTTGGTAAGGTGACCGGCCCCAGGCAGGACGACCAGGCGCGATGCGGGCATGGCATCGGCCATCACCTGGCTGGTGGGCAGGGGCATCAGGGTGTCGTGTGCACCGGTGATGATCAGCGCAGGCACCTTCAAGCGCTGCAGCACCGGAAGGCGGTCCGGGCGTTGTGCCATGCCGAGCGCAGTGGCCGCCACGGTCTCAGGCTTCTGGCGTGCAATGATGCGGGTGACCAGCTCGGCCACGGCGGGTCGTTCGTTGCGAGTGGCCTCGCTCAAGAGGTTGGGCAGCATGCCGCGCGCGATCACCTCCATGCCCTTCTCGCGGGCGTTCTGGGCCATGGCGTGGCGTGCGGCCACACCATCCTCGTCATCGGCATTGCCGCGTGTATTGCACAGGATGATCCCGGCGAGCCGCTCCGGCCAGCGCTCGGCGAAGGCCATGGCAATGTATCCTCCCATGCTCAGGCCACAGAGCACTGCGCGCTCGATCCCGCGGGCATCCAGCATCTCCTTGATATCCGCCGCATGCGAGCGCATCGGCATGATCGCCGGCAACTCGCGCATGTCGGATCCAAAGCCGCGCAGGTCCTCGGCGATCACGTCCGTCAAACCGGATAGACCCGACACCTGGGGGGCCCACATCCCCGCGTCCAAGGGGAATCCATGGATCAATACCAACGGCGGTGCATGTTGCATGGTGCAAAGGTCTGGTGTGTTATCGCGGCGCTTGACATGGAGGTAACATTCGGCGAACCGATCTTTGTTCATCGCCATGCTCCATCAACGCCTCCTGCTCCTGGTCCTTGTCATGACGAACACCGCCGCCATGGCGCGTGAATACGACGTGCCAGTGAACGATGTGGCAGGCTTCTTCGCGAAGCTGCCTGAGGATGCCACGGTGGTGCGGTTCTGCGCAGCCGTTACCTACCGTTGCGAGCAGGACATCGTGTTGCCGGCCCGCCAGATGCTCATCGTGGACGGTTGCGGGGCGAAGCTTGTGCTTGGCCCCTCCTCCGGCGGGTTCACCACACGCGTGGCCGATCAGCAGGCCGCGCTCAGGCACACGGCGTCCCGCTACATCATCCGCGATTTCGCCGCCATTGAAGGAGGGCGGAAGGCGATCGACCTGAAGGCCACCTTGAACAGTCACCTGCACGACCTGCGTCTCAACGGTCAGAGCGAAGCTGCCATAGATCTGCGCTTCTGCCTGATGGCGCGCATCCAGAACGTGCTCGTCACTAACCCGCGCGACAAGGGCATCGTGCTGCGCCAGGGCGACTGGCCCGGTGCCACGGCCACCAACAGCCAGAGCAACAGCAGCGTGCTGGAGCAGTGCCGTGTGTATTGTGCGGCCACCACCACGGCCGCCTTCAGCGTGCTGAACAGTGGCGGGGTCCGCATGCAGGACTGCATCAGCGAAGGCGCCGCACCGCAGTTCGATGTGTTCCTCAGTGCGCGCATGGACGGCGATGAGGAGCGCACCGCCAACAACCCGGTGGTGAAGTCCTTCCACTGCAGCAACCTGCATGTGGAACACAGCACGCGCAGCGCCTCGATATACGTGAACATGCCGAACAAAGCGGTGGTCGCTCTGCAGAACATCTATTGGAACGGCAAACAGACCGCACCGGTGATCCGCTACATGGGCGGCCAGGTGAACCTGCACGACATCGGTTGGTGGGATGCCAGCTTCCACATCGCCACCCGGGTGAGCGCACCGCGCATCCATGTGGAACGCTGCCCCAGCGCGCTCTTCATCACCGGTGATAAGAACGCTTCGCCCGTGCAGGCCGGTGTGTTGCGCCTGACCCGACCGCTGGAAGGGAATGACAAGCTGAGCCTCGGACAGGTGCGGGTGATGTACCCCACCAAGTGAACGATCACGTTCCCAGTATGAGACCGAACGACCACGTCCTGCGCTATCTGACCCTGGCCTACGGATTCTCCTGGTCGGTGTCCGGTATCGGCATTGCGCTCGGTGTGGGGCCCGACAATGGTCTTTCCTACATGGTCGTTGCGGGCATCGCCATGCTGGGTCCTGCCCTGGCGGCCATTGTGTTGCAACGCTGGGTGGATCGTGCGCCTTTTGCCGAGCTGGGCTTGCGCTTGCCTGACACGCGGTGGTCCATTGTTGTGCTGACCGCATTGCTCGGCATGTTGATCCTGCCCACCGTGCTGGTCGTTCAGGAGGTGCTGGGCGATGGTGCCGGCTTCGCAACCTTCGGCACGGTGCGCATGAGCAGCGAAGCCATGATCTCCAACGTGCGCGAGCTGGCCGGTGATACCCTTCCCGCCGCCGGTCTCGACCGCCAGCTGGCCTTGTTGGAGCGTTTTCCGCCGATGCTCATCCTGGTCATGGTACTGCTGGCTTCAGTGGTCGGTGCCGTGTCGTTCAACCTGCCGTTCATGCTTGGTGAGGAGCTGGGCTGGCGGGGCTATCTGTGGCGTCATATCCGCCACTGGACCGGCCTGCAACGGGTGGTCTTCACCGGTGTGGTCTGGGGTCTTTGGCATGCTCCGTTGATCGCCGTAGGCCACAACTATCCCGGGCATCCTTTCGCTGGCATCGGTCTGATGGTGCTGCTCTGCCTCTCCATGTCGGTGTTGTTCGACTGGACGCGCACCCGCAGTGGCAGCGTCTGGTCATCGGCCTTGCTGCACGGCATCATCAATGGCAGCGCGGGAGCCTCACTGCTCTTCGCCAAGGGCGGTCATCCGCTCGTAGGAAGTGTTGCCGGGCTTGCCGGAGCGCTCGCCATCCTGGTGCTGTGTACCGTGGTGCTGGTGCTGGATGCACGCTATCGGCGTGCGTTCCTGCGTTCTCCGGAGGCTGGTCAGCCGGCCTCCACGGCGATCTCGTGATCCTCCCACCGCACCACCTGCCCAGCGCGCACCTTGCAGGTCTTGCGCAGCTCCTGCAGTCCGTCGACCGTCACGCCCCCTTCCGCCACCAGTTGCTTGCCTTCACCGCCGCTCATGCAGATGCCCACGAGCTTGAGCAACTGGTTCAGTTCCACATGCTCGCCGCGCAGGGTGAAGGTGTGCTGATGCATGGCCGCAAAGTAAGGGTGGGGCATGGCTAGCCAGGATCAATGGCGGTGATCTTCAGGCGTTGCTGTTCAGTGCCCAGCATCAGTTCGGCCACCTGACCCCTGCGCTTTCCCATCAGCGCGCGGGCCAACGGCGAGGTGAACGCGATGGTGCCTTCCTTCACGTCCGCTTCGTCCACACCGGTGATGGTGAAGGTGAACGTACGACCCTTCAGCCGGCCTGCCTGATGGGCGAAGGTGATGCGCGTGCCGAAGCGCACCATCCTGGCATCGCCTGCGGGTTCCACCAAGCGTGCGCTGTGGATGCGTTCGTTCAGCAGGGCAAGGCGGCCATCCAATTCAGCCTGTGCGCGCCTCCGTTCCTGATCGCTGCCTGTGGCTGTTGCACGTTGTTCCTCAAGGTGGCGTCGTTCCTCCAACAGGCGTTCCAGGCCGCGGGCTGTCACGTAGTTGGCCACGCCTTCGGGCAGGGGGGCGCGGGGTGGCACGAAGGGCGCCTCCTCCTGGTCGTCCTCCTTGACGAAGCCTCGGCTCATCCGTGGTAGACGCGACTGGCCGTGATCAGGCCGTTGGATATCTCGAGCACTTCGGCCACGCGCAGGTCGGGTTCGTCGCCCACCTGGCGTATGTACTCCATGAACACACGCTCTTTGTTGGCCGTGATACTGGTGGTCGTATAACGCAGGTCGGGCAGGCGCTCGAACGCATCCTGCCACCAGGCCCGAAGCGCCGCCTGTCCCCGCACAAGACCCTTGGTCTCCGGATGGCGCATCAGCAGCTTCGGGCTGAAATGCACGGCATCGCTGGCGTACAGGGCCAGCAGGGCGTCAAGGTCGTGGGCGTTGAACGCTGCGGACCAGGCGTTGGCGATCGATACATTCTCCCGTACCATGGCCCAAAGGTGTGGCTTTATGGCATGGCCCGTCTTTTGCGACAGGCGCCCACCTGCTACTTTAGCGCTCCCCGATCCTGGGGGAGTACCGCCACAGCATGCATGGCATGAGGAAATTACTGACCATCCCACTGGCAATGATGCTCGCCACACCAACGGTCGCGCAGACGCGCGCCATCGCCTACACCGAGTTCGACCTGGACAACGGACTGCACGTGATCCTGCACGAGGATCACAGCACACCCATCGTCGCCATCGGTGTGATGTACCACGTGGGCAGCAAGAACGAGGATGCCGACCGCCGCGGCTTCGCCCACTTCTTCGAGCATCTCCTGTTCGAGGGATCGGCCAACATCGACCGCGGGGAGTTCAGCCGCCACGTGGAGCGCGCAGGTGGCGTGCTCAACGCCAATACCACCGGCGACAGGACCTACTACTACGAAGTGCTCCCGAGCGAACAACTGGAGCTGGGCCTGTGGCTGGAGAGCGAGCGCATGCTGCACGCCAAGGTCGACCAGAAGGGGGTCGACACCCAGCGTGAAGTGGTGAAGGAGGAGCGCCGCCAGCGTTATGAGAACCAACCCTACGGAAGCATTCTCATCGAGGTGCTCAAGCGCGCCTATTCCGTTCACCCGTACCAGTGGCCCACCATCGGCTTCATGGAGGACCTCAATGCGGCGTCGGAATCGGACTACAAGGCCTTCTACAAGAAGTACTACGTGCCGAACAATGCCGTGCTCGTGGTGGCTGGCGACATCGACCAGGCCCGCACCCGTGAGCTCGTGGGCCGCTATTTCGCGGAGATCCCCCGGGGCGCCGACGTTGAGCATCCGTTCATCAAGGAGCCGCCCCTGAAAGGGGAGGTGCGCGATGTCATCTACGATCGCATCCAGCTGCCGGCCGTGGTCACCGCCTACCGGATCCCCGCCATCGGCACCAAGGAGTTCTATGCAGTGGACCTCCTGAACCGCCTGCTGTCCAATGGCAACTCCTCGCGCCTCAACATGGCCCTGAAGGAGGAACAGCAGAAGGCCGTCTACGTGGGTGCCTTCAGCCTGCCGTTCGAACATCCTGGTCTGGCCATCCACTTCGCCATCGCGAACGCCGGTGTTGACCCGCGTGAACTGGAGCGCTCCATGGACGCGGAGATCGGCCGCATCCTGCGCGAAGGCGTTCCCAAGATGGAGTTCGAGAAACTGAAGGCCCAGCTGGAGACCGAGTACGTGGCCGACAACAGCCGCGTGGCCGGGGTGGCGAACAACCTGGCCACGGCGTACACCCTCCTGGGTGGCACCGACCAGGTGAACCGTGAGCTTGAGCGCTATCTCGCGCTCACACCCGATGACCTGCAGCAAGCGGCCGAGACCTATTTCACACCCGAACGGCGCGTGGTCCTGCACTACCTGCCGATCTCACAGAAACCACAGCCATGAGCAGCACCATGCACCGTTCCCTCCGCAAGGGTCCGCTGATCGGCTTCAGCCTGTTCCTACCCCTTTTCATGACCGCACAGATCGACCGCAGCAGACCGCCCGCACCCGGGCCAGCACCAACCGTTCAGCTCGGTGAACACGTCACCTTCACCCTGAAGAACGGCATGCGCGTGATCGTTGTGGAGAACCACAAACTGCCCATGGTCAGTGTGCAGGTGCGCTTCGATATCCCGCCCATCGTCCAAGGCGACAAGGCCGGCATGGTCGACATGGTGGGGGAACTCCTCGCGGCTGGGACAGAGCGGCTCTCCAAGGCACAGATCGATGAACAGGTGGACCAGTTGGGTGCCACACTGGCCACCACCAATGATGGTGTTTACGCCAGTTGCCTGAAGAAGAACCTGGGAGCCCTGCTTCCGCTGGTAAAGGACATCACCACCGCACCGTCCTTCCCTGAGCGCGAGTTCGCCAAGGTGATGACCCGGACCCGCTCCGGCCTTCAGCAGCGGCGTGAGGACCCCGATGGTATCGCGGAGGTGGTCAGCCGGGCCGTCACCTTCGGCCGCGCACATCCCTACGGCGAAGTGACCACCGAGCGCACCCTGGACAATGTGGCCGTGAAACAGATGAAGGGCTACTACCAGCTGTTCTTCCGGCCCGAAAAGGCCTATCTCGTCTTCGTTGGTGATATCACCGAGAAAGAGGCGAAGCGGCTGGCCACCGATCACTTCGCCGACTGGAAGCCCCAGCGTCCCGCCACCATCAAGAACGAGGACGGCAGCGAGGACATGGAAGGTCTCGGACGGGTGCGCCTGATGCCCAAGGTGGCCGTCCCCTCCGGCACGCGCAGGGTCTTCGTGGTCGACAGGCCCGGGGCCGCACAGTCCGTCATCCGTGTCAGCTTCCCGCTGGATCTGCAGCCACGTGACATCCGTGCCCTGCCCGCTCAGGTCATGAACACCATCCTCGGTGGTGGTGTCTTCAACGCGCGTCTCATGCAGAACCTGCGCGAGGACAAGGGGTGGACCTATGGGGCCTATGCTTCGCTCGATGCCGATCGCTTCAACGGGCATTTCCATGCCAGCGTGAGCGTGCGGACCGCCGTGACGGACAGTGCGGTGCAGGAGATCATCCAGGAGCTCAAGCGGATGGCGCGCGAACCGGTGACCCGCGAGGAACTGGAATTGGCCAAGCGCTTCATGGCAGGCAGCTTCGGTCGCAGCCTGGAGGACCCGCGCACCGTGGCGCGCTTTGCCCTCAATACCTACCTCAATGGCTTGGAGGACGACCACTATGCCACCTACCTCCAGCGCTTGGAAGCCGTGACCGTGGAGGATGTGCAGGCCGCTTCACAGGTCTTCCTCCACCCGGACAAGGCCGTCATCCTGGTGGTGGGCGACCTCGAACACTTTGAAGAGGGGCTCGCCGAGATCAGCCTGGACCGTGCCCGGCCGATCATGCGCCTGAACGAGGACGGTGAGCTCTGGGAGGAGCCCATCACCCCGGTCACCGATCGCAAGGCAGAGGATGTCATCGCCGCATACATCACCGCTGTGGGCGGCCGCGAAGCGATCGCCAAGGCGGCCCATGCGCGCAGGACCGCCATTGGCACCCTCAGGGGACAACCCCTCCGCCACACGGAATGGTTCGCCCCCGGTCGGCTGTACCGCGCAGAGTCGGTGGTGAACGACATCCCCTCGGAGGAATTGGTATACGATGGGGAGCGCGCCGGACGCCGCGGGCCGAACGGGCAGGAGGAGCTCACCGATGTGGACCTCCTGGACCTCGTGTTCTTCGCCCACCCGGTGCCCGAGGCCGACCTCGACGGTCGCCTGGACCGCATGGTGCTGGCGGGACGGACCACGGTGGGTGAGCGTCCCGCCTATAAGGTGTTGCTCATGACCCAGCACGGCACCACCGTTGCCGATTACTTCGACGTGGAGAGCGGCCTGTTGCTGCAGCGTGTGGAGGAGAAGTTCATGGCGGGCCGCAATTTGCGGGTCGTCACCACCTTCGCCGATCACACAGCCTTCGCAGGGCTGATGCTGCCCAAGCACATCGTCCGCCGCGGACATCCTGACGGCCGGCTGGAACTGACGGTGGAGACGGTCGAGCTCGGACGCGTTCCGGCCGCCGGCTTCTTCGACACAGGACTGCCACCTGTGGTGGAGCCCACTGAGTTCGAGACCGATCCGGACGAGTGGCTCAACAACATGCAGCCCGGAGGTGACGACGGCAGCGAGGACTGATCAGGCCAAGGGAAGCACTTCCACCCGCTTCGTTCCAGTGCTCGGAACGGTCTGTCGGATGCTGGTCGCCAACGCCTCCAGCACGCGGCGCCGGGCGAACGGACGGCGCACCACCAGGCTTACCTGCCGCACCGGCTCCGGCGCCTTGAACCGCCGCACATACGGGTCATCGGCCGTTACGCTCAGCTCAGGTACCAGGGTCATGCCGCTGCCTTTGCGCACCAGGTGCTTCAGCGTCTCAATGCTGCCGCTTTCGTACAGCACGTTCTGGTGCCCGGCAGCGCTCGGCCGGTCGCAGAAGCTCAGGGTCTGTTCGCGGAAACAGTGCCCCTCGCTCAGCACCCACAACGAGCGGTCCCGCAGGTCATCGCGTACGAGCTGCTTGCGCTCCCACAGCGCATGCCCCGGGTGCAGGTAGGCCAGGAAGCGCTCCTGGAACAGGGCCACCTCCTCGAACTGGGCAGGATCCACGGGTGTTACCAGGATCCCCAGGTCCAGCTCGCCGCGCTTCAAGCTCTTGAGGATGCGGCTCGTCTTCCGCTCATCGATCACCAACCGGATGCCCGGGTAGCGGTCCGCAAAGGCCGGAAGGAACAAGGGTAGGAGATAGGGGGCCAGGGTGGGGATGATCCCGATGCGGAACGTGCCGCTGAGCCCCGTCTGCAGTTCGTCCACCATGGACTGCAACTGAGCCGCTTCGCGCAGCACACGCCGCGCTTGGGCGATGAGCGTTGCACCCGCAGCCGTGGGGGCCACCGGCAGTTCCCGGCGATCGAACAGCTCCACCTCCAGGTCCTCCTCCAGCTTGCGCACCTGCACTGTGAGCGTGGGTTGCGCCACACCACAGGCCGCCGCTGCCTTGCCGAAATGGCGGTGGTCGTCCAGGGCCACCAGGTAGTGCAGTTGTTGGAGGGTCATACCCGAGCTATTGAGTGCGCCAAAGTTATTGTGATGGACTATCGCCCTGCGTGATGTGCATCACCGGTAAGCCCCCTTGGAGCATCTTACCTTTGGCACATGGCAAACAAGAGAAGCACGACCAAGGGCACCAACAGCGTTGGGCTCGACAGCAAGATGAGCAAGGCCTTGGTGAGCGAACTGAACACCACGTTGGCCGCCTATCAGGTCCATTACCAAAACCTGCGCGGTTGTCACTGGAACATCACCGGTCCGGCGTTCTTCGAGCTGCACGCGAAGTTCGAGGAGCTCTACACCAAGGCGCAGGTGGTCATCGACAGTCTCGCCGAACGCATCCTTACCTTGGAGGGGCGGCCCTTGCACACCTATTCCGCTTATTTGAAGGCCAGCAAGGTGAAGGAGCAGAACGACCTCACCGGAGCCAAGGAGACCGTGGCCTGTGTGATGGGTGACATGTCCGTGCTCATCGCCCAGCAGCGCCGCGTGCTGGAACTGGCCGATAAGGCTGGTGACGAGGCCACCTCCACCCTCATCGGCGATAATGTAACGGCGATGGAGAAGGACCTGTGGATGCTGCGGGCGTATAGTGCAGCGTAAGAGCAACTTTCAAGAGCATCGGTGACCTATCGAAGACCGAGCTCCTGTTCATTTAATGGGCTTACTCTTTCACTATTCTTTGGTGTTGGACGTTCCTCCCGGACCTGAAGGCAAGGACATAGCAACCACTGTTCCATTCACTTGATGGGATCACATGTTCCCTTGCACCTTCGAGCATTTGTTCGTAGACCAACACACCTGTGGTGTTGTAAATGCTTACGAACGTGCGTTCCGGGTCGTACAATACAACATTGATGTGGTCAGCTACGATCGAAGAGGAGACCTTGGGGGTTCGAGCTAGCGATGGCACTTCAACTTGGATGTCGACTTGCATCTGGATCGGTGTGCATGCGGTATTGTTGGCTATTTCTCGATCCATCCAGCCATCCTGAGGTAATGCAGCGACGCATACTTCGTGGTCAATGACCTCATTAGGACCTAACTGGCCGAGCCAAAGCATTACATCGTACATGGTATAGAGCGCACTGCTGCCGGGGAGGAGGTCGGCATCGGTGATCTCCAAGTAAGTTGTGGCGCGACCACACGTTATGGGGGGTAGGCCTTGTCTGTAAGCTAGCATTAGTTCATTGATCGGTTCGGTACCCGTGTTGGTGATCATCACGGTAAGGTTTCCGTTTTGATATGCCCATTGTGATTGCGCGTCGTAGTACATCCAGAGGCTGTCCACTGTTACACCATCAACTGAAATATCAAGATCGTGATCGCTGCCTTCTCCGCTTAGGTCATAACTTTTTAAGAAACCACTCGAGTAGGGCTCTATCGATTGGTCTCCGACAGCGAAAATTGTCGAATCTTTGATAGTGTACGCTTGAACTAGTTGTCCTTCCACAAGGGCAGGTGATATGAAAGGTATGAGCCCTTCTGCTTCGCTGAATTGATATAGGGAGTTGTTCAGCTGGATAAGCGTTGAGGAGCCACCATCCACAAAACGCCTCGGCTCAGGCTGGATGGAGTAAGGAAATGAATCGACCGTGGCAAGATCAGGCCCGAGGTGGAAGAGGGTGTTATTGCCCAGGACCCATACATCGGTCGCACTGACATGAACATCGGCAATTGGTGTACTCAATGTTCTGCTGAGTAAAGGAGTGCCGTCAATGCTGATCATATGAATGCCGGAATACGTGCAATTCAATAAGGTGCTATCATTATACCATTGAAAATTGTGCTGAAAGCTCATTCCATTTATTGTCCAATAGTCGATTATATTGCCAAGTGTGTCTGCGATGGCAACACCGTTTCCACCAAATGCAAGATTTGTAGTTGTATTTTTAGCTACAGAGTATATTCTTCTTATGGTAGGTTCGAGTTCTTCTTCGCTGTAGGTCCGGTCAAGAGTAATACTTCCAGCCCGATCAAAGCGGATGATGCGGCCGCCAACTAGTACATCACAACCATCCAGTGCTCCACCTAACCAAAGGCCACCGTCTCGTGAGGGAGATGGATGTTGTTTTTGAATAATATTGATAAAATTGAGATCGATCGAACTGATAGGCTCTCCAGAAAGAGAATAAAAAAGTAGGCGCTTCGGATAGTGGGCTGTATTTCCAGGGTCTGAACGTACATGTACTGCTATCGAGCTATCGAGGACGGATACCGAATTGAAATGGACTTCAGGATGGATCTGGTCCACTACTTCGAACAGTTCGGTCTGAGCGTGGGCGCCCAGGCTGAAAAGCAAACAGCAGAGCCCGATGAAGGTGCGCATCATGAGTTGAAAATGTATAGAGTACTGCAAGGTAAGCATCTCTTTAGTGTACTTGTATCGTAGGAAAAGCTTTAATAGCATGCGTTGTGGAACAGCCGCTGGCTGGTTGGCCGCAGGCCACGTTGATCCGCCGTTCGACTGATGTTCATCACGTTCGTTCAACAACGGGTTCAGGTTCCGGTCCAGTGTTCATTCGTTGCCAGATGATGACCTTTGCACCCATGCTCGGTCTGCAACTCCCCACCGATCCCCGCTGGGCGCAACTGGTGCGCCAGGACCTGCCCGAACTGCTCACCGACCACGCTTGGTGCGAGCAGAAGGCTGCCTCCAACGCCATCAGCATGATCGTGCGGCACCCCGAGCTGAGCGACCTGGTGAACGAGCTGACACGCATTGCCCAGGAAGAGCTGGAGCACTTCCGACAGGTGGTGGAACGCATCCATGCACGCGGCTGGAAGCTCGGGCCCGAGCGCAGGGACAACTACGTGAACGAGCTGATGCAGTTCGTTCGCAAGGATGGGTCGCGCGACGAGCGCCTGGTGGACCGCCTGCTTTTCAGCGCCATGATCGAAGCCCGCAGCTGCGAACGCTTCAAGGTCCTCACCGAAGAGGTCGGAGACCCTGATCTTCAAGCCTTCTACCGGGA
>CAYZBO010000008.1:0-2702 GCA_964476665.1 uncultured Chryseobacterium sp. | reverse complement strand
ACCGGCCTGGCCCACTACCTGGAGCACATGCTCTTCAAGGGCACCAGCCGCATCGGCACCACCAACTGGGAGGCCGAACGCGCCCTGCTGAAGCAGATCAGCGATACCTACGAGCAGCGTCGCACCACCACCGACCCCGCCGAGCGCGACCGCCTCTACCGCCGCATCGACAGCCTGTCCACCCTCGCCGCCGCGCACACCATCCCCAACGAGTACGACAAGATGATCACGAGCCTGGGGGCGCGCGGCACCAACGCCTACACCAGCAACGAACGCACCGTCTACATCAACGACATCCCCAGCGATGAGCTGGAACGCTGGATGGCCATCGAGAGCGAACGCATGCGGGAATGTGTGCTGCGCCTCTTCCACACCGAGCTGGAGACCGTGTACGAGGAGTTCAACCGCACGCAGGACAACGACGGACGCCGCGCCTACAAGCGCATGAACGAGCTGCTCTTCCCGCACCACCCCTACGGCACGCAGACCACCATCGGCACCGGCGAGCACCTGAAGAACCCGAGCATGGAGAAGATCCACGCCTTCTTCGATGCCTACTACGTGCCCAACAACATGGCGGTGATCATGGCCGGCGACATCGACTTCGACCGCACCATCGCCATGGCCGACCGCTACTTCGGTGCCTGGAAGCCGCGCAGCGTGCCGTCCTTCGCTGTGCCCACGGCCACGCCCATCACCGCGCCCGTGGTGGACGAGGTGGCCGGTCCCGAAGCGGAATGGGTGGACATCGCATGGCGCCTGGATGGCGTGGGCAGCGAGGATGCCCTGCTCGTGGAGCTCGTGCGCGGCATTCTATACAACGGCCGCGCGGGCCTGATCGACCTGGGCCTTGTGCAGAGCCAACGCGTGCTCAACGCCAGCGCCTATGCCAACGTGATGGCCGATCACAGCCAGTTGGAGATCAGCGGCGAACCCAAGGCAGGACAGACCCTGGAGGAAGTGCGCGACCTGCTGCTGCAACAGGTGGAAGCCCTGCGGACCGGCGCCTTCGACGACTGGCTCATCGAGGCCGTGGTGAACGACCTGCGGATGCGTCGCATGCGCAGCTGGGGTGAGAACAACAGCCGCAGTGCCGCCGCCATGACCGATGCCTTCATCCTGCGCAAGGACTGGAAGGCCGAAGTGGACCTCTACGACCGCATGGCCCGCATCACCAAGCAGCAGGTGATGGACTTCGCCAAGCGCGTGCTGAACGATGGCCACGTCACCATCTACAAGCGCCAGGGCGAGAAGACCGGCGTACACAAGGTGGAGAAGCCGAGCATCACCGCCATCGACATCAAGCGCGGGGGCATGAGCACCTTCCGCAGCGAATGGGAGCGCCTGCCCACCGCCACCATGGCGCCCGAGTTCATCGACTACAGCACCGCCATCCAGCGCAGCAGCCTCAAGAGCGGCGTGCCCCTGGCCGTGGTGAAGAACCCCACCAACGAGCTCTTCAGCCTGCGCTACATCGTGGAGATGGGCAGCCGCCACGACCTTACCCTGCCCGTGGCCATCGACCTGTTGCAGTACCTCGGTACCAGCACCCTCAGCCCCGAGGAACTGAAGAAGAAGCTCTTCCGTCTGGGCCTCAACCTCTCTGCCACCACCACCGACGACCGCTGCTACGTCACCCTCAGCGGCCTGGAGAAGAGCCTGCCCGAAGGCATCGCGCTGATGGAAGCACTGCTGGCCGATGCGCAACCCAACGATGCCGCGCTCGCCAACCTGGTGGCCGATCTCCGCAAGGCCCGTCAGGATGCCATGCAGGACAAGGGTGCCATCCTTCAGGGCGGGCTCTACAGCATGGCCCGCTACGGTGCACGCTCCCCCTTCAACGATGTGCTCAGCGATGCCCAGCTCAGCGCCCTCACCAGTGCGCAGTTGCTCGAACAGGTGCGCGGGCTCATGGGCTACGAGCACACCGTGTTCTACTACGGCCAGCGCAGTCCCAAGGAGGTGGGCGTGCTGCTCGATCTGGCCCACAAGGTACCCGCCAAGCGCAAGCCCGTGCCTGCACCGCGCCCCTATCCCGAGGTGGAGGTCACCGGCAACAGCGTGCTCTTCGTGGACCACGACATGGTGCAGACCGAGCTGATGATGGTGGGCAAGGCCGGCGGTTTCGATCTGGAGAAGATGCCGTACGCCAGCCTGTTCAACGAGTACTTCGGCAGCGGCCTCAGCAGCATCGTGTTCCAGGAGATCCGCGAGGCCAAGGCCCTGGCCTACGGTGCCAGCGCCACCTACACCGTGCCCACCAACCGCGATGAGGCCCATTACGTGCGCGCTTTCATCGGCACCCAGGCCGACAAGCTCAACGATGCCGTGGACGCCATGCTGAAGCTGATGAACGACATGCCCGAGGCCGCCGAACAGTTCGAGGGGGCGAAGACCAGCGCGCTGAAGGTCATCGCCAGCACCCGCATCACCAAGGAGAACATCTACTGGAACTGGGATGCCGCCCGCCGCCGGGGCCTCGACTTCGATGTGCGGCGCACCAACTACGAGCGCATCCCCGGCATCGACATGGCCGCCATGAAGGCCTTCTTCGAGCGGGAGGTGAAGGGCCGCCCCTACACCTTCATCGTCATCGGCAAGGAGAGCGCCATGGACATGAAGGCTTTGGAGCGCCTGGGCCCCGTGCGCAAGGTGAGCAAGGCCGAGCTGTTCGGGTACGGGGAGGGGAAGTGAGCGGTGGC
>CAYZBO010000007.1:46917-56694 GCA_964476665.1 uncultured Chryseobacterium sp. | reverse complement strand
CAGCTCGAATACACCGATGCCTCCGGGGTGATCTGGAGCACCGTATGCGATGCGCAGGCGGGCAGTGCGTTCAACATCACCGAGATGACCAGCGGCAACGATGCCCTTGGGCATTACGTGATCGCGAAGGCTGTTTTCAACGCCACGTTCCGTAACTGCCTCACCAACGCCACGCGAACGGCCACCGGTGGTGTGCTCGTACTGCGTTTCCGCGATGTCTAGCGTGGGCGCTTGATGAAGACGTAGCCGCCCTTCACCGCACCCCACACCTGCTTGCCCTTCGCGTCCCAACCGCGGTCCCAGCTCACCATGCGATCGGGGTGGAGCGTCACTTCGCTCGTGGTGTACGTGGCACCTTCACGGGTGCTGGGGCAGCGGCCTTCCACCGTGCTGCCCACGTAGCCATTACCACGGCGCTGCAGGGTGATGTCGCAACCTTCCAATGCCACAAGGGAATCCGCAGAGAGGGTGGCGAGCTTCATTGGATCCTGGTAGCCGCCGTAGTAGGCGGCCCCGCCTTTGATGGTGAGGATGCGACTGACGAACGTGCTGTCGTTCACCTCGCGCAGGTGGTACACCCGCTGGCGATAGGGCTTCTCCTTGCTGGAGGCCGTGGCTTGTTCCACATAGAACCAGGCCCCGTCGCGGCGCTTGGGCCAGATGCGCACCATCTCCAGTTCGATCTCGAAGAAGCTGCTGTCGGCCTTCGCCTGCTCGGCGCTGGTGTAGGAACCGGCCATGGTGTAGGCCAGCTGCTCCAGGGCGCGGGTGCGCTGGGCGTGGAGCAGTGCAGGTAGTCCGAACGTGGCAAGCAGAATGGTGACGCGGATCATGGTCGGAAGTTAACCTTCCGCCTCCACCCACATCCCGTGCTCCTTGATCAGCGCGATCAGTTCGTCCACGGCGTGTTCGCTGGGCACATTGCGCTTCACCACTTCCTTCTCGCAGTACAAGGTGATCACACCGGGGCCCGTGCCCACGTAGCCAAAGTCGGCGTCGGCCATCTCGCCCGGGCCGTTCACGATGCAGCCCATGATGCCGATCTTGACGCCCTTCAGGTGACTGGTCCGCGCGCGGATCTTGGCCGTGGTCTCCTGCAGGTCGAAGAGCGTGCGGCCACAGCTGGGACAGCTGATGTACTCGGTCTTGCTGGTGCGGGTGCGCGTGGCCTGCAGGATGCCGAAGGCGGTTCGGCACACCAGGTCCTCGCGGCCACCTTGTTCGTCGGCGATGAATACGCCATCGCCCAGGCCGTCGATCAGCAGCGGGCCCATGTCGGTGCTGCTGTGCAGGACCAGCGTATCGTTGGAGATGGCTCCATAAGCCCGGCCGATGATCACCGGAACAGGGCACTCTTGCGCGATCAGTTCGAAGAACAAACGTCGCTGTTCGGCCATGCCGTGCGCGTTGTGCGAATCGATCAGGAGCACGGCCGTGGGGTCGGCCTTCAGCGCGGTGATATAGGCCTCATCGAGATCGGCCAACGTGGCGTACACAAGGTTGAACTGGGGATGCCGCTCCGCGCCGCCGAGGTAGTCTTGCTTGTTGAGGAACGGGTAGTGCCGCTCCTTCTCCTGGTTCGCTAGCCAGGTGGCGTGCTCTTGGATGATCCCAAGCGTTCCGGGGATCTCGAAGTCGATGGTGTTCTTGCCGATGAAGGCGTAGTCGCAGGCCTGGTCGGTGATGTTCCACTTGTCCAAGGGTACACTATAGCGGTAGCCCCAGGCGAAGAGCGTGGCAGGCGTGATCTCCTTGCGGTTGCTCAGGTCGGCCATCACCACGGGCACGTGCCGCGCACCCATGTTGAGCACTTCGCGGCTCTGTCGGCGCTGGTGGCTGAAAGGGTCCACCGGCACCTGCTCCACTTCCGGGATGGCCGCATGGCCGCGGCGGTCGTTGTAACGGTCCACCAGCGCGCGCGCCACGGGGATCTCGAACTCGGGGTCCTCCGTGAGGCTCACGCGTACCGTGTCACCGATGCCATCCTCCAGCAGCGCACCGATGCCCGCCGCGCTCTTCACGCGACCATCCTCGCCGTCGCCGGCCTCGGTCACGCCCAGGTGCAGCGGGTAGTCCCAGCCCTCGCTCATCATGCGGTGCACCAGCAGGCGGTAGGCCTGCACCATCACCTGCACGTTGCTGGCCTTCATGCTCAGTACGATCTCGTGGTAGTTCTCGTCACGGCAGATGCGCAGGAACTCGAAGGCGCTCTCCACCATGCCCTCGGGCGTGTCGCCGTAGCGGTTCAGGATGCGGTCGCTGAGGCTGCCGTGGTTGGTGCCGATGCGCATGGCCGTGCCGTGCTCCTTGCAGATGCGCACCAGCGGGGTGAAGCGCTCGCGGATGCGCTCCAGCTCCTCGGCGTATTCCGCATCGGTGTACTCGCGCACATCGAACTTCTTCTTGTCGGCGTAGTTGCCGGGGTTCACGCGCACCTTCTCCACGATGCGGGCGGCCACCTCGGCGGCGTTGGGCGTGAAGTGGATGTCGGCCACCAAGGGGGCGCTGAAGCCCGCCGCGCGGATCTGCTTCTTGATCTCCGCGAGGTTCTCCGCGTCCTTCTTGCTGGGGGCGGTGATGCGCACCAGTTCGCAGCCGGCCTCGATCATGCGGATGCTCTGGGCCACGGTGGCCGCGGTATCCATCGTGTCCGTGGTGGTCATGCTCTGCACCCGGATGGGGTTGTGACCGCCGATGCCGATATCGCCGATGCTTACGGCGCGGGTCTTCCAGCGTTCGTAGCGGGTGAGGCTGGGACAGTACTGGCTGGGGACGAGGAGGGAGGAGGACATGAGCCGGTGGCCGCTGGTGTGCCGCGGCGAAGATACCGGGGAACACCCGGGCGGGGGGCTTGGTTCAGTCCTTGATGGGAACGGCAGGACGGTTCGTTCCCTCACCCTCCACAAAGGTCCAGCCCGCGTTCTCCACCACGGCCTTCAGGATCACCAGGAATTCCCCTTGTTGTTCCTCGGCTTTCCGGTACAAGCCGCTGGCCGGGATCTTCGCTTGGATGCGTTGTTTGGCCTGGGCGTTCATGCGCGTGTGGTCGGCGGCGCTGAAGGCGTTGAAGGTGCCCTCCTCCAGATCGTAGTATTTCACATCATGCTCCAATGACAGCAGCTTCGGCTTGCCCATGCCTGTGAAGCGAACGGTGCGGGTGGCATCGTCGAATTCCAGGCCCATGCCCTCCAGGTCGTAGCCCACCGAAGCCCGGGCCTTCACCAGCAGTATGGCCTGCTTGCGATTCCAAGGGAGGTCCTTCGTCCAATCGAACCACGCGGCATTGGCATCGCTGAAGGTGATCACCTCGCTGAAGTCGCCCTCCACGGTGACCAACTTCAATACCGGCCGAACGCGCTCCAATAACACCGTGGATCCCACTTGTTCCGTGCTGGCCTCGGGCCGATAGAATTCGCGGGTGATGAAGAACACCAGCAGGCCCACGCCGAGCAATAACAGCAGTCCTTTTGTGCGGTCCATGGGCATAAAGATCGGAGCTTCAGCCCTGGGTCAGGGGGTCCGGCTCCACCACTTCGGACCGGGTGCGCCGTCGTTGCAGCCAACCGTTGACCATTAGACAGGCCAGGATGAGGGCGATGCCGAGGTAGGACCCGGTGGTCATTTTTTCCTCCGCGCCCCAGATCATCAAGGCGATCAGGATGGTGTAGACCGGTTCCAGGTTCACGGTTAGCATGACGGTGAAGGGCGAGAGCTGCCGCATGACCGCGATGCCGGCCACGAAGGCGAAGGAGGTGCAGACGAAGCCCAGCAGCAGTTGGTAGACGATGTCGCTCGTGGGCAATTGCCACAACGGTGGGGGCAGGTCGCTCTCCCACGCCAGCCAAAGCCCGATCACCAGCACCACGGTGGCCATCTCGTAGAAGCCGATGCGGATGGCGTTGTCGCGCTGGATGAGCTTGGCATTGATGATGTTGAACCAGGCGCTGAGCAGGGCGCTGAGCGTGGCCACGGCGATGCCCAGCCGGTGCTTCGTCTCCAGGCCGAAAATGAGGAAGAGCGCGGCCATCACCACCAAGCCCAGCACCACCTCATAGGCCCGGATGCGCCGCTTGAACCAGAAGGGTTCCAACAGCGCGGTGAACACGGTACTGGTGCTGAGGCAGGCCGCCGCCAGACTCGCCGTGCTGATCTTGATGGCGCCGTAGAAGGTGATCCAGTGGGCGGTGATGAGCAGTCCGGTGAGGAAGTACTGCTTCAGCTCCGGTGTGCGCCACGAGATGGTCTGCTTCATCCACCACGCGGCCACCGCCAGCCCCACCATGCCGATGACCGTGCGGGTGTAGACGAGGTGCAGCGTGCTTTGCTCAATGAGCTTGCCCAGGATGCCGGTGAAGCCCCAGATGAAGACCACGAAGTGCAGGAGCAACAGGGCGTTGCGGCGGTCTTGCATGGGAGCGGCTGGGCCGCCAAGATAGTTCAGTGGATGGCCGCCAGCTTCTCCCGCAGGGTGTTCACCAGCACTTCCTGCCGGGCGATCTCGTCCTGCTTGCGGCCCTGGTCCTCCACGTTCTTCTTGATGGCGAAGGTGAGGTCCTCGACCTTCTTCTTCATCTCATGCTCCAGCTCCATGGCCTTGCGGCTCTTTTCCAGGGTGCGTGTCTGTTCCTTCAACAGGGCGTTCAGTTCCTTGGTGCCCTCGTCGCTCGGGGCGGCCGCCACCTCATTGCGCTGGGCATCCACCCGCTTGGCCAGGTCATCCAGGTCCACCTTGGCCCGCTCCTGGTCCACCACGGCCTCGGCACCGCGCTGCTTGCTCTTCTCGATGCTGCTCTCGGCACGTTCCTTCTCGCGTTGCAGGTTGCCCAGATCAGTGCGCAGGCGGGTCAGGCCCTTCTCCGCTTCGGTGAGCTCCTGCTGGGCCAACTGGCGGCGCAGTGCGGTGGAATGCTGCTGCACGAAGGCGGTGGCTGCGGCATACACCTTGGCATCGCTGTTGGGGCCGATGTAGCCTTCCGTGGTGAAGATGGCAACGTGGGCCGTGAGCAATGGGCTGCCCTTGCGTTGTTCCGCCTTCATCTGTACCCGCACGGTGTCCGGGCTCACTTGGGGAAGCAGGGCCCCGGCGCCGGTCACCTCCTTCTTGTTGCTCACGGCGTGGCTGATCTTCTTCAGCTCATCGCGCCAGTAGCTCTCCACGTACTTCACATCGGTGCCCTCGAAGATGAAGTCGAAGGTGGGGTGCACGCCATTGCTGAAGCCGAAGGAGCCCGGCGTGACCGTGGTCTGGGCCACAACGGCCGGTGCGCACAGCAGCAGGAGGAGGGATAGGCGTATCGCGTGGTGCATGGTAGGGCGGTCTGTACAAGGGACGTGCCGAAGCCGCCTGGGTCACTCTTCGTCGTCGTCCATCTGCGATACACCGCCGCTTACGACGAACTTCATGACGTCGGCCGCGCTGGCGTCAAGGGGTGTGAGGTTGGCGCGCGGCACGATGTAGAGGTTGCCGCTCCAATTGAAGGCGTGGGGCAGGTACACTGCCACCTTCTCCGGACCCACCCCCAGATGCGCCAGGTCGTCCTGGGTGATGAAGCCGAGCCGCTCCACGTCCATCTGGCTCCCCAGGCGCACCAGCACCGGCCGGTCGAACTTGCGCTTGTTGCCCACGAGGGCCTCCACCAGGTCCTTCAGCGCACCGTACAGGGTCTTCAGGAAGGGGATGCGCTGCAGCAGGTCCTCGCCCAGATCGGCGATCGGCTGGTAGAGGAAGGTGCTGCCCAGCCAGCCAGCAGCCGTGATGATGCCAAGCAGGATCAGCAGGCCAAGGCCGGGGAAGTCGGTCTTGATGATGCTGTCCAGGTAGGCCAGGCTCTGCCAGATGGCCCAGACCATGAGTGTGATGGGCACCAACAGCAACAACCCACGCAGGAAGTAGCCCAGGAGGAGGGAGTGGATGCGGCGCGCAGGATCACGCATGTGGCTGGTATGATGCTGCGAAGTTATTCCGGGTGCCGGATCAGGCTTGTCCAAGGCCTTCGCGCACCTTCTTCGTAAGGGATGCGCGCACCAGCTGGTAGCTGTGCTCGGCCAGCTCCAGCAGCAAGGGTGGTGGTACACTGCCATCGGTGACCACCGTGTTCCAGTGCTGCTTGTTCATGTGGTAGCCGGGTGTGATGCCTGCGTAGCGCTCCCGAAGATCGACCGCCCGCTCCGGGTCGCACTTCAGGTTCACGCTCACGAAGAGGTCCACGTCCATCAACGCGAAGATCTTGCCACCCACCCGGAAGGCCAGCACCTCAGGACCGAAAGGCAGGTCCTCGCTGAAGCCGGGAAGGCGGGAACAATATGCGCGGAACGTGGCCAGGTCCATCACAGCATGGCATACAGCACCGGCCTGCTGGGCGCCGCGTCGTTCATGAACCGGGGCAGTTGCAGCTCCAGCAGGTACTCTCCGTCCTTCACGCCGCCCGGCACATGGATGAGCTCGGTGATGGTGCGCTCCAGGTCCAGGGTGTTCGGATGGTCCCAGAAGGCATGATGCGCCGCCAGCACACCACCATCCTCCTCGCGGTCCACGCTGGGCAGGTCCAACAGCAGGTGCTTCACACCGATGCTGCGCAGCCACGCACAGGCCGTGCTCTGCAAGTAGCCGGGGTTGCTGCCGCTCCAGTCCTTGTGTGACGCATTGGGGGCCTGCGGCAGCGTGCGGATGACAAGTGCTTCGCAGGGTCGTTCGTTCACGACATTGCGCAATTGCTCGAGCGTGATGACCTGGTCCGTGCGGCCATCCGGTGCCCGGCGTTGCTCCGGCAGCAGGCTCACCAGCTGGGCGGTGAAGAAGTAGCGCTTCAGCAGTTCGCCCACCGGATGCACCTCGGGGGTGATGTGGCCCACGCTCTCGGTGTGGGTGCCGTGGCCGTGCGGGTTGAAGCGGATGGTGCGGAAGTTCACCGGTGCGCCGTCCTTCACCGCATAGATCGTATCACCGTAGCGCACGGGCTCCATGGTCACCGGATCGATCCACCAGGCCCGCAGCTGGTCCGCGCCATTGTGCAGGGGGAAGGCCAGGTCGATGGGAGCGCCCAGATCGACCTTGAAGGTGCGTCCCTTATGTGCGATATCAGCGATCATCGGGGTCGAGGAACAGGTCCGAAGCGATGCGGTCCGCGAAGTGCCGACCGGCTTTTGTCAAAGCTAAGCGCGTGCCCTGTAGTTGTCCATGCCCCTTCGACACAAGCGCTTCGATGTACGACCGACGCAGCCCCAACACATCCCCATCCAACGCTGCGAGGTCCACCCCCGCAGTCGTGCGCAGACCGGTCATCAACGCTTCGTTCACGCGGTCCGTTCGGCTCAGCAACTCCTCTTCCCAGTACTGTTCACCCGCCGTGATGGCAGCAGTGTAGCGGGCATTGTTCGCCACGTTCCAACGCCGCTTGCTGCCGTTGTAGGAGTGTGCCGAAGGACCGATGCCCAGGTAGGGTACGCCTGCCCAATAGCTGCTGTTGTGCTGGGAGCGATGGCCGCTGCGCGCGAAGTTGCTGATCTCGTATTGTTCCAGTCCGGCCGCCTCCATGCGTTCGATGAGGTGCTCGAACTGGGCGCTCTGAGCATCGTCGCCGGGCATATGCACCACCCGCTTGCGCACCTGGTGGTCAAGGGCCGTGCGGGGTTCCACGGTGAGGCAATACGCGCTGAGGTGCGGCATGCCATGGTCCAGGGCGATGGCGAGCTGTTCGTCCCATTCGGCCAGGGTCATCTGCGGCAGCCCGTAGATGAGGTCGATCGTCCAACTGGTGAAGCCCGCTTTGGCGATAAGGCCGATGCTGGCGAGGGCCTGGGTGGCATCGTGCGCGCGACCCATCCACTGCAGGCGCTCATCGCGGAAGCTCTGTGTCCCAAGGCTGATGCGCGTGATGCCCGCCGCCTGCCAGGCCGCCAGGCGTTCCGCTGTGATGTCATCAGGGTTGGCCTCCAGGGTGATCTCCGCATCGCGCTGCACACGCAGCAGGTCATGGGCCAGTCGTAGGAAGGATGCGATGCGCTCGGGTGGCAGCAGGCTGGGTGTACCACCGCCGAAGTAGATCGTGGCCACCGGTGCATCGCCCAGTTCGCGGGCACGTTGCATCAGCTCCCGCTCCATGGCATCGAGCACGGGAGCATGCCGGTCCGAGGTGCTGAAGTGGAAGTCGCAGTAGGTGCAGGCCCTGCGGCAGAAGGGGATATGGAGGTAGAGGCCCGGCATGGTTCATGCGCCGGAACGCTCGCTCACGAGCAGGTTGCCGAGCGTGCCGGTGCGCAAAGTGATGCGGAACGTGGTGCCCTTGCCGGGTGCGCTGCGCTTCACGAAGATCTTGCCGCCGTGGTACTGCTCGATGATGCGCTTGCTGAGTGAAAGGCCCAAGCCCCAGCCGCGCTTCTTGGTGGTAAAGCCCGGTTGGAACACGGTGGCGTGCTGCGAAGCGGGGATGCCCTTGCCGCTGTCGGTAATGTCCACATGCACCTCGCTGCCTTCGGGCACGATCTCCAAGGTGATGCTGCCTTCGCCTTCCATGGCGTCCACCGCGTTGCGGATGAGGTTCTCCACCACCCAGCTGAAGAGCGCGCGGTTCAAGGGAAGTTGCAGTTCGGTGTCCGCCGGGGTGAGCACCTCGATCTTTACACGGCCGGGTAGCCGCGGACGTAGGTAGAGCACCGTGGCGCGCAGGGTGTGGTAGAGCTTCTCCTCTTCCAGCGCCGGCGCCGAACCGATCTTGCTGAAGCGCTCGGTGATCACCTCCAGCCGGTCCAGGTCCTTGCGCATCTCCGTGAGCGCTTCGGGGTCGGCGCCTTGGGCCTTCAAGAGCTCCAGCCAGGCCATCAGCGAGCTCAAGGGTGTGCCCAGTTGATGCGCGGTCTCCTTGGCCATGCCCACCCACACCTGGTTCTGTTCGGCATTGCGGAAGAGGCTGAAGAGCGCGTAGGCCACCAACAGGAAGAGCCCCAGGATGGCCAGCTGTACGTAGGGGAAGTAGCGAAGCTGGGTGATGACGAGGGATTCCTCGTAGTGGATGTAGTTGCGACCCTTGCCGGGCAGGTCCACCAGGATGGGCGGTGTGGCCTCGGCCATGCTGCGCAACCGGGCCTGCAGTGCCGCGCTGTCCGCCACCACCTCGGGCTCGATGTTGCTGTGCTCGATGATGCGCGTGCGGCTGCTGTCGGTGTAGATGACCGGTACGGCGGCCGTGCTCATCACGGTCTCCGAAATGAAGGAGCGGATGATGCCGTCCATCACCTCCTGGAGTTCGGTGAAGACCTTGGAGTCCTTGTAGTAGAGGAACTGGCGCTGGTTGCCCACCACGGCTATCGAAAGCGGTTCCCGCAGCGCAGCCATGGCCTCCACCTCGGACCTCAGCAAGGCGCTGTCGGCGGCGACCCGTTCATCGAGGTTCCGTTGGAATTTCACCCGACCCTGCGCATCTGTGATGATCACAGGTACGGTGGTGTTGTCGCTGACCACCTTGAGGTAGAACGAGAGGTCGCCGTTCTCATCGGTCACCAGCCGGTTCATGGCCTCAGCCCAGAGCTGCACCTTTTTACGCTCCTCCTCCCGCAGGCGATCGAACAGTTGCTGGGTGTAGTTGACCAGCTCGGCGCGGTTCTGCACGGCTTCGGCCCATAGCTGCACCTTGCGCCGCTCCTCGGCCCGGATGCGCTCCACGATGCGGTTGCTGTACCACAACGAGGCGCCCACCATCAGCAGGGCCACCGCTGCCAGCACCAGCTTCCATCGTTGTTTGCGCGAGTAGAGGTCCACGGGGTGAAGTTCGCCAATACCGG
>CAYZBO010000007.1:42679-46817 GCA_964476665.1 uncultured Chryseobacterium sp. | reverse complement strand
TTCCATCGTTGTTTGCGCGAGTAGAGGTCCACGGGGTGAAGTTCGCCAATACCGGAAGCCTTCTCAAAATAGTTTTCGGAAGCGAGCTGGATGGAACTTTCGGACAGCCAAGGCGCGAAACCTGCCTGCCGGCCAGGCAGGCCCGCGCAGAGCCGGGCGCTCTTTAAGGGTTGAGCAACGCAGGATGGCCGAAAGAGGCTCCGGCGCAGCCCGAAGGACTGTTTTGAGATGGCTTCCCATCAATCCTCGATGCGGATGCGGCCTTGGTCCTGCTCTTCCTTGGTGTCCTTCAGCAGTCGGTCCAGCCCGCGCCGGGGCCGTTCGCGCTGCTGCGCCGCAGGTATGCTGTCCTCCTCCAGCACTATGCGGCCCTGCCCGGTATCGGTGCGCGGATCGACAGGACGTAGATCGTTCGTGCGACCCTTGAACAGCCCGAGCTCCTCGCGCAGGATGTCGCGCAGCACGGCCTTCTCCTCCTGCAGCTGTTGCTTGCGCCGCTCGGCTGCCATCGCGCCGTCGTTGCTGAACTGCGGATCGCTGGCCGTGCCATGCATGTGCAGGAAGATGCGCATGCCTGTGCCATCATCAGCCACCGGACCGAAGGCATCGTCCGTCGGCTTGCCCATGCGGAAGAGGTCGCTCAGGCGGAAGTTGAGGTGGTGATCGATGCGATCGTCGAACCAATGGGTGCCGCTGAGCTCAAGGTCCAGTGCGCTGCTCTTCACCACCATGGCCGGAACATGCACGGCGCCATCACGGATCTCCAGCTGGTTCTCCATGCGCTCGAAACGCACATCCGCCAGGCGCTTGCGCAGCTCCTGGGTGTTGACGAACGGCGCCACGAGCTTGTTCTTCTGCAGGTGGTCTGCCACGGCCAGCAAGGGAGCATGGCCCTTGATGGCGCCGTTCTCCAGGGTGATGTCGATGACGCTCACCAGACGCTTGGTATCCAGCTTCATCCCCTTGCTGAGCGGGGCTTCCAAGGCCACTCGCGCGTTGGCCGTACCACTCAAATGGCGCGCGCCGATGAAGTCCTGCCCGAAGTCCTGGAATTCGGCGAAGAGCTGCTTGACGTCGATGTTCGTACAAGTGGCGGTGATGGTCAACGGAAGCGCACGCCCGGGGTCGCGCCCATCGAGCTGCAAGCCACCGGCAAAAGTGCCCGACGCACTGTTGAAGCGCACCGGGTCCACGCGCAGTATGCGGTCCTTGAGCAGGACACGTGCGCTGAGATCGGTGGCGATGAACTCCTCGAAGCGCACCTTGGCCACATCGGCCTGCAGATCGAGGTCGATCATGGCGGGCAGTGTGAGCGTGTACTCCTTGTCCGCCGCAGTTGCTTCGGTGGTGCTCATCCAGGCGCCGAGGTCGATGTTCGGCGAACTCCCCTTGGCTGCGATCAGCAGGCGCTGGTCATCGAACAGGAGGTAGGGCATCAGGTTCACCAGATCTCCGCTCAAGATGATCGGTACGCCTTGCAGGTCGGTGCGCAGCCCTTGTACTGCGGCATCGGTGCCGTTGAGCGTGAGATCGGCGTTCAAGTGCGTTGCGGTGTGGCGGATGCCTTTCAGCTTGAGGGTGGCATCGCGCAGGCCCAGCGTTCCCGTAATGGCCAGCGCACGTAGGTCCTGCGGACGTAGATCGCCCATGTCGCGCAGACGGCCCTTGACCAACAGCGCCGCTTGGAACCGTCCGCTCACCTGTTCCAACGTGTCGAGTTGGGCGAAGCGCAGCACTTCGTTGAGCGCCAGATCGGCGTTGAAGCTGGCTTGCACCGGCGCGTTCTTCAAGCCCTTGCTGCTCCAATCGCCGCTGATGCGGCCGCTGCTGCTCTGGGCGCGGAGGTCCTTCACCACCAGCTGCTTCACGGCCCCTTCCGGGCTCAGCTCCAGGTCCAGTTCGGCGAAGACATCGCTGAACGTGACACCGCTGCGGGTCTCCTTCAGCCGTGCCCGCTTGATCTTCGCCGCCACCGAGAGCACTGCACGGTCCATGGGCCCGGCGTAAACGATGCCCAGGTCGGCATCGCCCTTGATGGCGTAGCGCTTGAGCTGTGCCCCAAACTCGCCTGGCAGGGCAGCCGCAACCGCTGCCAGGTCCGCTCCGATGCTCCGCGCCCGCACATCGATCCGTCCCCCTTCGGCGTTATCGACCACCGCCATGGTCAACTCCAGCGGAAGGGTGCCGAGCAGCACGTCACCCTTGTCGATGGTGAAGAGGGTGTCCGCTCCGCCGAAGCGCATGCGCAGGTCCAGCGATCCGTCCATTCCGCTGAGGTCCGTACCACCACTGGTGTGCAGTGCGAGCAGCGTTGCATCGCCGATCAGGCGGGCACTGTTACCACTGCTGCTGAAGCGCCCGGACAGGGTGACCGCATCGCTCTGGCTGCGCACCTCGAAGCCTGTGCGGTAGTCCCGGTAGCGCACCAACAGGCCGTCGAAGCTCACCTGCCGCAGGTCGATGGGGGCGTCGCTGCTGGTGCTGTCGGTCTTCCAGATGATGTAATTGGGCGTGCCCTTGCTGTCCAACGCTGGCCGTGCGATGGCGTTGTTGGCATGGATCTCCTGCACTGTGTAGCGCCCCCTGAACAAGTCCCAGAGACTGAACTCCAGGTAGAGCTGTTCTGCGTGGAAGAGCGTGTCGGAAGGGCGGTCATCGCTGCGCACTTCCTTGGCCAGTACGTCGTTCAATCGCATGCTGGCGCGCGGGAACCGGGCGATGAGCGTAAGGTCCATGTCGCTCACCGTGACGGGTGCGACCAGATACTGGTTGAGGGTGCCGATGAGCCGGACCTTCACCTCGGTGTCGTACAGGTGGGCCAGTGCCACCAACGCTCCGAAGGCCGCGCCCACCATGCTCCCCAGCACAAGGGCAACGGTCCGCACCCTGCGCAGCGCACCATGGGCTGAGCGGTCGGAAGCTGTGGAGGACATGGGATGGATGCGCAAGGTATTCCGGTGCGTTCCAGAGCAACGGCAAATGCCCTGCCGTTCGTTCACAGGCGGGTGTTATTGTTCACAGGCTCCGCCCGGAACCACTCAAGAGCCGATGCCCGATCACTTCCGCTGCTTCAGCAGCACGATCTCCTTGTCCGACAGCAGCCGCCAGCGACCACGTGGGAGGTCCTTCTTGGTGAGACCCGCGAAGACGACCCGGTCCAGTTTCGTGACCTCGTAGCCCAACGCTTCGAACATGCGGCGCACGATGCGATTGCGGCCCATGTGCAACTTGAGGCCGATCTCCTTGCGGCCGGTGCCCTCCACATAGGACGCCTCATCGGCCTGGGCCATGCCGTCCTCCAGTTCCACACCGTCCACCAACTGTTGCAGATGGGCCTTGGAGAGCGCTTTGTCCAGCGTGGCATGGTAGATCTTCTCCGCGCCGTGGCTGGGGTGGGTGAGCTTTTTGGCGAGGTCGCCATCGTTGGTGAGCAGCAACAACCCTGTGGTGAGGCGGTCCAGGCGCCCCACCGGGTAGATACGCTCGGTACATGCCGCCGACACCAGCTGCATCACCGTACGCCGGTCGTTCGGGTCGTCCGTTGTGGTGATGAAGCCTTTAGGTTTGTTAAGCAGCACATAGCGCGGCTTTTCCATGCTCAGACGCTGTCCCCCATAATGCACTTTGTCGCTGGGATAGACCTTGGTGCCCAGCTCGGTCACCACCACGCCGTTCACCGTCACCACGCCGGCCTTGATCAGTTCATCGGCCTCGCGGCGACTGGCCACGCCGCTTTGGGCCAGATAGCGGTTCAGGCGCATGAGGCCCGTGGGTGTGCCTTCATCGCCGGCGCTCTTGCTCCGCTTGTTGCGCGGTGGGCCCTTGCGGTCGGGACGGGCGCCGAACGGTTTGCCACTGCGGCCAGGAGGACGCGGGTCTCCACTTCTGCTGGTGCGTTCCGAACCTTCCTCACGGCCTTCGCCACGCTCCGGACGATCGCTCCAGCGGCCGCCCGTGGGTCGTGGACCGGAGCGACCAGTGCTACGTTCGCCACGCTGTTCATCGCGCTGTGGCCGACCTTCGGTGCGCTGCGGACGACCGCCACTTGGACGCTCGTTGTAGCTGCGCTCGCCGCTGCCCCGGGGTGCAGGTCGACCGGTGCCGCGTGGACCTGGGCCCGAGCTGCTGCGTTCGCTGC
>CAYZBO010000007.1:0-42579 GCA_964476665.1 uncultured Chryseobacterium sp. | reverse complement strand
GGTGCAGGTCGACCGGTGCCGCGTGGACCTGGGCCCGAGCTGCTGCGTTCGCTGCGCTGTTCATCGCGCGGTGGCCGACCTTCGGAGCGCTGCGGACGACCACCACCTGGACGCTCGTAGTGGGTACCCTCTCCGCCGCCCCGTGGTGCAGGTCGGCTGGTGCCGCGCGGCCCCGGGCGCTTGCTGCCACGTTCCTCATCGCCGGGTCGACCGGCTCGGCCAAAGGAGGAACGCCCTGCACCGCCGCTGCCGCGGGAGGAGGTTCGCGTTCCCTCCGCGTCAGGGCGGGCTGAACGGGTGCGCGGTCCGCTGCTGGCGCCCGTTCGGCGGGCACCTTGATAGCCATCGCGCTCCGCAGCGGGGGGGCGTTTGCCAGCGCGGGAGGAGCGTGGACGATCCGTGTCGGAGGCGGGTCGCGCCTTGCGGGCAGGGCCTTTTTTGCCACCCTTCTTGCTGCGGTCAGTACGGTCTGTCATGTGTGGTCGGGTAGAACGCGTCGCAAATGTGGTGGATGTATGGCTTACCGCCAGGATGTAGAATGATGCTGATGATGTCGAAACGAACGGGAAGGATGGTCCCGCTCTGCTCAATGTAGGCGTTGGCCGATCGGATCATGCGCCCCCGCTTCCCCTTCTTCACAGCCTCCTCCGGTTGGCCATGCTTGTCGCTGCTGCGGGTCTTCACCTCCACCACCACCAGTTCGCGGGCATTGCGGGCAACGATGTCCAGCTCATGCCGGCCGTGTTTCCAGTTGCGCTCCAGCACTTCGTATCCCGCATCTTCCAGAAAGCGGCACGCGAGTTGCTCGCCTTGGAGCCCGGTCAGGTTGTGATCGGCCATTTGTGGATAGAATGCTACGTAACCTTCGTTCGGCGAAGACGTTCAAGGCCTTAAAATTGAGGGTTTTTCCGCCAGCATACGGCAAACGACCTCCCCGCATGAAAAGCGCTCTGCATCTGCTCCGTCCCCTCTTCCTAGCTCTACTGATCCCCGCAGCGGCCCTTCAGGCCCAGCCCTTCGAGGGTGTGGTGGAGTTCACCAAGACCACGGGCCCGGTGGTCACCATGTACAAATACTTTGTCAAGGGTGAACGAGTGCGTGTGGAGGAGATAGGCGCCCGTGGCGAAGTGCAGGGCATCATGCTCGTTGATACGCGTGACAAGACCGTCACGGCCATCAGCCCCGAACGGAAACTCTACATGGACGTGCCCAACATGCGCCTGCCCAAGGACGTGGAAGTGAGCGTTCAGAAGACTTCGGAGATGAAGGACATGGCGGGGTACAAGTGCGAGAAGTGGGTGGTGAAGAGCCCCAAGGAGGACCGCCAGATCACCTATTGGGTGGCCGCTGATGAATTCGCCTTCTTCGTGCCGATGCTGGAGACGTTGAACCGCAAGGATGAACAGGCCGTGTTCTTTCTGCAAGTGAAGGATAATCGCGGGGTCTTCCCCATGCTGGGTGTGGAGCAGAAGATGGATGGTGCCGAAGTGAGCCGCCTGGAAGTGACCAAGGTGACCAAGGGTGCGCAGAAGCCCGCCCTGTTCGAGATACCGCCCGGCTACAACAAGTTCGAACGGAACTAGTCGGCAACGCGCAAACATCGCAGATCCGCACCCGTAGCGCCTGCCTGTCCGGTAGGCAGGTCGCCCGAGGCCTAGGGCCCACCGGGTCGACCTACGTGTTCTTGGAGGTCCAATTCCGATCAGGCACTGTTCCGGTCGAAATACGCGATCGACGTGCCTTCAGCGGTGACGGAGAGCTTCACCTTCGCGCCCAGCACCAAGGCCCTGTTGTCATCGATGTGCCCGGCTGGGAAACCGAAGCACACCGGGTAGGTGGTATCGCCCAAGGCATCGGCGATGATCTGCTCAGCGGTTTTTCCGAAGGGGTCGTCCGGGTTCTTGTCGTGCATGTCGCTCATGCCCCCCACGACCAGCCCGGCCAGTTGCTTGAACCAGCCCGCCAGCCGCAGGTTCTGCACCATGCGGTCCACGTGGTAGAGCAGCTCGTCCAGGTCTTCGATGAACAGGATCTTGCCCGTGGGATCGATGTCGTAGGGCGTTCCGCGCAGGGCGTAGAGCAGGGAGAGGTTGCCGCCGACGAGGAGGCCTTCGCACTGGCCAATGCGGTTCATGGGCCGTTGTTCGTTGTTCGATGCGCGTTGTTCGATATTCGAGGTTCGAACCACACGCTCTTCCCCGAACAAGGCTCTCAGCAAGCTCTCCCTGCACTCCTCCGTCTTCGTCCCGATATTGAAAGGCATCTGCGCGTGCAGGCTCGCGATGCCGATGTTGTGCAGCGCATTGTGCAGCACGGTGATGTCGCTGAAGCCCACGATCCATTTGGGGTCGCGGCGGAGCACTGACAGGTCCAGGTGGTCCAGCAGGTGCACGGTGCCGTAGCCGCCGCGGGCGCACCAGATGGCACGCACATCCGGGTCGTTCAACGCGGCTTGCAGGTCGGTGGCGCGCTCTTCGGCCGTGCCCGCCTGCTGGAAGTGCTTGCGCCCAATGCCCGCGCCGAGCTTCAATTTCAGGCCCCAGCTTTCGGCAAGGGTGATGCCGTCGCGCAGCTCCTCCACGGAAATGGCACGTGCCGTGGGGACGATGGCAATGGTGTCGCCGGGGCGGAGGGGGGGCGGGGTGATGGCCATGGCGCGAAGAAAGGTGCTCTGCACGCACATGGTCATCACTCGTGCGTCATCGTTCCACCAGCACCCTGTGCGTTACCCTTGAGCCTTCGTGCAGTACGCTCACCAGGTAAGCGCCCGGTGCTTGTGCGGCAAGCGGCAGTTCCGTCCGGTCGGTGGCAGCGCGTTGTTCCATCAGCACGCGGCCGGTCACGTCCAGCAAGCGCACCACGGCGCCCGTGGGTACGTTGTGAAGGAACAGCACATCCGAGACCGGATTGGGGAACAGTTCGAAGGCGAACGGTGCGGCCTGCTCTCCCACGGCGGTTCCGGTGGCGTCACCGTTCAGGCGGATGATGACCTGGTTGGTGGGCCAGCCACCGCTCAAGTACAGGTCCTGTCCCTGGTAGGAGGAGTTCTCCGTGACCACCAGGATCTTTCCGTCGGCCTGCAGGGCGCAGTGGTAGACCAGGGTCGAGTTCCCGAAACCGTTCGCCGTATCGAAGGTCTCGTCCAGTGTACCATCCGCGTTCAAGCGCATCACGCCGGATACATCGGAGTTGCCGTCGTAGGCATTCAGGAAGTATCCGGTCACGATGATCTTTCCATCGTTCTGGATGGCCACAGCGGTGGGATACACGCCATTGATCTGTGGGTTGGTGGCCACATGGAACTCCGTGTCGACCGTCAGGTCAGCGTTGTAGCGCATGATCTTCACGATGTTGGAGGTCTGCAGCCCGGCCACCACGATCTTGCCATCGGGCTGGATCGCGGTGCGTGGATAGATCAGGTTGTCGAAGCTGGCAGAGCTGAAGACGTAGGCGGAATGGACGAAGCTTTCGTCCCTCGAACCATCGGGGTTCAGCACGGCCAGGCCGCCGGACCAGCTGCTGAAGCGGCCCGCAACCAGGATCTGCCCGTTGGGCAGCACTTTGATGTCCTGGATGTTGGTGGGAGCCTGGCCCGCATTGAAGGTGGCGTCCACCGTGCCATCGGGCAGCAGGCGCGTGATCCCCGTGCCGTGGCTCATGGTCCCATAGCTCCCGGCGATCAGGATCTTGCCATCGGGCTGCAACGCGATGGCGTTGATCGTGGGGTTGATCTCGAAGCCTGCGTTGAAGTCCATGTCCTGGCTGCCATCGCTGTTCAGGCGGATGATCCCGCGTTGGTTCGCTCCACCGGAGAAGTCCTGGAACTGGCCCCCCACCAGGTATTTGCCATCGGGTAGTTCAACGGCCGCCCGGATGCGCAGGTAGTAGTCCTGGTCGAAGTCGGGCCCGTCGAAGGTGTTGTCCCAGGACCCATCGGCATTCAGGCGCACCACGCCGCTCATGGTGGTATGCAGTGGGTTATGCAAGGATCCGAAGAAGAGGATCTTCCCATCGGACAAGGGCAGTACCCGGGTCAGCGGGAACTCATTGGGACTGAAGGTCAGGGCCCCGGCATCGGAAAGGTCCAGGATGAAGCTGGCATCACGCTGGGTATTGGCGGTCTGGGCGTGGGTGGTGAGCGACAGGGCGATGATGCCCGCGAGGAGTATCGGATGCTTCATGCGGCGGGTGTTTGGTGCAAAACTGGACATCTCAGCGAGCGGATGACATCCGGAAGAGTCCGCATCGGGCTACGGTGATCACCGTGATCGCACGTAGCGTTCCTACTCAGCAGGCGAGTGCTGAACCGGTATCACTACCGCAAGCGGTAGGGGTTGCCAGCACATGACCACACGGACGGACGCAGAAAATAGCAAGATGAAGAGCGATGCTCGAAGAGCGTAATGCTGGATTAACGGTTTGCAGCTACAAGAAGTTGGCGATCTCGAAGCACTGAACTCTCTGCTACCACTGAACCTCCAATTTCTTGTAGGCGCTTTTAGGCGCTGGTGTTCTTTCCTTATCTGGCAAATGCTTGAATTTCATCTATTCGCCCTTCTTTAAATGCTCGTTGTAAAATGTCGTAATCTAGCCGTCTATTAAAGAACAGGGAAGCATAGTTGCGCTGTATAAGAGTGCCATTAAATAAATAGTGTTCTAAGCGCTTAATACCATTCGGGTTTTCTACAAGACTTAGAGCATAGTCAACATATCGTGTCATTGCCAAAGAAGATTCATTCGTTAGATGACTTATAATGTAGTCCACATCAAATTCACTTCCGTGTTCAGCTTTTTCAATTAATTCTCCTAATTTCCCTGTATACTTATAACTTGTCATTTGTAATTTTCGTCTGCCGTTACACTTGCCCCTGACTCTAAATGTACGCAACCATTTCGCATATCACCCCCGTATGGGCGCATATACGCAACTCCTCCCGTAGCATGGACTTGTGGTGCCGCATGCGCTCAGCCATGCTAAGGTAGGCCTGGTACCCACGCGCTGCCAAACAAGCTTCCAAGCACCTCCCGGTGCGCTTCGATACCTTCGCCAGCCGAAGTGCCAGACCCCGTGAAGAAACCCGCCCGCCACACCGTTACCGCCGCACTGCCCTACGCCAACGGCCCCCTGCACATCGGCCACATCGCCGGGGCCTACCTGCCGGCGGACATCTACGTGCGCAACCTGCGCCAGCGGGGCAAGGAGGTGCTCTTCATCTGCGGCAGCGATGAGCACGGCGCGGCCATCACCATGCGTGCCATGAAGGAGGGCACCACGCCGCGCGCCATCGTGGACAAGTACCACGCGCTGATGGGCCAGGCCTTCCAGGACTTCGGCATCCACTTCGACATCTACGACCGCACCAGCAGCGATCTGCACCGAGAGACCTCCCAGGGCTTTTTCCTGAAGCTGCTGGAGAACGGCGCCTTCAACGTGCAGGAGGAGCAGCAGTACTTCGATGAGGAGGCGAAGCAGTTCCTGGCCGACCGCTACATCATGGGCACCTGCCCGAAGTGCGGCAACACCGATGCCTACGGCGACCAGTGCGAGAAGTGCGGCAGCGCGCTGAGCCCCAAGGACCTCATCGATCCGCGCAGCACGCTCAGCGGATCGAAACCTGTTCTGAAAAGCACCAAGCACTGGTACCTGAAGATGGACGAGGCCCAGCAGTGGGTGGAACAGTGGATGAACACCGGCGTCCTCGACGGCGCGCAGCACCACGACCCCAAGGAGTGGAAGTCGAGCGTGCTGGGCCAGTGCAACAGCTGGCTGAAGGACGGCCTGCGACCTCGTGCCATGACGCGCGACCTGGACTGGGGCGTGCCCGTGCCCTTGGAAGGCGCCGAAGGCAAGGTGCTCTACGTGTGGCTGGACGCGCCCATCGGTTACATCAGCGCGACGAAGCGATGGGCCGCCCTAAGACAGGCTCAGGGACAGCCCACCGATTGGGAGAAGTGGTGGAAGGCCGATGACACGCGGCTGATCCACTTCATCGGCAAGGACAACATCGTTTTCCACGCCATCATCTTCCCGATCCTACTGAAGCTGCACGGCGGCTATGTGCTGCCGCAGAACGTGCCGGCCAACGAGTTCCTCAATCTGGAGGGAAGGAAGATCAGCACCAGCCGCAACTGGGCGGTTTGGCTGCACGAGTACATCCAGCGCTGGCCCGACCGGCAGGACGAGCTGCGCTATTGCCTCGCCACCATCATCCCCGAGCAGAAGGACAGCGAGTTCACCTGGAAGGATTTCCAGGAGAAGAACAACAGCGAGCTGGTGAGCATCGTGGGCAACTTCGTGCAGCGCGTGTTCGTGCTGTGCCACAAGTACTACGACGGCAAGGCGCCTGCGGCCGGCGAGCAGGTGGACATGGATGTGGCGCTTTGGAGCGCGGTGCATGGCAGTGTGGAAGAAGTGGCCAAGCACATCGACCACTTCCGCCTGCGTGATGCGCTGAGCAGTGCCATGAACGTGGCCCGCGCCGGTAACAAGTACCTCAGCGACAACGAGCCTTGGAAGCTGGAGAAGTCCGACCCCGAGCGCACGCGCACGATCCTGGCGAACAGCCTGAACATCGCGGCCACGCTGAGCATCGTGCTGGAGCCTTTCCTGCCGCACACCACGGCCAAGCTGCGCCGCATGCTGGGCATCGGCACCCTGCCATGGGACGATGCCTTCCGGAGCGACCTGATCGGTGCTGGTCAGGAACTGGGCAGGCCCGAGCACCTCTTCAAGCCGATCACCGATGCGGAGATCCAGCCGGAGATCGATCGTCTCCACGCGGCCGATCAGAAGATCAGTGGATCAGGCGATCAGAAAATGGAAAGCCCTGCGCATGTGGTAGCCGCCGCCAAGCCGAACATCACTTTTGACGACTTCGCGAAGCTCGACTTGCGCGTTGGCACCATCACCGCCGCAGAGAAAGTGCCGAAGGCCGACAAGCTCCTGAAGCTCACCATCGACCTGGGTGAAGCACAACCGCGCACCGTGGTCAGCGGAATTGCCATGCACTACGCGCCGGAGCAATTGCCCGGTCAGCAAGTGGTACTGGTGGCCAACCTGGAGCCGCGTAAGATGCGTGGCGTCGAAAGCCAGGGCATGGTGCTGATGGCCGAGGATGCCAGCGGCAAGCTGGTGTTCGTGCAGCCGAAGGAGGTGTTGGGGCCGGGGGGGGAGGTGCGCTAAGGCTTCACGGTATCCACTTGATCTGCGAGAAGTCCGGCTTGCGCTTTTCCAGGAAGGCGTTGCGGCCCTCCTTGGCTTCGTCGGTCATGTAGGCCAGGCGTGTGGCTTCCCCGGCGAAGACCTGCTGGCCCACCATCCCATCGTCCGTGAGGTTGAAGGCGAACTTGAGCATCTTGATGGCCGTGGGGCTTTTGGCGAGGATCTCCTGCGCCCATTCCCACGCGGTAGTCTCCAGGTCTGCGTGCGGCACCACGGCGTTCACCATGCCCATCTCATAGGCGCGCTGCGCATCGATGTCGCGGCCCAGGAAGAAGATCTCACGCGCCCGCTTCTGGCCGACCATCTTGGCGAGGTAGGCACTGCCGTAACCGCCATCGAAACTGGTCACATCGGCATCGGTCTGCTTGAACACGGCGTGTTCCTTGCTGGCGATGGTAAGGTCGCATACCACGTGCAGGCTGTGCCCGCCGCCCACGGCCCAACCGGGCACCACGGCGATCACCACCTTGGGCATGAAGCGGATCATGCGCTGCACATCGAGGATGTTGAGGCGTGGCATGCCGCTCTCGTCCACGTAGCCCTGGTGACCGCGTGCACGCTGGTCGCCGCCGCTGCAGAAGCTCCAGCCGCCGTCCTTGGGGCTGGGTCCTTCGGCGCTGAAGAGCACCACACCGATGTTGGTGTCCTGCTGGGCATCATGGAAAGCCTGGATGAGCTCGCTCACGGTATGCGGACGGAAGGCATTGCGCACTTCGGGCCGGTTGAAGGCGATGCGCGCCACCCCGCCGCTCTTGCGGTAGGTGATGTCGGTGAATTCTTTCGAGGTGGTCCATTGCGGTGGGGCAATGGTGCTCTTCATGCGGGCCTTGGTCATGGGTGCGTGTGCTGGGGGGCAAATATCGGCAGGGCCGACAGCCTCGGAAGGATGTCGGCCCTGACCGGTGCGGTGGCGGTGCTCAGTTGGCGAGCGCGCAATTCACGGCGGCAGCTGCGTTGATGTTCCCGAAGCCTTTGCTGCTGCTGGGGTTGGTGGCGAACTGTGCGGTGCTGGTGAGGCACTGCAACACCTGTTCGCGGGTGCGTGCCGGGTTGGCGCTCCAGACCAGTGCTGCGATGCCGGCCGCCGTAGCGGTGGCGCTGCTGCTGCCACCGATGTAGGTGGGTGCGCTGCCGCTGGAGGGCAGGGTGAGGCTGTTGCGCGCGCTGCTGCCGCTGCGCTCCATCACGATGGTGAGGTCCACTTGTGAGCCATCGTGGCAGCTGGAACATTTGCTTCCGTTCTCCTTCACGCCGGTGACGGCCACACACTTGCTGAGCGCTGCGGGATACACCACGCCCCACCAACTGGTCCAGCTGAAGCTGGTGCCGGCGGCCGCCATGATCATCTTGCCCCGGCCGTGTGCGTAGTTCACGCCATCGCTGAGCACACTGCTGCTGAAAGGTGTTCCGATGCTCATGCTGATCACGCGCACAGCGGTGTTGTTGCCCAGCGTAACCAAGGCGTTCTTCACGCCGGTGCGCTCGCTGCTCGTGTTGAGCACAACGTCCTCGCAGCCGCGGATGAAATGCAAGCTGCTCTGGTAGGCCACGCCGGTGGTGGCACCTTGGTCATTGCGCGGTCCTACGGCCTGTCCGGCCATGCTGTTGCCATGGGTGCAGCTGGTGTATGCGCTGCTGCCCCAGGTCCACCCGGTGGACAGGCTACGGCCCACATTGCTGAAGCCGTTGTTCAGGTCACTGCCCAGCAGGGATTGGGCACTGCCCAGGCCAGCATCGATCATGCCCACTGTGATGCCCGCACCTTGTGCTGTGTTCCACGCGGTGGGGATGTTGTGCAGGTTGAAGTTCCAAGGGAGACGGGCGTTGGGCGTGATGGTACTGATGTCCGCGCTGTTCACGGTGGTGGTGGAAGGGGAGCATCCGCTGGTGCTGCGCTGGTCATCGTCCGCGCCTGCGGCAGGCCAGTAGTCCAGCGGTTCGAGGTAGCGCACGTTCTCCAGGTTGTACAGGGCAGTGAGCACCTCCTTGTCAGTGATGCGCAGGGTGATGATGGGGAGCACGGGGTCGTCCTCCACCAGAATGTCACGGAGCTCCACGCGCTGCCCGTTGCGGTTGAGCAGCTCCAATACCCGGGAGATCAGGGCGTCATGCACCTCTTTCCAGGCGCCGTTCCGCAGATCAATGCGATGGATGTCGTCGTCCACGTTCCCGAAACCCGTTGGTCGATAGCCAATGGCCAGGCTGTGGTCGTTGTATTGCAGGGCGCTCCAAAGCGTATGTAGGTCCACCCATTCCCATCGGAAGTCGTTGCGCTGTTCGAGCATGCCCACCACGGCCCGGTCCAGGGCAGCCTGGTCCAAGGGTTCGCCTTGGGGTACGGGCGTGAGCGTGGCCTTTTCCTGCAGCACCGGCCCTTGTGGTGGAAGGTCCGGTGATAGCTCTTCGCGTTTGCAACCGAGCACCGTCAGCATTGAGGTCAGAACAAGGAGAGCGGTCTTGCGCATGGCAACAAAGGGTTTGGTCGCGACAAGATAGGATCCTGGGGCAGAGGGAGGGGGGCTCTTCACGGGCAGTTATCCACGCGCATCCATGGGAAGTGCGTTCGGGCGGAATGTTGCCGGATACCGCCGTGGTCGTTGCGCTTGGCTACTTTTGCGGCCTCCATTAGGACCCCATAGTTCAATGGATAGAATAGGAGTTTCCTAAACTCTTGATCCAGGTTCGACTCCTGGTGGGGTCACTTCATCGCACCGTTGGAACAAGCCCTCGTACAGCTTGAACACGGCGCTGTGTGAAACTGCGCGAAGGCCCGTCAATAGGGGCAAAAGCGCGGGTCTACCTTCGGCCTGGCCGATCGTGCATTCTGGCGCGCCGGTCCGTACGTGTGATCCGGACATCGATCCTCCTGTTCCTGCTCCTCCTTGTGCTGCGTGCCTCCGGGCAGCCGCCCAACCAGGACTGCGCCACGGCCGTTGCGCTGTGTGCCCAGCAGCCTGTGTTGGGCAACAACACGGGCGCTGCGGGTGTGCTGCCGGGTTTCTGCGGCACCAGCGCCTTGTTGTGGTATACGTTCAGCACCAATAGCATCGGAGGTGAGGTCACTGTGGAGCTGACAAGTATCGATTGCCCGGTGGTGGCCGGTGTGGACAACGAGCTCAGCCTGGTGATCCTCTCGAACAACAACGGCTGCGCACCCGCCTCGTTCGTCGTGGAGTCCGGCAACCCCTGCCTTACCCGCGATTCGCTTCCGTTCGGCGTGATGGTCCCCGATCTTGATCCCGCCACCACCTATTATGTGGTTGTCGCCGGTGTTGCAGACCCTGGGACCAGCACCGCACAGTGTGACTTCATCCTGCAGGTGAGCGGTCCGGGTGCCAACGTGGTGGATGTGGACTTCGATGCGGGGCCGAACGTCACCATCGGACAAGGTGAAAGCACGCAGCTTGAAGCCACCGGCGGTGTCGGTTACAGCTGGTCGCCCACGAGCGGGTTGAGCGGGTCGGGTATTCCAGACCCCGTTGCAAGTCCGTCTGCGACCACGATCTACGAAGTGACCACCACTGTCGATGGTTGTGTGTTCACCGATCAGGTGGTCGTGGAAGTGCTCCGGCTGATCCAGCCGCCCAACACGTTCACCCCGAACGGTGATGGAAAGAACGACCTGTGGCTGATCCCGGGGATCGCTGACTACCCCGGTGCTGTTGTCAACATCCATGACCGCTGGGGACAACGCGTGTATACAAGCAACGGCTACCGTGAGCCATGGGACGGCACGAACGGCGGCCGCACATTACCGGACGGCACCTATTACTACCATATCCAGCTGAGCCAGGCGGGCAGCGGATCCACGCCGTATACCGGCTTTGTCTCCATCATCCGATGAGGTGCCTGTTGCTGATCGTCGCATTGTCCCTGGGGAACGCCGCCTTCCCCCAGCTGCTGTCCCAGTACACGCAGTATGTCTTCAACCACTTCAGCATCAATCCTGCTGTGGCGGGCAGCAAGGACTGCCTCGATGTGCGCCTGGGCTATCGACAGCAATGGTTGGGCATGGATGGTGCACCGACCACAGGCTGGGCAAGCCTGCATGGTACCCTGCGTCAAAAGGGCAAGCCTTACCAGGCCAACAAGCACGGGGTCGGACTCTTCATCGAGGCGGATGAGGCCGGCAACTGGGGCTATACACGCTTCCTGCTGGCCTATGCCTACCATATTCAGATGTCCCAGGACTACTACATGTCCTTCGGCATGTTCGGCGGGCTTCAACAGATGAAGTTCAACGTCGGTGAGGCCTTCGTGCTGGAGCCGGGTGATGCTGCGCTGAGCGGCCGTGCCGCCGTGCTGGTAGCACCTGAAATAGTGCCAGGCATCTGGCTGTACAGCAGAAAGGCCTGGGCAGGCCTTGCCATCCATCAGGCTCTGGGCAACGACATGGGTCTTGGTCAGGACGCGCGTCTGTATCGCCATGTGAACCTCTCCGGAGGATACAAGTACAGGCTGGGACGGAACACCTCGCTCACGCCGAGCATCCTCTTGAAGTTCGCCGGTGGTGCCCCGACAGCGCTCGACCTGAACGCCATGGTGGAATGGAAGAGGATCCTCGCCTTGGGCGCTGGATACAGGGGAGGCGATGCGGTCTCGCTCATGATGCGCATCGGGTTCCTTGAGTATTTCCAGCTTGGGTACAGCTATGACATCACCACATCGCGCCTGAAGGTGGCGGGCAACAACACGCATGAGGTCGTGCTCGCCATCACCCCATGCAGCAAGGAAAGCCAGGGTCGGCGGATGATCAGTTGCCCTGCATTTGACTAGAACCGGAACGAACATGCCGAACAGCTTGACCTTTCGCGCGCTCCTTCTCAGCAGCCTGACACTGCTGGGGGCGCAGGTCCTTGCGCAGACCAAGTACTGGGTGGGCGGTACCGGGCGATGGGATGATGCCGCGCACTGGAGCACCCGACCAGATGGTGCAGGGGGTGCTGGCATACCTCGCATGAACGAGGATGTGCGGATCGATGGACCGGCGGTGGTGGAGGTTGCCGATGTGGCATGGTGTCGTGGATTGACCGTAAGCGGGGACCGGGGTGCGGTGCGTTTGGCGGGAGGTACCAATGCGGAGCTGCGCATCTCCGGAGGCTGGCACATGGAGGGAGCTGTCACTTGGGAGATGACGGGTACCGTCCATTTGATCAAGCGGCAGGGGGGCGTTGAGCTGGACCTGCGGGGTGTTGAGCTGCACAGTGACCTGGTGCTGGACGGGAGCGGTAGTTGGTCGTTGCAGAGCGACCTTGTCCTCTCCCAACAACGAGCGATCCGTGTTCGACAAGGCACGTTCATCGCCAATGGTCACATGGTCTCGGCGGGTCGGTTGATCATGGAGGGCCGTGGTGATCGCCACATCCTGGCGGGTTCCAGTGTCTTCCGTCTGAGCTCCATGCCCGATGTGAACGCGTTGGAGGGAGTGCTGGAGCCTGCCAACTCGATCCTGGCCATAGGGGGGCAGGTCCAGCCATGGGGTGTTGGCGCGCGGCCGGGAGCGGAGGCTCCAAGGGATGTCAATGTCTGTGGGACCGGACCGGGCCAGATTCCGTTCATCGTGGATGCCCAGCTGACCTCGAACTACAATGGTTTCGGTGTGCAGTGTCGCGGTGTTTGCAATGCCACGGTGACCGCCACGGTGACCGGGGGTAGTGGGAACTTCACATACGCATGGCTCAATGGCGGACCCAACTCCGCCACCTGGACCACGGCCTGCGGTGGACCACAGATCGTGATCGTTACGGATGTCACGCAAGGGATCTCGTGCCCTGCCCAGGTGAACGTCACAGAGCCTGCGCCGTTGGGTGTCATCTTCTTCGGGCAGGGAACACCACCCACCTGCGCGGATGTCTGTGATGGCACACGTACAGCGCTCGCTGTGGGCGGTGCGGGACAGATCAGTTACAACTGGAACAATGGCGCAGGGACCAGTTCCTCCTTTTCCCAGCTCTGCGCGGGCTTGAACACCCTCGTCGTCACCGATATCAACGGCTGCACCTTCGACACCACGTTCACCTTCAACATCCAGCCGATCCAGCCCAACCTGGTGTTCACTCCCACCTCGTGCTTCGGGTCCTGTGATGGAACGGCCGAGGTGGCTCCCACTGGTGGAACCGGCAACGTTACGATTACCTGGAGCCCCATCGGGGTGACCGGCACCAGTGTGACAGGTCTCTGTGCGGGCAATTACAGCGTGCAGTTGGTGGATGTCAATGGCTGCGACACCACGGTGGCCTTCACGATCACTGAACCTCCTCCGCTGACCATCGACCTGAACAGCTCTGATGCGACCTGCGCAGGCTCCTGTGATGGTGCTGCGGACGTGGTGGTAAGTGGGTCTCCAGGACCCTTCGCCTTCACGTGGGTGCCCGACCCTGGAACTGGACAGGGCAGTGCTTCAGTGCAGGGATTGTGTGCTGGAAGCTATAGTGTGACCATTCTCGACCAGTCCTCAGGCTGCGATACCACACTGAGCCTGACGATCGATGCGCCGCCGGAGATCGAGGTGCAGGGTACGGTCACCGATGCCAGCTGCAGTGGCGACTGTGATGGAGAAGTGATCCTGGTGGTGAGCGGTGGGCAAGCCCCGTACAATTTCCTCTGGACCCCGTTGCCGGGTGCAGGCCAAGGTACGCCAGCTGCGACCGGACTTTGTGCGGGTGTCTATGATGTGACCGTGACCGATGCGGCGGGTTGTGACACCACCGTATCGTTCACCATTGCCGAGCCGCCGCCCTTGGATGTGTCGCTGGTGATCACAGATGTCAGCTGCAATGGGGAGTGCGATGGAACAGTGACAGCCACGGTGAGCGGCGGCACACCCACCTATACGTTCACATGGGCACCGCCACCCTCCGGAGGACAGGGCACTCCGACGGCATCGGGCCTCTGTGCCGGAACGTATTCGTTGCTTGTAGCCGACGCCAATGGGTGCGACACGCTCATCAGTTTCACCGTACTGGAGCCGCCTGCTCTTGCGAACGTGCCGAGCAATACCAACGTGACCTGCGGGGGGCTCTGCGATGGCACGGCCACGGCCACGGTCACGGGAGGTACGCCCTCTTATACCTTCCTGTGGGCACCCGAACCCGGAGCCGGCCAGGGGACAGGGACGGCCAGCGAGCTGTGTGCCGGAACCTACACGCTGACGATCACCGATGCCAATGGCTGTGAGCTCGTTGAAACGTACGTGATCGAGGATGCAGTGCCGGTCCAACTCTCCTTGCAGGTGGAGCCCGCCACGTGTCCCGCAATATGTGATGGAAGTGCGGGTGTCATTGCCACAGGAGGTGCCGCGCCATACACGTATTTGTGGGGTCCGGGCACCATCAACGGACAGGGCACACCGAACGTGAGCGCGTTGTGTGCAGGTGCCTATACCCTCACCGTGACCGATGCGCTCGGCTGCGACACCACGGTGGCGTTCACCATCAGTGCTCCGCCTGCCATTGCGGTGCAGGCCGTACAGATCGATGCGAGCTGCGCGAATACGTGTGATGGCACCATCGACCTTACGGTGACCGGTGGCACGGGGACCTACACCTATCTGTGGACGCCGCCGGTCACAGGACAGGGTAGCTCCAATGCAAGTGGTCTATGTGCAGGGAACTACTCCGTGCTGGTCACCTCGGGCGCCTGCGATACCACGCTCACATTCGTTGTTGACGAACCATTGCCGCTGGATGCTTCGGTGATCGTGACGCCGCCTACATGTAGCAACACCTGCGATGCGGTGGCGACCTGTCCTGCTGTCAACGGTGGGACCGCACCGTACACGTTCCTCTGGAGCCCGACGCCGCCTACAGGTCAAGGCACAGATACGGCCAGCGATCTATGCCCTGGTTCATACGCGCTCACCATCACCGATGCGAACGGTTGTGACACGACCATCGCCTTCGTCATCGACCCCGTTCCGCCCATCGTGGTGGACCTGGTCGTGGTGCCGACCGGTTGCGGTGGCACCTGTACGGGTTCTGCTGCGGCTACGGCCACAGGAGGGGTGGGTCCGCTGACCTATGACTGGTCACCCGATCCGATCAGCGGAGACGGAAGCCCCAATGTCACCGGGCTCTGTGCAGGCACCTACTCACTGACCGTTGCCGATGCGCAGGGCTGCGATACGACCCTGCAGTTCGTGATCACCACGCCGTCGGATGTGTTGGTGGTGCCCACTGTGAACGATGCGACCTGCCACGATTCCTGTGATGGTACGATCGATCTTCAAGTGACCGGCGGTCTTGCGCCTTATACCTTCCTGTGGACACCGCAGCCTCCCGTGGGTCAAGGCTCGGGCTCCGTATCCGGACTGTGTCCGGGAACATGGTCCGTGCTGGTGACCGACCTGGGCGGCTGTGATACGACCCTGGTGCTGCAGGTGGGAGCTCCGGCGCCCATCATACCCAACGAAAGCTCCACCGACGAGACGTGCAATGGACCATGCGACGGAACCGCCAGCGTTGCACCAACGGGTGGAACAGGCCCATATCAATTCCTGTGGTCACCTGCTCCGGGCGGTGGGCAGGGCTCGCCGAACGCAACGGGCCTTTGTGCAGGTACGATAGCATGTACCATCACCGATGCGCTGGGCTGCGATACCACGGTCACCTTCATCATCCTGCCGAACGCAGGCATCGACGCAGGCCTGGTGACCTCCGATGGCCCGTGCCCCAATGAATGCGGTGGGTCCGCAACGGTCACACCGACCGGCGGCGTGGCGCCTTACACGTTCGTATGGTCACCCGACCCCATTACGGGCCAGGGAAGTTCCACGGTGACCGGCCTTTGCACAGGAAGTTATGTGGTGACGGTCATGGATGCGGTCGGCTGCGATACGACCCTGTCCTTCAACATCATCAAGCCGCCCATGTTCGAGCCGAACCTGGTGGTTCAGCCGGAGGACTGCACTGGGCCATGCACGGGCGCCGCGGCCGTATTCCCTGTCGGTGCAACACCAGGGTACACGTTCCTCTGGTCGCCGGATCCGGGCACGGGTCAGGGTACCAACGTTGTAACCGGTCTGTGCGCAGGCACCACCTATTCGATCACCATCGGTGATGCCAACCTCTGCGACACCACACAGACCTTCACAGTACCGGCGTTCGTGCCGATCGATGCGACCATCACATCCACCCCGGTTTCGTGCACCGGTACCTGCGATGGTTCCGCCACGATAAGCCCCACTGGCGGACAAGGCCCCTACACCTTCTTCTGGGTGCCCGAGCCCGGCAACGGTCAGGGAGCATCACAAGGAACAGGACTGTGCGAAGGGGTGTATGAAGTGACCATTGTGGACGCGGCCAACTGCGACACCACGATCCAGGTGCTCATCACAGGACCGGCACCCTTTGATATCGCCTCCACCGTGCAGGATGTCAACTGCAATGGTGCCTGCGATGGCACCATTGGCGTGAACGTAACAGGTGGGACCGCGCCCTACGCCTACCTGTGGACACCGGCCGTGAACGGCCAGGGTACACCGAACGCGAGCGGCCTCTGCCCGGGATCCTACACCTTGTTGATCACGGATGCCAACGGCTGCGACACGCTCCTCACTTATGCGATCGATGAGCCGACCGTGCTGGTGGCACAGTCCACCTCCACAGATGCGCAATGCTCGATCTGCAATGGGACCGCGGAGGTGACCGTCGCTGGTGGAGCGGCACCTTACACCATTGTCTGGACCGACGCCTCGGGAGCGGTGGTCGGGACTTCCGCCGCGGTGATCGATCTGTGTGCGGGCAGCTATACGGCCACGGTGACCGATGCCAATGGCTGTGTGGTGGTTGAAGCCGTGCCCGTATCGGATGTGGATGGTGAAGTGCTCACTGTACAGGACGGTACGACCAGTTGCCCCGGTGATTGCGATGGCACGGTTGGCGTGTCCTTCACGTGTAGTGACGCACCCTGCACCGTACAATGGACGGATATCGGTGGCACGGTACTGGGCACAGGCAATGTGCTCAGCGGCTTGTGCGCGGGCTCTTATTTCGTCACCGTCACCAACGCAAGTGGCTGCATCAGTGTGGAGGAGGCTGTGGTGGTGGATGCGAATGCGCCCATCCTTGCCGTGACGAGCACACCGGTGACCTGTGCGGGCGAGTGTGATGGAACAGCCGCGGTGGGTGTGCTTGGTGGTCAACCCCCGTACACCTTTGTGTGGTCGCCCCAGCCGCAGGGAGGACAAGGCACACCGTTGGCCACGGGCCTGTGCGCCGGCGTGTATGATGTGCTGATCACTGGTGCGACAGGCTGCGATACGACCGTGTCCGTGCTAATCACCGAGCCGCCCGTATTGGACGTTGTATCTCAGGTAAGCAACGTCAACTGTGCTGGTGTGTGCGACGGGCGCATCGACCTCACCATTGCGGGCGGAACACTGCCCTACTCGGTGATCTGGAGCCCGGTGCCACCGAACGGACAAGGTGTGCTGAGCGCCACGGACCTTTGCGTGGGCACCTACTCCGTGCTGATCGCGGATGCCAACGGATGCGGTGAACAGCTGTCCTTCACCATCACTGAACCTGCGGCATTGACCGTGCAGGTGCAGGCAACATCCAGCTCATGCGGCGTCTGTGACGGTTCGGCCACACCAACGGTATCCGGTGGAACCGGCCCATACACGTACGCATGGTCGCTCAACGGTGCCGTGGTCAGCACCGATCCCCTTCTCGTGAACGCCTGCGCGGGTGCCTACACGCTCAATGTGGTGGATGCAAACAATTGCGCCGCCGATGCGCTGGTGAACATTACCGACGCCGATGGTGAGGTGCTCACCGCGATCAATGGTCAGGTGACCTGTTCCGGTGATTGCAACGGTGTTGCAGCAGTGTCGTTCGGCTGTAGCGTAGGCCCGTGCTTCACGCTGTGGACCGATGCTTCCGGGGCCGTTGTTGCCCAGAACGTATTGAGCGTACCGGACCTGTGCATCGGCACCTACACCGTGCAGGTGACCAACGGTGCCGGCTGTGTAAGCTTCATCGATGTGGTGGTCTCGCCTTCCCAGACCGTGCTCCCCAACCTGAGCTCGACACCGGTGAGCTGTGCGGGTGTGTGTGATGGTGCCGCCACTGTTGGCCCGACCGGCGGAACAGGCCCCTATACGTTCGTGTGGTCCCCTGAACCAGGTGGAGGACAGAACACTTCTCAGGCCACAGGATTATGCGAAGGAGTGTATGCCGTTGCGATCAGCGATGCGGCGGGATGCGATACGTTGGTGCAGGTGCTGATCCTTGGACCACCCGCGCTGACGATGAGCGCATTGGTGGAAGGAACATCCTGCTCCGGAGAGTGTGATGGCAGCATTGATGTGCTCGTGCAGGGTGGTGTGGCGCCGTACACCCTGCAATGGAGCCCGCCTCCTCCCGTGGGACAAGGCACACCGAACATCGCCGATCTCTGCGCAGGCAGCTATACCCTCACGGTCACTGACCAGAACGGCTGCTCGCTTGATAGCACATGGGTCGTGGGATCACCGGATCCCTTGGTGTTGCAAGGCTCCACCACGCTCAGCAATTGCGGCGCATGCGATGGTACTGCCAGCGTGGCGATCGACGGAGGCACAGCGCCCTATTTCGTGCAGTGGACCTCGTTCGGAGCCATCATCGGTACCGGCACGTCCATCTCGGACCGCTGTGCAGGCATCTACATCGCTGAGGTCACGGATGCCAACGGATGTACGGCCACCCTGCTGGTACCGATCTCCGATGTGCAAGGGGAGGACCTCACCACCGTGGATGGCATCACCAGCTGTCCCACGGCCTGCGATGGAACCGTACAGATGTCCTTCGTGTGTACCGATCCGCCGTGCGTGGTGACCTGGTATGATGCCGGTGGCAACGAGATCGCGCAGGCCGTTGGTCAGGTGGATGACCTCTGTCCCGGCGACTATTTCGTGCAGGTGGTGAACAACACGGGTTGCTTGACCGTGGATACCGCCACTGTCCTGGTGCCCGACCCGATCATCGCCAACCTCAGCACCACGCCCGTAAGCTGCTTCGGCACCTGTGATGGTACCGCGACCGTGGGCCCCACCGGCGGTCAAGGCCCGTATACGTTCAGTTGGTCTCCTGAGCCAGGTGGCGGTCAGAATACTCCGGCGGCCACCGGACTGTGCGCAACCACTTACACCGTCACCATCACGGACGCGTTGGGATGCAGCATCGTGCAGGATGTGCTGATCCCTGGACCGGACCCCATCGATGTGGTCGCCCAAGTAGAGGACGCCTCGTGCAACGCGGTCTGCGACGGCAGCATCACGCTCACCCCTCAAGGTGGCACGGCTCCTTACACCTACCTCTGGAACCCTTCTCCGCCCAACGGCGCCACAGGTCCCGTAGCCGAACAGCTCTGCGCCGGGCAGTGGCAGGTGCTGGTGACCGATGCCAATGGTTGCGATACACTGTTCACCTACACCATCGCGCAGCCGGCCCTGTTGGAAGCCGTTCTCGCCACAGTGGACAATACGTGTCATGGCGATTGTCTCGGTACGGCCGAGGTCTTCATCCAAGGTGGAACGGCGCCGTTCGTGGTCACCTGGCGCGATGCGAACGGTGATGTGATCGCACCCGACCAGACCGCCATCGATCTGCTCTGCGCCGGTGACTACACCGTGACCATCACCGATGCCAATGGCTGCACCAATACGCAGCCCTTCACCATCGACCAAGGCCAACCCATCGATCCCGGCCTTAGCGTGACAGGCGAGACCTGCGCTGGACCGTGCAACGGCACCGCGATCAGCATACCGACCGGCGGTGTTGGTCCGTACACCTTCTTCTGGGCTCCAGACCCGGGAACTGGTCAGGGTACAGGCATCGTTTCCGGACTGTGCGCCGGTCAGTACAGCGTGACGATCACCGATGCCCTGGGCTGCGACACGGTGGCGATCGTAACAGTTGCGCCCTATCAGGCAGTGGATCCGGGTGCGGTGGTCACCAATGAAACCTGCAGCGGCAATTGTGACGGCGCGGTATTCCTCAACCCCACTGGTGGCATCGGGCCGTTCACCTACGACTGGACCCCGGAGCCGCCCAATGGCCAGGGTGGAAGCAGTGCCGTGGATCTATGCCCGGGCGATCTTTCCGTTACGATCACCGACGCGGTCTTCTGTGTGTCCACCTTCACCTTCTCCATCACCGGCCCGCCAGCCATCACAGTGGCAGTTGATCAGGTACTGGAGGCCAGTTGTGCGAATGCGACGGATGGCGCCATTGCGGTGACCACCGGTGGCGGTACAGCGCCTTTGACGTACCTCTGGGTCGGACCGAACGGGTTCACTTCAGACCAAGAGGATATCCAGGCGGTTGCGCCCGGCGACCATGCCCTCACCATCACGGATGCCAACGGTTGCGACACCACCATCACGGTGAACGTGCCGTCGCTGAGCGGCTTGCTGGCCGATGCCGGCGCCGATCAGCAGTTCTGTGCCGGTCCGGATGTGCTGCTGGACGGTTCGGCCAGTACCGGGGCGGTCAGCTACCAGTGGACCAATGATCAGGGACAGATCGTGGGGGACCAAGCCATTGTCACCCTGACGGATCTTCCGCCGGGTACTTACACCTTCACGCTTACCGTGATCGATGGGGTGTGTACGAGCACCGATCAGGTGGTGGTTGAAGTGCTGTTGTTGCCGAACGTGAACGCCGGTGATGCGCGGACCATCTTCCTGGGTTCGTCCACCACGCTCGGCGGCGCACCCAGCGGGCCTTCTGGCTCGATCTTCACCTGGGACGCGGATACCACGCTGTCCGCCACGGACGTGCCCAACCCGGTGGCCTCGCCGAGCATCACCACCTGGTACACCCTCACGGTCCAAGCCCCCAACGGCTGTATCGGCGTGGACAGTGTGCTCGTGACCGTGCTGCCCGATGTGGAGATACCCAGTGGCTTCTCGCCCAATGGCGACGGGTGGAACGATACCTGGGTGATCGACCTGATCGACCTGTTCCCGAACTGTGAAGTGGAGATCTACAACCGCTGGGGCGAGATGCTCTTCCAAAGTGTGGGGTATCGTATCCCCTGGGATGGACGCTACAAGGGTGGACCCGTGCCGGTGGGTACCTACTACTACATCGTGAAGCTCAACGATCCGGAGTATCCGGACGCCTACACCGGTCCCCTCACCGTGATCCGCTGAACCCATGCACGCCATGCAACGCTTGTTGACCTTCACCGCGCTGGGACTCACGCTGCACTCGGTGCAGGCCCAGCAGCTGCCCCAATTGACGCAGTATCAGTTCAACGATTACGTGTTCAACCCAGCGGTGGCGGGCAGCCGCCCCTTCTTCGAGCTGCGCAGCGCACACCGCTACCAATGGGTGGGCATTCAGGACGCCCCCCGGACCTTCATGCTCAGTGGTACTTCTCCGCTGGCGAAGAACATGGGTGTGGGCGCCTTCCTTTACACCGACCATGTAGGACCGACCCGGCGCACAGGTTTCCAAGCCTCGTACGCGTACCACCTGCAACTCACGGACGACCTGAAGCTGTCCATGGCTTTGGCCGGGGGGCTTACCCAGTTCCTGGTGGATGGCAGCAAGATCCAGTTCAACGACCCCGGTGACCCTGCATTGGACGATCAGCTGCGGGGCGAGCTCAAGTTCGATGCACAGTTCGCCGTTCTGCTTTACCATCCCCGCTACTGGATCGGTGCCGCAGTGCCACAGCTGCTGGAGAGCGAGGTGCGTTTAATGGATCAGAACACACGCACTCTGAGCACTATGGAAATGCACAACTACTTCACCGGTGGTTACCGCTTTCAGCTGGGTGAGGATTGGAAGATCGAACCCTCCTTCATGGTGAAGTATGTGAGCCCCGTACCCGTGAAAGTGGACCTGACCGCCACAGTGCGCTACCGGGATGCGTTCTGGGTCGCCGGCTCCTATCGCACCAATGATGCCTATTGCGCCATGTTGGGCTATTGGCATAAGCGCTCCTTCCAGTTCGGCTACTCCTACGATATCATCACCAGCAACCTGCGCAACTACAGCTCCGGTACCCACGAGGTCATGCTGGCCGTGACCATCGGCAAAGGCGATGATAAGTAGGGCCGTTCCGCACCTTTCGAGGCACGCTGGATAATTCCCATGGAAAGCAACGGCCGACCTCACCAGTGCGGGCCGCAGTTGACCACCCCCCCGGGAACGCCGTATCTTGCACGCCCTTTGCGGTAAGCGGGGGCGCATACGAAGGAATGATCCGTCCATCTTCCGTCACGTTCGTTCGTCTCATCAGTACACTGGTCCTGGTGGCTGCATTGGCGATGCCCTCCATGGGGCAGGTGTTCCTTGCTGCCGATGGTGTGATCTATGAAACGTGCAGCGGTACGTTCTTCGACGCGGGCGGTGCTGCGGGCAACTACGGAAACAACCAGAACATCGTCACCACCATCTGCCCTACAGGAGGAACAGGAGCTGGGCCTGACACCGAGGTGCTCTTCACTTCCTGGGCGCTGGCGGTCGCACAAGGTGATACGTTGCGGGTGTACGATGGCGTGAATACGTCCGGGCCGCTGCTGGCCATTGGTCATAACGCACTTTCATTGCTCAATACCACGGTGACCGCCAGTGGACCCAGCGGCTGCCTCACCTTCGAGTGGAAGAGCAATGCCACAGGTGTTGCCGCGGGATGGGCCGCTGTCATCCTTACCGGTCCTGATGCAGGCGTCGATGGCACCGTGTCCGTCTGTGCGAATGGACCATCGTTCTCCTTGTTCAGCGATCTGGGAGGTACGCCTGATGGAGGTGGGACCTGGACAGCACCTGGCGGAGGAGCACACTCGGGCACGTTCATCCCAGGAACGGATGTGGCCGGAGTCTACACCTACACGGTCTCTTCGCCCGCACCCTGCGCTCCTGATGTGGCCACCGTCACGGTATCCGTGGTGGCGCCCCCGAACCCAGGGAGCGATGGCACGCTGGTGCGCTGCTCAAATAGCCCGGCTGCCTCGCTGTTCGCGGCCCTGGGTGGAACACCCCAGGTCGGAGGCACATGGGTGGGTCCCGGTGGTCCACATGGTGCCACCTTCAACCCGGCGACCGATGCGCCCGGTGTGTATACCTATACGGTGAACGGCACCGCCCCTTGTGGACCTGCTTCTGCGAGCGTTACGGTCACTGTCAATCCGTTCCTGTCCGCGGGCTCCAATGGCAACATCACCGTGTGCGACGATGATGCTCCTCTGAACCTGTTCGGCATTTTGGGTGGTACACCGGCACCGGGCGGTACGTGGACCGGGCCGGGCGCCACGGCCTCCACGGGGGTGTTCACGCCGGGCGCCTCTGCCCCTGGCACATACACGTATTCCATCCAAGGCCTTGTGCCCTGCGCCGTCTCTACGGCAACGGTCACGGTCACCCAGGTGGCCGCACCCGATGCCGGTGGTGACCGGACCATCGTGGTGTGCAGCGATGACGCCCCCCTCGCCTTGATCGCTCTGCTGAACGGTACACCGGACGCCGGGGGGACCTGGGTGGGTCCGGCGGGTCCGCATGGTGCCACCTTCAACCCCGCGGTCGATCTGCCGGGAGCTTATGTGTACACGGTGAGCGGAACGGCACCATGCGACGATGCGAGTGCGACCCTCACCATTCAAGTGCGCGAAGCCCCCGATGCGGGTATCAACGGTAGCATCACCGTTTGCAGTATCGACGCCAGCTTTGCGTTGATCGGCCAGCTGGGCGGAAACCCCGATGCAGGTGGATCATGGACGGGCCCGGGCGGCACTTCCACAGGCACCTTCATTCCGGGCAGCAGCCCCGCAGGTGTATACACCTACACGGTCACCGGCCAGTCTCCTTGCGATCCGGCTACCGCCACCGTGACCGTTACGGTGAATGAAGCACCCGATGCTGGTACCAACGCCACGGTAACGCGTTGCTCCAATGATGCGCCGTTCCAACTGTTCGCACAACTGGGCGGCACCCCCGATGCGGGTGGTACATGGACGGGCCCCGGCGGTGCGAGCAATGGCACCTTCATCCCGGGAACCTCGTTGCCAGGCTCCTACACGTACCAGGTGCTGGGGCAGGCCCCCTGCGCCAACGCCACGGCAGTAGTGAACGTGGTGATCGTGCCGGCCCCTGTGGCAGGGACCAATGGGTCGATCACCGTCTGTAGCAATGACGCACCGTTCCAGTTGTTCACCGTGCTCGGTGGCACACCTGCAGGGAATGGCACATGGACCGGGCCGGGCGGTGCAAGCAACGGCACCTTCACGCCAGGCACGTCACAGCAGGGTGTTTACACCTACACGGTCCCTGGCACGGCGCCCTGTGCGAACGCACAAGCTACGGCCACCGTGTCTGTGGTGCAGGCACCGAACGCAGGTGGCAATGGGTCCATTACCGTCTGTTCGAGCGATGGAGCGGTGAACTTGTTCAACGTGCTTACGGGCACGCCCACTGCGGGTGGTACCTGGACCGGACCGTCCGGTGCGGCGCATTCAGGAACGTACCTGCCGGGCACACAACCCGGTGGCAACTACACCTACCGTGTGGCAGGTACCGGCCCGTGCAACGATGCCACTGCAGTGGTGCAAGTGGTGCGCATACTGGCTGTGAACGCGGGTACGGATGGCACCATCACCGTATGCAGCACCAATGCCCCCTTCCAGCTGGTGAACGCACTTGGCGGGTCACCCAACAGCGGCGGCACTTGGACAGGTCCGGGTGGCGCGAGCAATGGCACTTTCACACCGGGTACAAGCGCACCGGGGCAATATCGGTACGTGGTGGCGGGCACGGCGCCCTGTCCCAATGACACGGCGTTCGTAACGGTCGAAGTGAACATCGCTCCGGATGCAGGTGCAAATGCCGCCACGACCGTTTGCGACAGCCAGGCTCCGTTCGACCTGTTCGATGTGCTTGGTGGCACTCCGGATGCGGGAGGAACGTGGACCCGGCCCAATGGGACCCCGAGTACTGGCGTGTTCACACCATCCAGTTCATCTCCCGGCGGCTACACATACACTGTGGCGGGAGTGACGCCCTGTTTGAACGCCTCCGCCGTGGTGGTGGTCAATGTGAACCATCAACCGGATGCAGGCGATGATGAAAGCATCACGCGTTGCTCAACCAGCGGCCCCATCGACCTGTTCGATGAACTGGACGATGATGCGGAGCCGGGTGGGGCCTGGTCGGGTCCGTCCGGGCCTGCTTCCGGCGTCTTCCTGCCGGGCACATCCACGCCAGGCCAGTATCTGTATGTGTTACAGGGCCAAGCACCATGCGTTAACGATACGGCCTTCGTGCAGGTGGTCATCAACGAGGCGCCGGATGCGGGTGAGGATGGGACCATCACCGTCTGCCAAGGCACTGCTGTGGTCGACCTGTTCGATGGTCTGGGCGGCACCCCCGATCTCAACGGCACATGGGTGGATGAGGACGGAACCGGGCAGCTCAGTGGCTCCTTGCTGAACGCGATCGGTCTGCCGCCGGGTCAGTACGATTTCGCGTATAACGTGCCCGCCAACGGTCCCTGTTCGGCTGACAATGCCGAGGTGACCGTGATCATCGTACCGCAGTTGGATGCGGGCACGAACGGCAACCTCACAGCCTGCCGCACCAATACGCAGGTGAACCTGTTCAATGGGCTGGGTGGCTCGCCCCAACAAGGTGGACAATGGCTCGACCTGGGTGGTACCGGTGCGCTTAACGGGCAGTTCGTGAATGCCACGGTGCTTACCCCGGGCAGCTACACGTTCCGCTACCGGCTACTGGGTATCCTTGGTTGTGACTCGGATTCAGCACAGGTGAACCTTACCGTGATCGGGGAACCGAACGCAGGCACCAACGGGAGCACCAGCATCTGCAGCACGGCCGATGCGGTGTCGCTGTTCCAATTCCTGGGTGGTTCGCCAACGCCGGGGGGGCTTTGGCGGCGTGACAGTCTCGGAGGGTCGATCTTCTCCGGTGGCTACAATCCCCCGGTGGACAACAGCGGCACTTTCTTTTATATCGTGACCGGCGTGGCTCCCTGCGCCAATGCGGTGGCCAGTGTACAGGTCACGGAAGTGCCGGGTGCGAACCCCGGACAGAGCCGCTCGATCGCCATCTGTTCCAATGCTGCACCCTTCAACATGACGGGCGAGCTGGGTGGCAGCCCGAACCCTGGTGGTCAATGGTTCTTCAACGGTCAGCCCCACACGCAGATCTTCACGCCCGGCCTGGATGCGCAGGGCATATACGAGTATCGCGTCACCGGCCAGTTCCCCTGTCCGGTGGCCACGGCAACGCTGACCATTTCCGTTACACCACTGGCCGATGCAGGAGGGAACGGCTCACGCACCGTGTGCAGCGATGCCGGCGAATTCCTGCTCTTCTCAGTGCTCGGCGGGAGCCCGCAGTTCGGCGGCTTCTGGATCGATGAGGACGACCAGCCCCACGATGGGTCCTTCACGCCCGGGGTGGATGCGCCAGGCGATTATCGCTATGTGGTGCCCGGCACAACGCCCTGCAGCAATGATACAGCCACGGTATCCATTTTCGTGAACGAAGCGGCGGACGCAGGGTTCAGCAACACCCTCAATCTGTGCTCCACGGGCGCTCAAGTCAACCTCTTCACCGCTTTGATGGGCACCCCCGATGCAGGCGGCACCTGGGTGGGGCCCGCACCCGCCAACCCCCCCTTCAGTGGCAACTTCGTTCCCGGTACATCGCAGCCCGGTGTGTACACGTATCGCGTTGCTGGTATTCCACCGTGCACTGAACGCACAGCAACGGTGACCGTGAACGTTACCACCGCACCGAGCGCTGGGATCTCCAACACCATTACCGTGTGCAGCACCGATGCTGCCTTTGCCATGGTGAGCCGCCTGTTGGGGACGCCTGCCCTGAACGGCACCTGGCGCGGCCCCCTGCCTTCCACGGCGGTGATGAACGGCATCTTCTTCCCCGCAACCACCCCCCCCGGCACTTACCGATACTCTGTGCCGGCCGTAGGTGCCTGCCCCGCGACGAACGTCACGCTCACCATCGGTGTCAATCCGGCACCATTCGCAGGTGAGGATGCCAGCATCACCTTGTGCGAGACCAGCGGCGCTGTGAACCTCTTCACCCTGCTCGGACCCACGGCCCAGATCGGTGGCACCTGGCGCCGAGCCAGCAATGGTGAGGTCCATTCGGGGATCGTTCTCCCCGCCACCGACCCGAGCGATACGTATATCTATCGCGTGGCAGGGGTGCCGCCCTGTGGCTTCGATGAGGCGAGCGTTCAGGTCACCATCAATCAGTCGCCAGAGGCTGGCTGCAACGGACTCATCACCCTGTGCAACGATCAACTCCCCGTGAACCTGTTCACGCTGTTGAGCTGCTCGCCCCAGTCCCCGGGCATCTGGCTCGATCCAGACCTCGATCTGTTCTCCGGTGTGTTCATTCCGGGTGATGATGAGCCCGGTGTCTATTCCTACGTGGTGAGCGGGAATGCGCCCTGCGCCAACGATACCGCCCTGGTCACGGTGATCGTGAACGATGCGCCGGATGCCGGCTCCAACAACGCCATCCTGATCTGCAGCGATGAAGCCAACGTTCCGCTGATCACGCGCCTGGGGGGCACACCCGACCCCGGCGGTGTCTGGACCGCTCCCAATGGCGGACCCTTCAGCGGTATCTATGACCCAGGCGTATCGCAACCAGGTACATACTGGTATCGCCTGGAAGGGGATGCACCCTGTGTATCGGACTCGGCTTCGGTCACCGTGGTGGAGAACCCTGCGGTGAACGCCGGCACCAATGCGGCGGCCGCTTTCTGCACCAGCGATCCTGCCGTGCCCCTCATCAACCTGCTGAGTGGCTCCCCGGACAACGGAGGCGCCTGGACACGGAATGGTGCGGATGTGAGCCCGTTCTTCAACCCCGCCTCCGATCCGCCAGGAACGTATGTGTACACCGTTACTGGTCTGCCACCTTGCACCCAGCGCACGGCCCAGGTGACCATTTCCGTATCGCCTGCGGTGTCCGCCGGGACGGATGGTGCGATCACGGCCTGTGTGAACGCGGCGAGCATCGATCTCGTTCCGGCCCTGGGAGGCACTGTCACACCAGGCGGTACCTGGGTGAACCAGAGCAACGTTGGCACGCTGACCGGTTCCACCTGGGATGCCACGGGTGTGCTCCCGGGTGTCTATGCGTTCACCTACACCGTCGTTGGCGCCGGTGCCTGTCCTTCCGACAATTCCTTGGTGAACGTGACCATCACGCCCGCCTTGAACGCCGGTGATGATGTGGCCATCACTGCCTGCAGTGGTGAACTCCTGGTGCTCTTCAACGTCCTCACAGGTGCACCCCAGCCCGGTGGCTCCTGGCTGGACGTTGATGGAAGCGGAGCGCTCGTGGGGGGGGGGGTGTTCAATACCGGAACGGTCGGTGCAGGCACCACATGGCGCTTTGACTATGTCCTCCCTGCATCATCGCTCTGCGAAGCCGATTCGGCACGCGTGACCGTCACGGTGCTGGAAGGGCCGAATGCCGGTTGTAACGGCAGCATCAATTTGTGCTCCAACTCGTCTGCCCTGCCGCTGGCGACCGGGCTCAATTGCGCCCCCGATGCAGGTGGCAGCTGGTTCGATCACATCGGTGCACCGCACGGGACGAACTTCGACCCCTCCGTTGACGCCCCTGGTGAGTATGCCTATGTGGTGCCCGCTGTCGGCGACTGTCCTGCGGACACTGCATTCGTGACCGTCAATGTGGTGGAGGCGCCGAACGCCGGAACCAATACCTCGGTCGCCATCTGTTCCAGTGATCCGGGTCTCGATCTCTTCACCCTGCTTGGTGCGGATGCCCAGCAAGGGGGATCCTGGGTCTATGTGACCGGAGGGAACATCGCCACCGCGCCGATCTACTTTCCAGCCGTGAATGCTCCCGGGGTGTACCAGTACACCGTTCAGGGGCAGGGCGCTTGTGCCAATGCGGTCGCATTGGTGGAGGTCACCGAGCCTCAGGCGCCCAACGCCGGTTGCGATGCTGCCGTGTCCCTCTGCTCTTCGCAGGCGCCGGTCCTGATGCGCTCGCTGCTCGGGTGCTCGCCCCAGGCCGGGGGTGTGTGGATCGGCCCCGGTGGCCCCCATGGCAACTTCTTCGACCCTGCTGACGATGAGCCGGGTGTGTACACGTACGTGGTGTCCGGCGTTACGCCCTGTGCCAACGATTCCGCCCGCCTCACCCTGAGCGTCACCCTGGCCAGTGATGCCGGCGAGAATGCCACGTTGAACGCATGTGCTTCACAGACCGCTGTGGACCTGTTCGCTGCGCTGGGCCCCAACGCCAGCACCGGTGGCACCTGGACCGATCAGAGCGGCAGCGGAGCGCTCACGGGGAACGTCTTCAACCCCGCGCAAGCAGGCAATGGAACGTGGTCCTTCGCCTACAGCTTCCCCGCCAACGGCCCGTGTCCCGCTGCTTCCTCGCAAGTGACGGTGGTGGTCGGCTCTGGTGTGTCGGCGGGTACCGATGCACAAGTGACCGTGTGTGGTGCCGCTTGTGCCTTCGATCTCTTCGAGGCACTGGGTGGCGCACCAACCGCCGGTGGTACGTGGACGGACCAGATCGGCACCGGCGCCTTGACCGGTGGTATCCTCAACGCATGCCAACTGCCGGCCGGCAGCATCGCCCCCTTCGTGTACACCGTCTCCGACCCCAATTGCGGCGATGTGCTGGCCACCGTACTGGTCACCATCTCCGACTTCCCCGATCCCGGCGGTGATGTATCGTTGGTGCTGTGCAGTACCGATGGTCCATTGGATCTCTTCTCCCAATTGGCGGGCACACCGGATACAGGAGGTACCTGGACCGCCCCCGATGGTTCGGCGAGCACAGGGATCTTCGTGCCCGGCACGTCCATCCCTGGCGACCATGTGTACGAAGTGTCCGGTAACGCAAGCTGCCCCGATACCACTGCGACCCTCTCCATCACGGTGAACCAGCCTCCCGATCCAGGTGCGAACGGCAGGCTCAGCGCATGCGACACCTTGGTGGCCCTGGATCTGTTCGCCGGCCTACAAGGCACACCACAGCAGGGCGGACAATGGTTCGATGTTGACGGCAGCGGCGGATTGCAGGGGGGGCTCCTGAACACCAACGTGGCTGGCGCCGGCACCTTCACCTATCGATATGAGGTGAGCGTGCCCAGCTGTGGCAATGCATCAGCGCTCGTCGAGGTCCTGGTGAATGGTTCGGTCGAGGCTTCTGAACCCGTGCGGGTGTGCAACACCGTGGACCGCACTTACACCGTGTCCTTCACCCTCAGCGGTGGTGATGCTGCCTCCTATACGGTGACCGGTTTCGATGGAACGCTCGTGGAAGGGGTGTTCACCAGTGCACCCGTGCCCACCAGCGCCGTGTTCGAAGCGTTCGCACAGGACGCCTTCGCGTGCTCTGTCATACGCATCGCGGCCACCACACCCTGCACCTTTGAGGACGACGTGTTCATTCCGGAGTCCTTCTCGCCCAATGGTGATGGTGCGAACGACCGCTTCGTGATCCCGGGTATCGAAGGCTATCCCGGCAATTCCATCGTCATCTTCAACCGCTGGGGTGGCAAGGTCTTCGAGGCCGCTGGCTACAACAACACCTCGGTGGTGTGGGACGGTGCCTCGCCCGATGCCACCCTCTCCGGACCAGCCCCCACGGGCACTTATTTCTATGTGCTTGACCTGGGCATTGGCAGGGAGGCGCTCACCGGCTACATCTACCTGAACCGATGAACCGCCTGCACCGCCTGCTCGCCGCCGGGTCAGCACTTTCGCTGCTGCTGTGCATCGGTCCATCCGCTTCGGCGCAACAGGACCCGCTTTTCAGCCAGTACATGTTCAACACCCTCGCCTTCAACCCGGCCTATGCCGGCAGTGGCGACGTGTTCACGGTAATGGCCCTGAGCCGACATCAATGGGTGGGCTTCGAGGGCGCACCCGCCACCCAGACCTTTGTTGCACATACGCCCCTGAGGAACCAGAACCTGGCGATCGGTCTTTCGGCGATGAACGACCGCATCGGGCCCACGCGCCAGACCGGGGGCTTCCTGGACCTGGCCTACCGCATACGCACTGGTACCAAGACCCGCCTGGCCTTCGGACTGAAGGGTGGCGTCAACAGCTTCGCCGCAGACCTCGCCAGCCTCTCCACCGTGGTCCCCGATCAGGCCAATGTGAACGTGCAGAGCCGCATGATGCCCAACTTCGGCTTCGGCATCTTCTGGCATTCAGAGCGCTACTATGTGGGCCTTTCAGCCCCGAAGTTGCTGGAGAATGAACTGGTGCCGGCCAGCAATGGCGTGGTGACCACTTCCAACGAGACCCGCCACTATTTCCTGATGGCGGGGTACGTGATGGACCTGGGCCGTGACCTGAAGTTCAAGCCCTCCTTCATGGCGCGGGTGGTGGAAGGCGCCCCTATGTCCATGGACGTGAACGCCAACTTCCTGTTGCGTGATCGCATCTGGCTTGGCGCCATGTATCGCCTGGGGAATGCCTTTGGACTGCTGGGCCAATATCAGGTGAACGATCAGCTGCGCATCGGTTACGCCTTCGACCTGACCACCACCAAGCTCGGTGCCTACAATGCCGGCACCCACGAGGTGATGCTCAGCTACGATTTCCGCTTCATCAAGGGTCGCACCATTTCACCACGCTACTTCTGATGGGCCAACGCATCCTTCTCATCCTGCTGTTCCCCCTGCTCACCCTCGCCGGTCTGGCACAGGGAGCTGCGGAAGGGTATGTCAGGGAGGCCGACCGGCACTACCAGCAACTGGCCTTCTCCCGCGCCGTGGGCCTCTACCGCACGGCGGCAGAGTTGGGCGCCGTGAACGAACATGTGACACGCCGCCTGGCGGACTGCTATATGCGCCTGGGCAATACCGAGGAGGCCGAGCGTTGGTATGCCCAAGCGGTGAAGTATCTCAATCGGGAACCACGTGACCTGTATGGATACGCCGAAGCACTGAAGAGCAATGGGCGTTATGCAGAGGCCGAGGAATGGATGGACCGGTACCTGCAGATGGTACAGTCCGATGCGGGCGCACGTCGCAGCAACATCACCGGCTTCGCCAAGAAGTTCACACAGGACCTCGAACGGTTCACCGTTCGGCCCGTGGAGATCAACACCTCGTTCTCCGATTTCGGTACCGCATGGATCGGGGCACAACGCGTCGTGTTCTGCTCGGCGCGGCACCAGTCCGTGGGTGTTGAACGGAGGGCGGCCTGGAACGACCAGCCGTTCCTCGACCTCTACGTGGCTGATGTCACCGAGCAGGGAGGCCTGCAGAACGTGCATGCATTGGATGCGGTGAACACGAAGTATCACGAGGGCCCGGCCACATCGAACAGCACCGGCGACGTCCTCTGGTTCACGCGGAACAATTTCTTCAAAGGCCGCGCGCAACGGAGCCAGAACGGCCTGAGCCGACTGAGCCTTTACAAGATGAGCCTCGTTGGGGGCCGTTGGACCGACCAGGAACAGTTCCTGTACAACAACAGCGAGGTGTCCATCGGTCACCCGGCCCTCAGCCCCGATGGACGCAGCCTTTATTTCGTGAGCGACATGCCCGGAGGCTTCGGTGGAACGGACATCTATGTCTGTCGCGAGCAAGCGGGCCAATGGACCGAGCCGGAGAACCTTGGTCCAACGGTGAACACCGCATTCAACGAGACCTTCCCGTTCATCGCTGCGGATGGCACCCTCTACTTCGCCAGCAATGGTCACGCCGGCCTGGGTGGACTGGATGTGTTCGCCGCCGAAGCACTGTCAGCCAGCGGCTTTGGTGCCGCAGTGAACGTGGGAGCACCGATCAACGGCCCCAAGGATGATTTTGCGTTCATCATCGACCCCGCCAACAAGCGCGGCTATTTCTCAAGCAACAGGCCTGGTGGCAGTGGTGATGATGACATCTACGCCTTCGAAATGCTCGCTCCGCTTGAGCAGCGCTTCCTTTGCACTGGCGTGGTGATCGATGATGAGTACGATACCCCCGTGGTGGAGGCCGAGGTGGAGCTGCGCGACCTGAACGGTCAGTTGGTGGCCTCCACGCTCACGGACGTGCGCGGAGAGTATTCCTTCGCCGTTGAAAAGGACAAGGAGTACAAGCTCATCGCCCGGATGAAGGGACGTTACGACGGTGAGCAGTACCTGAGCACCGAGCTCATCGATCGCCAGCAGATCGTGGCGCGCGACATCCATCTCGTGCCGGATGCGGGTATCTGGCTCCGCGGTGTGCTGCAATACAAGGACCGCATCGGTTTTGTGTCCGGAGCCACCATCAGCGTGGTGAACCTGAGCAGCTTCTTTTCCGAGTCTGCCGTCACCGGCGAGGGGGGCAATTTCAGTTTCCGGCTTCAGGGCAATGAGGAGTTCGAAGTGCTGATCGAGAAGGAGGGGTTCTTCAGCCAGAGCCTGCCCGTGAACACGATCGGCATGAAGCAGGGTGTGATCGACCTGAACCAGGCTCGCGACCTCTCCATGGAGCAGATACGCATTGGTGAGCCACAGCCGTTCCGATACATCCGCTGGGCGCAGACCGGCACCCAATTGGACCCCCAGGGGAAGGCGGAGCTGGATGCCCTGGCTGAACGGCTGACGGTGAACCCCGAGCTGGTCATTGAATTGGGGGTGCACAGCGATGCGCGCGGCGACGCCGAGGAGCAACGCAAGCTGTGTCAGAAGCGGGCCGATGCCCTCGTGACCTATCTGGTCGGCAAGGGCATCTCGAAGGACCGCCTCCAGGCCCAGGGCCATGGCAGCACACGGCCGCTGAACCACTGCGTGCCCGGCGTTCAGTGCAGCGAGGAGGAGCACGCGGTGAACCGGCGCAACGAGTACGTCGTGCTCAGCGCGAAGGGGTCGAGGTGATCCACATCCCCGGCCTCAATGCCGTGCTGCGCAGCCCACGGCGTGCCAGTTCGTGCAACACCTTGGGAAGCGCCAACCGCAGCCGCTCTTCCGCCTTCACGCTATCGTGGAACACAACGATGCTGCCGGGCCGCACATGGTCCAGCACATTGGCCGCACACTGATCACCGTGGAGCGACGGGTCGAAGTCGGCGCTGAGCACATCCCACATCACCAGACTGAACCGTTTGCGCAGGCTCGCAGCCTGGCTGCGGGTGATGCGGCCGTATGGTGGCCGGAAGAGCGGGGTCTTTAACAGCGTATCGCACTGCAGCACGTTGCGCAGGTAGCGGCGGTCCGGGCAACCCCAGCCGCGCAGATGGTCCCATGTGTGATTGCCCAGCGTGTGTCCTTCGGTGGTGATACGTTCCACCAACGCGGGGTGGGCAGCGGCGTTGCGGCCTACACAGAAGAAGGTCCCGTGCATGCCATGTTCCTTCAGCTGGTCCAGCACCCACGGCGTAATGCGGGGCTCCGGCCCATCGTCGAAGGTGAGGTGCACCTCGTGTCCATGCCGCGGCAGGTGCCAGAGCAGGTCCCTGTACAGGGGCTTCACCAGGGCCGGTGTGCGCACCAGGTACATGGGCCTGTACGATCTGGCACAGCGCTTCAGAAGCGCATGCGCGAGGTCTTCCTCCGTCCCTCGGTGCCGATCTCCATCAGGCTGCCCTGATAGATCTCCTCGATGGTGCTGAAACGCTTCTCCAGCGCGGCTCCGAAGGTGCTGTCCGCCTTGCTGCTCTCGCTGGCCAGACGGCCCATCACCGCGTGCGTGATGGCCATCTCCTGCTCCAGTTGCCGGGCGAAGCGCGGCTCCAGGCTGGTGTAGTACAGCATGTTCTCCTCCATGATGGTGAAGAGCCGCTCGGACAATTCGTTCGCCTTCCCCACATCGCCCAACGCGTAGTAGGCTTCCACCGTGGGCAGCAGGATACGGTCGAAAGGCACGTTGCGCTCGGGCATCTTCTCCAGCGAGATGTCCAGCACTTTGCGGGCTTCTTCCGTACGTCCTTCAGCGATCAGCGCTTCGGCGAGGCTGCTCAGCTGCAGGCGCAGGTTGGTGGTCATGCGAAGGATGTTCTCATCCAGGTAAATGGAGCCTTCAGTGTCCATGTTGCCCCACATGAACTTCTCCGTGACGTTGCGGTACATCACGTCGGTGGCCACGCGGCCCAGCAGGTTCGGATCGCGGTTCTGGGTGCGGACCGGCACCAGCCGGTAGGTGAGGCCCTCCAGTTGGAAGTGCTCCTGCAGGTTGATGTAGCTGTCAGGACCGGTGGTGACGGCGAAATAGATGGGCCGTTCCCAGTTGTTGTTCGCCAGCAGGTCCAGCACCATCAGGTGGTTCTTCAGCAGCACCTGCCGCTTGATCTGCCAGTCCACCGAGCGCAACCACGTGGTGTCCTTCGAGCTGAGCGTGCCATTGCCAAAAACCGTGGCGCTGTCCACCGGGATGCTGAACTTGTCCGTGGGGAAGTACGCATCCTTCACACCGCGCTGGAACAGCGGCTGCATGTTGCGGTCGTTCGTCACGAACTCCATCATCTGCTTGAGGTCGCGGTAGCCACCGTCCTTGCCTTGGGGCAGCAGGGCCACCACGTCGCGCGTGCCCTGGCGGTATTTTTCCTGCGCCATTCCGAAGGGCACCGGTTCGCTGTCGTAGGCCTTGCGGCGCATCTGGTCGATGTACCAATCGGTGTTCAGCAGGCTCAGGTTCACCACGCGCACATCGGTGCGGATGCCTTCCACTTCCTGGGCGTACCAGAGCGGGAAGGTGTCGTTGTCGCCATTGGTGAAGAGGATGGCATTGGGTGCACAGCTCTCCAGGTAGTTCGAAGCCAGGTCGCGGGCCGGCGTGCGGTTGCTGCGGTCGTGATCATCCCACCCCTCGGCCACCATGATCACTGGCACCACGAGGCCCACCATGGTGGCCAGTGCGCCCATTGCCACCCGGTTCGGCAACACCCTGCCCAGCAGGTGGAAGAGCGCCATCGCGCCACCACCAACACCACTGATGTAAAGGATGCTGTAGGACACGCTGTGGTCGCCGTCCCACTCCAGCAGGTATTTCAGGGCACCCAACCCGAATGCCAGGCCGAGCACCTTGAGCAAGCTCCGCTGGTCGAACGCACGCACCGCATCGAACAGCGCGTAGACCCCCAGCCCGATCCATATGGTGAAGGCATAGAACGAACCTACGTAGGCGTAGTCCCGCTCCCGTGGCTGGTAGGGCGTTTGGTTCAGGTAGATGACGATGGCAACACCCGTGAAGAAGAAGAGCAACAGCACCACGGTCCAGTCGCGCACATCGCGGTAGAGCTGGTAGAACAGCCCGATCAAGCCCAGTATCATGGGCAGCAGGAGGAACTTGTTGAAGGCGCGGTTCTGCGTCATGCTGCCGGGCAGCTGGTCCTGGTTGCCCAAGCGCTGTGCATCAATGGCCTTGATCCCGGTGAGCCAGTTGCCCTCCATGATGTTGCCATGGCCCTGGATGTCGTTCTGGCGGCCGGCGAAGTTCCAGAGGAAGTAGCGCCAGTACATCCAGTCCATCTGGTACCGGAAGAAGAAGCGCATGTTCTCCACGAAGGTCGGCTTGTTGATGATCGTGGGCTTGCCCTCGCGGTCGCGGCTGCGGATGGGCGTGCCCTTGAAGTCACTCCACTGCTTGTAAGCCGACTCGTGCGAGCTTTGGGCGCTGTACATGCGGGGGAAAAGCATGGTGAACTCCGGGTCGTACTGCACCTCGGTACCCTTGCGCGGGTCGGTGATCACATAGGCGTGGTCGATCGTGTGGCCGGGGTTCTCCTCCACGAAGTGCGCGGCGCTCCAGCGGTCATAAAAGGTGCTCACCTTGCGGCCGTCCTTCTTCACTTCATAGGTGGCGGTATACACCGGGTTACCGTCCTTGCGCTCGCTCAGGTATGGCGAGGCCCAGAACTGACCCATCAGCAGCGGCCGGTCGCCATACTGTTCGCGGTTCAGGTAGCTCAGCAGATTGAACACGTTCTCCGGGTTGTTCTCGTCGATCGGCGGGTTCGCGGTGGACCGTATCACGATCATGGCATAGGTGCTGTAGCCCACCAGGATCACCGCCACCCCCAACAGCACCGTGTTCCAAAGCGCTTCGCCCCGCTGCTGGGTCCAACGGATGCCCCATACGATGCCACCGATGAGCAGCAACCCGTAGATCATGTTGCCCGTGTTGAAGGGCAGACCCAGGTCGTTCACGAAGAGCAGTTCGAACTTGCCGGCCACCTTTACGATGCCCGGAATGATCACCGCCTGGATGGCACCCAGGATCACGGCCGATACAACGAAGGTCATCACCACACCCTTCACGCTTGGCTGGTAACGTTTGAAGTAATAGACGAAGGCGATCGCCGGGATGCACAGCAGGTTCAGCAGGTGGACACCGATGCTGAGGCCCATCAGGTAGGCGATCAGGATGAGCCAGCGGGTGCTGTGCGGCTGATCGGCCTCGCTTTCCCACTTGAGGATGGCCCAGAACACCACGGCGGTGAAGAAAGAGGAGAGGGCATAGACCTCACCTTCCACCGCGCTGAACCAGAAACTGTCGCTCCAGGTGTAGGCCAGCGCACCCACCACACCGCTGCCCAGCACGGCAATGGTCCCGCCCAGGTCTATCTCGCCCTTGCGGGTGGCCAGCTTGTAGGCCATGTGGGTGATGCTCCAGAAGAGGAAGAGGATGGTGAAGGCGCTGGCCAGCGCGCTGAGCACGTTCACTGCCACGGGAACGTTCTCCGGGTCCACGAAGGCACTGGCCACCCGGGCCAGGATCATGAACAGGGGCGCGCCAGGGGGGTGGCCCACCTCCAGCTTGTAGGCCGTGGCGATGAACTCACCGCAGTCCCAGAAGCTACTGGTGGGCTCGATGGTGGCGATATAGGTCCAGGCGGCGACCAGGAACACGAGCCAGCCAGTGATGATGTTGAGCTTCTTGAAGTTCATGCGCTCCGGTGTAAGGGAAAGGGACCTTGGCACGGTGCCGCCCAGGGGTCCTCGGGTGGCGAAAATACCAAAGTCCCCATGGGTGACCCTTTGCAGTTCGTTTATCTTTCTAAATTTGCAGCGCTTTTGGCCGGCGGGGGTGTCCCACCGTCTCCGGCCAAAGCCCTCCGCAAGGTGGGCGGTGGCACCAGCAATGGCCGATGGTGTAACTGGCAACACGTCTGGTTTTGGTTCAGAAGAGTCCAGGTTCGAGCCCTGGTCGGCCAACTCTGAGTGAACGAGACCCCGCCCACAAAGCGGGGTCTCGTCATTTCCGTGGTCGCCGAACTGGGCGAGAAGCTCATCCTGAGCAGTGTGCGCAGCGAACACCGTCGAAGGAAGCCCTATCCGGCGAACTACCCATACACAAGTCGATGCAACCTGGAGCGGCGATCAGGCGGCCGTGTCCTGCTGCAACAGGTCCTTCATCGTGGCATAGAGCCCCGGGCTCGCCTCCCGGAAACGTACAGCCTGCTCAAAGAAGTACTCCACGGCCACCGCGAAGAACTCCACCTGGTTGGTGCCTGCATAATCCCGGAAGAGGGAGCCTTTGCCGGCCCTGATCCGCTCGATCTCCGCATCGGCCTGGTCGATCCAGTCCTGCAGGCGTTCGGGGTGCAACAAGGTCCCCTCTTCGGCCTGGGCCTTGTGTTCGAACCACAGGGCGTGCGCCAATTCGTGAAGGCCCACATTGTGTGCGTCACCGGGCTTGGCGTAGCCTCGCACATAGTCACCCCAGCTGATGATGATAAGGCCCTCGGCAGGCCGCACCTCGCCCTGGTGCATCCGGCCGCTCCGCCCCGATCGATAGGTGTCCCGGTGCACCAGCACCGTTCGGAAGTGCCCGAACGTGAAATGCCTCAGCCTGTATACCAGTTGCGCCGCCGTGCCTGCGATCAGGACCTTCATCCGCTCCTCCATGGCGATACCGGCGCTCCGCCATTCCATGTGGTCAAGGAATTGGGCGGCTGCAGCTTCATAACGCTGACGATCGGCAGGGCCAAGCCGATAATGGAACAGCGCATAATGCTCGAGCACGCCACGCTGGGAGCGCGTAAGGGTCGGTCTTCCCCGCAGGTATCCCGCCCATCGGGCCGCCACGAGCACCACGGCGATCGCGGGCAGCAGTATGAGTAGCATCGAGGCGATCATGTCCGACGGTCGGGCGGCCGGGAAGTTATCGTTCCTGTCCTTCCGGGTAACGGATATCTTGCCACCCCAAGCCCCCGTATGGTACTACTTACCCCCCGAAAACGCCTTGCCTTCACCGGCCAAGGTGGCGACCTGTTCGCCGTACTGATCGTCAACTGGCTGCTCACCTTCCTCTCCCTGGGCCTCTACTATCCGTGGGCAAAGGCGCGCAGGTTGCAGTACATGTACGAGCATTCCGAACTGGACGGCCATCCATTCCATTTCCATGGCACAGGCAGGGAGTTGTTCAAGGGGTTCATCAAGGCCTTGCTGCTCTTCCTGGTTGTCTATGGAGCATTCTTTGGTCTTATGGCCTTACGAGAAATGTGGGCAATGGTACTTGGATATTTATTTTTCTTTCTGGCATTCTATGCATTGGTCCCCATGGTCATACATGGAACGTTACGATACCGAATGAGTAGGAGTAGTTGGCGAGGGATCCATTTAGGATATAGAGGTGATCTCGATGATCTGTATCGTATTTGTATCCGCGATGGCCTTCTGACCCTCCTAACACTCGGCATCTACGGAGCCTGGTTGCAAATGAACTTGAGGAATTATGTGATCGGACACATCCGGTTCGGCAATTCAAGTTTTGTCTACAAAGGCGATGGACTGGACTTTTTTGTGATGAACATCAAGGGGTACTTCCTTTCCATCATCACCCTCGGCATATACAGCTTCTGGTGGCAGCGCGACATCTATGCATATTATGTCAACAACCTCTCCTGGCAATTCCCTGATGGCCGTCGAATGGAATTCAGGAGTACCGCAACAGGTGGCGGATTTTTTGAGCTGCTCGTGGTCAACTTTTTCCTGGTGCTGTTTACATTCGGCATTGGTTTGGCGTGGGCACATGTGCGGACGATGAACTTCATGTTGAGCCACGCGGAGATGGTCGGTGATGCTGATCTGGAGGCCGTTGTGCAGACTGAGCAGGAGAGCCGTAACGCCATGAGCGATGAGCTCGGTGACCTGATGGACGTTGGACTCTTCCTGTGAGCAACACCTCTCCCGCCAACTTCTACGATGGGCTTACCAGCAAGCCCCAGGAGGCCACCGTGCGCCTGCGCGAGCCGGATGCGCTGGAGGTGGAGGTGGGCGTCGACCGCTTCTTCTGGCCGTTGGAACACGGTGGCATGGAATGGGAGCGCACGGCCACCACGCTCCGCATCACGTTCGGCGAGCATCCGCGCAAGGTCATCATCACCCGCGACAAGCTGTTCATCGCCACCTTCGTGAAGCGCATGCAATACGCCGGGCGCCGCGGGATGTACGACCGCACCCTGTCGCTCGCGCGCCAGGGCCCGGCCCTCTTCTTCATCGCCCTGGTGGCCATTGTGGTGGTCGGCTACGTGTGGGTGCTACCCTTCACGGCCGAGCGCCTGGCCCTGCTGCTGCCGACCCAGGTGGACGAGCGCATCGGTGATGCCTCCTACAGCAGCATCATGCTGGGGCTCGACGAGGATACCGCGGCGTCGGCCCTGTTGCAGCGGTTCGGTGATCGCCTCGAGCTGAGCGACAAGTTCGATCTGCGCTTCCATTACGTGAATAGCGATCAGGTGAACGCCTTTGCCATGCCGGGTGGTGATATCGTGGTGTTCAGCGGCATCGTGCAAGGCATGGACCGCCCCGAGCAATTGGCGGCCCTCCTTGCGCACGAAGCCACCCACGTGGACGAGCGGCACAGCACCCGTATGATCGTACGGCAAATGGCCGGCTACCTCTTCCTTTCGCTGCTGGTGGGCGATGTGAACGCGGTGGTGGGCGTACTGGCGGAGAACGCGGACAACCTGCGTAACATGTCCTATTCGCGCGGGCTGGAGACCGACGCCGATCAGCATGGCATGGAACGCATGGCCGCTGCCGGCGTGGATCCCGAAGGCATGGTACACCTCCTAGAACAGCTGGACCGCGAAGCCGGTGATATGCCCGAAGCACTGGCGTTCCTCAGCAGCCATCCGCTCACCGAGGAGCGCATTGCCAAGGCCCGCGCCCAAGTGCCCAAGCTGCCGGCGACCGGACATGCCGACCCCGAACTGGCACGGCTGTTCGAGGAGCTCAAGGCCCGTGCGGAGGAAGAGCTCCCTGTGCAGGTCCCGGTCGAGTGACCTATCCCTTCACCACGATCCCCAGCTCCGTCAGCTGCTCCTGATCGATCCGGCTCGGGGCATCGATCATGGTGTCGCGGCCGGCGTTGTTCTTTGGGAAGGCGATGAACTCCCGGATGTCCGTGCGGTGGCCGAAGAGGCTCACCCAGCGGTCGAAGCCGAAGGCCGCGCCACCATGCGGCGGGGCGCCGTATTCGAAGGCATCCATCAGGAAGCCGAACTTGTATCGGGCGTCCTCATCCGTGAAGCCGAGCACGCGGAACATGGCCTCCTGCATGGCGCGGTCGTGGATGCGGATGCTGCCGCCGCCGATCTCGGTACCATTGATCACCAGGTCGTACGCGTTCGCGCGCACGCTGCCCAGGTCCACCTGATCGAAGAGCTTCTGCGCGTCCTCGGGCTTCGGCGCGGTGAAGGGGTGGTGCATGGCATGCCAGCGACCGGTCTCCTCGTCCTGCTCCAGCAGCGGGAAGTCCACCACCCACAGCGGCTTGAACACCTTGGGGTCGCGCAGGCCCAGCAGGTCGCCCACGTGCAGGCGCAGTTCATTCAGCTGCTTGCGGGTCTTGTCGGCCTTGCCGGCCATGATGCAGAGCAGGTCGCCGGGCTTCATGCCGAAGCGATCGGCCCAGGCCTGCAGCTGTTCCGGCGTGAAGAACTTGTCCACCGTGCTCTTCAGGCCTTCCTCGGTCCACTTCACGAACACGATGCCGGTGGCGCCGATCTGCGGGCGCTTCACGAAGTCGATGAGCCCATCGGTCTGCTTGCGGCTCCAGCCGGCGCAGCCTTCCGCGCTGATGCCCACCACCAGCTCGGCCTCGTCGAACACCTTGAAGCCCTTGCCCTGCGCGAGGTCGTTCAGCTCATGGAACTTCATGCCGAAGCGCAGGTCGGGCTTGTCGCAGCCATAGCCTTTCATCGCCTCATCGAAGCTCATGCGCGGGAAGGCGCCGTCGAACGTGATGCCGTGGATGGCCTGGAACAGGTGCTTGGCCATGCCCTCGAAGGTGCGCAGGATGTCCTCCTGTTCCACGAAGGCCATCTCGCAGTCGATCTGCGTGAACTCCGGCTGGCGGTCCTGGCGCAGGTCCTCGTCGCGGAAGCACTTCACGATCTGGAAGTAGCGGTCGAAGCCGGCCACCATCAGCAGCTGCTTGAAGGTCTGCGG
>CAYZBO010000006.1:20851-59790 GCA_964476665.1 uncultured Chryseobacterium sp. | reverse complement strand
GCCGGTGATGCGCTCGTAGAGCTCCACGTAGCGGTCGGTGACGCTGTGCACGAAGGCATCGTCCATGGGCGGCACCTGCTGGCCCTCCTTGCCCATGAAGCCGCCGGCGATGAGCCACAACGGCAACACGACTGAACGGGTCGTACCTGGTTATCTTACCACCATGAAGTACGATACGCCCGGTGATCAAGGAGAAGTTCTGCCGAACTTACTTGGGCTGTCGGACAAGCGTTCGGTGGAACTGGCCGAGGCGGAGGGCTTCTTTCGTGCCGAGCTCGTGCTCTATGACGAATTGAACGATCGGACGTCCTTCGATATCGCCTACATCCGCCGACTGCACACCATGGCGCTCGGCCATCTCTATGGGTTTGCAGGCAAGTGGCGCGATGTGAACATCTCCAAAGGTGGATTCGCCTTCCCAGCCGCGCGTTACCTGGATGCCTCCATGAACGACTTCGGTGCGCGCATCCTGAGCCAGGAGCCGTCCGTGCCTGCTGAACGCGAAGCGTTGATCACCTTCATGGCCCGTGTGCACGGTGAACTGCTCTTCATCCATCCGTTCCGCGAGGGGAACGGTCGCGCCGCGCGTCTGCTCCTGGACCTGATGGCATTGAAGCACGGCTACGGCAAACTCGACTTCCGACCGATGCAGGAACAGTTCGATGCCTACGTAACCGCTGTTCAGCGCGCAGCCTTAGGTGACCACGCTCCGATGGAACGGCTTATCCGGGCTGCTTTCCCAAGCTGAGCCGAGCCTTTTGCAGGAGTGCCCGGGCCTCCTCCAAGGTCAATGAGATCCCCTCGATGCTGAACGAGGCGATCATGGAACGGATGATCTCTTCGTCCGAGACCACCGGCTTTCGTTGAGGCTTGCCCTTTGCCGCCATAGCCCAAAGTTAATGGATCAACGACGCTACCTGGTCAGCTTATGAGCAAGCATCGGCAGAGCAACAAACACGCGCTACCGTGGTTACTCACCCCAGGTACTCCCGCACCGCCCGCTGCACCCGGGCATTGATGTCCTCGGTGGGTGCGGGGTGGAAGGCCTGGCCGGTGATGCGTTCGTAGAGCTCCACGTAGCGTTCGGTGACGCTGTGCACGAAGGCATCGTCCATGGGGGGCACCTGCTGGCCCTCCTTGCCCATGAAGCCGCCAGCGATGAGCCATTCGCGCACGAACTCCTTGCTCAGTTGCTTCTGGCGTTCGCCTTTGGCCTGGCGTTCGGCATAGCCGTCGGCGTAGAAATAGCGTGAGCTATCGGGCGTGTGGATCTCGTCGATGAGCAGGATGCGGCCATCGGCGGTGCGTCCGAACTCGTACTTGGTGTCCACCAGCAGCAGGCCGCGCTCGGCGGCGATGCGGCTGCCCTCGGTGAAGAGCGCCAGGGCGTAGCGCTGCATAGTGTCCCACTCCTGCGGCGTACACAGGCCCCGCGCCAGGATCTCGTCGGGCGTGATGTCCTCGTCGTGCCCCACATCGGCCTTGGTACTGGGCGTGATGATGGGCGTGGGGAAACGGTCGTTCTCGCGCATGCCCTCGGGCAGCGTGGCGCCGCACAGGGAGCGTAGGCCGCTCTGGTAGGTGCGCCAGGCGTGGCCTGCGAGGTAGCCGCGCACCACCATCTCCACCTTCACGGTGCTGCACGCCGCGCCGATGACCACATTGGGATCGGGCGAGGCCTCGGCCCAGTTGGGCGCCACGTGGCGTGTGGCCTGCAGCATGTGCCAGCTGAGCTGGCTGAGCACCTGGCCCTTGTGGGGGATGCCGCGTGGAAGCACCACGTCGAAGGCGCTGATGCGGTCACTGGCCACCAGGATGATGCGGCCATCGGACAGGGTGTACACATCACGCACTTTGCCGCGGTACACGTTGGTGATGAGGGGATGCTGGAGGTCGGAACGCAGGAGGGTGCCGGGCATGGGGGCGAGAGGCGTTGTTCGGTGGTCAGTGGTCGGTGGTCGGTGGTCGATGTTCGAGGGTCGAGGGTCGAGGGTCGAGGGTCGAGGGTCGAGGTTCGATGTTCGAGGTTCGATTTTCGAGGGTCGAGGGTCGAGGGGCGAGGGCGAAGAACGAATGGTCAATTCTAATGCTCCACGATCATCGTCAACGTCGATGGGAGGCCATTCAGGCGCATTGGGAACCGGTATGTGGGTACTTCGAACACCGAGCAACGAGGTACGAACAACGATGAACGAACAACGATGAACCATGTACGATGACCGAACAACGACCTGCTATCATCGTCCCTGCTACTTTCGGTCGCGGTTCTCCAATTCGCGGAACGCCCCGAGCACACGCGTCACCAGTTCGTGGCGGATGACGTCCTTCTCATCGAGCTCGATGACGCTGATGCCTTCGATGTTGCGCAGCATGGCCACGGCGGGCATCAGTCCGCTGGGCTGGCGGTCGGGCAGGTCCACCTGGGTGACATCGCCGGTGATGACGAACTTGGCGTTGCGGCCCATGCGGGTGAGGAACATCTTGAGCTGGGGCAGGGTCGCGTTCTGGGCCTCGTCGAGGATCACGAAGGCGTGGTCGAGCGTGCGGCCGCGCATGAAGGCGAGCGGTGCGATCTGGATGATGCCCTCATCGAGGTGATCGGCCAGACGCGAGGCGGGGATCATCTCCTTGAGCGCATCGTAGAGCGGCTGCAGGTAGGGATCGAGCTTCTCGCGGAGGTCGCCCGGCAGGAAGCCGAGGTTCTCCCCTGCCTCCACCGCAGGGCGTGTGAGGATGATGCGGCGCACCTTGCGTTCCTTGAGCGCCTTCACGGCGAGGGCCACGGCGGTGTAGGTCTTGCCGGTGCCGGCGGGGCCGATGGCGAAGACCATGTCGCTGCCCTCCACGGCCTTCACGAGCTTCTGCTGGTTGAGGGTGCGGGCCTTGACGCGCAGGCCGGCGTTGCCGTAGACCAGTACATCGGCCTCCTCGCCAGCTTCGGCGCGTTCGGCGCCGCCCATGATGTCGTCGAGCACCTTGCGGGGCAGCTCGTTGTAGCGGGCCACATGGGCCACCAGTTCGTTGAAGCGCTCCTCGAAGCGAAGCAGTTCCTCGGCCGGTCCGGTGACCTTGATGGTATCGCCCCGGGCGATGAGGTTGAGCTTGGGGAAGAGGTTGCGGATGAGGCGCAGGTTGCTGTCGTTGGCCCCCAGGACCTCCACGGGTTCCACCCCGGTGATGGTGATCAGCTTCTCGATCAAGATAACATCGCGTTGTTCAGAAGTTCCAGTGCCGATGGCTCTAGGCTCCCGGTAGTTTTGGAGCGCCGAAGGTAGGTCTTCGGTCCGTACGCCCACCGCGCCATGGCCATCATCACCCTCACCACCGACATGGGTCTGCAGGACCATTATGTGGCCGTGGTGAAGGGCGCCATCCTGCGCCAGCATCCGGAGGCGGTGATCGTGGACGTGAGCCATTCGATCCGCGCCTTCGACAATGCCCAGGCGGCGTTCGTGCTGCGCAACACCTACCCCGAGTTCCCGCGCGGGACGATCCACATCATCGGAGTGAACCCGGAGGCCGACGGCCAGACGCCCCATCTGGTGGTGAAGCACGACGGCCAGTTCTTCATCGGTGCGGACAACGGCATCTTCTCGCTGCTGTTCGACGGCAAGCCGCATGAGGCCTATGAGGTGACGATGAAGATCGAGGACGACCAGATCACCTTCCCCACCAAGAGCGTGTTCGTGCCCGTGGCCTGTCACCTGGCGCGCGGCGGCACGGCCGATGTGATCGGTCGCAAGGTGGTGACCATCCGCGAGCAGATCGGCTTCCAGCCAGCCTTGGACCCGAACAGCATCCGGGGCCGGGTGATCCACATCGACAGCTACGGCAACCTGATCACCAACATCCGCAGTAGTGTGCTGAACGAGGTTGGTCGTGGGCGCGGGCTGCGCATCGGGTTCGCCTCGCACGAGGATGACATCCTGCGGCTGCATACCACTTACAGCGACGTGCCCCAGGGCGAGCGGGTGGCCTTCTTCAACGCCATGGGCCTGCTGGAGATCGCGGTGAACAAGGGCGTGGAGGGGCACGGCGGCGGTGCTGCGCGGCTCTTCGGTGTGGAAGTGAACGATCCGGTGCGCGTGGACTTCGAGCATCGGCTTGAGCCCGTTCTGCGATGATCGTCCGGGTGGTGAAGATGACCTTCCGGCCGGAAGAGGTGGAGACCTTCCGCTCGTTGTTCGCAGGCTGGGCGCCCCGCATCCGGGCCTCGCACGGCTGCCGCTACCTGGAGCTGTGGCAGGACCTGGCCGATCCGCGGGTGTTCTTCACGCACAGCCATTGGGACGCTGAGGCCGACCTGGAGCAGTACCGTCGTTCACCGGTGTTCGCCGAGGTATGGCCGGTGGTGAAGCCGCTCTTCGCCGCGCCTGCGGAAGCGTGGTCGGTGGCGGTGCTGCACCGCAGCGATGCATCGCCCATCCGCTGACCCTCATCGCGCGCAGGCAGCGGTGCGGCGAACGTTCCGCACGATCGGCCCGGGATCTGCGATCTTCGTCCCATGCGTGGATCCCTGCTGCTGCCATTGTTCGCCCTTCCGCTCGTACTGACCGCTCAACCGCAACGCGCAGAGCAACACCTGGAACGCGCGCGCAGCGCCTACTCCGCAGCGCGCTTCGAGGAAGCCCTGGTGCATGCCGACAGCGCCCTGGCCGCCGACGCCACGGTGCCGGGTGGGTACAAGTTGCGCGGCGACATCAAGCAGCGGAACGCCGACCTGCATGGTGCGCTGCTGGACTATGTGCGTGCCGAGAAGCAGAACGACCAGGACCCCCGGCTCTTTGTGAGCCGATCGGCGATCCACGTGACGGAGGGCCGGGTGAAGGAGGCCATCCGCGATGCGGACCGTGCGCTGGCGCTGGACAAGAACGATGCGGACGCGTGGTACAACAGGGGCTGTGCCAACTACCTGGGACAGGACATGAACGGTGCCTTGCGCGACCTGGACCGCTCGTTGGAGCTGAACCCGAACAACGCCTTTGCCCTGATGCTGCGCGGAGTGGTGAACGGTGCCTTGTACAAGGACCGGGAAGGATTGAGCGACCTGCGGGCGGCCCTGGCGCTGGACCCTGCGTTGCCGGGTGTGCGGATGAGCCTGGCCGTACAGCTGTTCGAGGCCAAGCAGTTCCAGGAGGCCATCACGGTGTTCACCGAGGTGATCGATGCCGGGGGGGAGGACGCCCTGGTGGAAGCCCACTACTACCGGGCCGACTGCCACTACAACCTGGGCGACAAGGAGCAGGCCTGTGCGGACTGGCGTGCGGCGGGGGAAGGCGGCGACAAGGACGCCCAGTTCATCGTGCGCAACTATTGCAACACCGATGAGGAGAAGATCCCGCGCAAGCCGGTGAAGCAGCGCAAGACGGTGATCGAGTTCTAAGGAGCTGCCCGGAACGAGGGTTGTACACGGCGGAGCGGGGAACGGTGGGGTTCGTACGCCGGGGGGCCTGTATCTTGGCGCCCCGTTCAACGGCATGTTCGCACTCGTACGCAAAGAGATCACCGGCTTCCTGGGCTCGCTCATCGGCCACATCGTGATCGTCGTCTTCCTGCTGATCACCGGCCTGTTCCTGTGGGTGTTCCCGGACAACCTGCTGGACCAGGGCTACGCGGACCTCGCGCCGCTCTTCGGTCTGGCGCCTTGGGTCTTTCTCTTCCTGGTGCCGGCCATCACCATGCGCAGCATCAGTGAGGAACGGCGCACGGGCACCCTGGAGATCCTGCTCACCAAGCCCCTGACAGAGCTGCAGGTGGTGCTGGCGAAGTACCTGGCCTGCCTGTTGTTGGTGGCGGTGGCCCTGCTCCCCACGCTCGTCTATTGGTACACCGTGTCGGACCTGGCCGTGCCGCAGGGCAACGTGGATACGGGCGGCATTCTGGGATCGTACATCGGACTGCTCTTCCTGGCGGCCTGTTTCGTGGCGGTGGGCATCTTCGCTTCGGCGCTCACCGAGAGCCAGATCGTGGCCTTCCTCATCGCGGTGTTCCTCTCCTTCTTCCTATACCTGGGCTTCGAGCTGCTGGCCGACTTCAGCACCTTCGGCGGGCTGGAGGGGGCGGTGCGCCGACTGGGCATCCAGGAGCATTACATGAGCATGAGCCGAGGGGTGATCGACCTGCGTGATGCGCTCTACTTCGTGGGTGTGATCGGCACCTTCCTGTTGCTGACGCGCACGGTGCTGCAAAGCCGTACCTGGTCATGAGCGGGATGCGCAACGGCATGAACAAGCGCAGCAGCGACCTGCTGGAACTGCTGCTGGGCGTGGCGGGCTTGTTGCTCCTGCTGTACATCGGATCCTTCGCCCGCCTGCGCGCCGACCTGACGAGCGAGCAACGGTACACCCTGCGGCCGGCCACGAAGGAGCTGGTGGAAGGGCTGGAGGACGAGGTGTTCGTGAAGGTGTTCCTCAGCGGCGCCCTGCCGGCCGATCTGGAACGGTTGTCGAAGGCCACACGCGAGCTGTTGGAGGAGCTGCATGTGGAGGGTCCGGACCGCATCAACTACAGCTTCGTGGACCCCAACGCGAGCGCCGACCCGGAGACGCGGAACGCCGTGTACGACGATCTGCAGAAGCAGGGGCTGCGGTACAGCAGCATCCGGTTGCGGGAGGACGGTGCCTTCGTGGAGCGCATCGTATTCCCGGGCGCCATTGTCACCTACCGCGAGCGCAGCACGCCGGTGCAGCTCTTGAAGTCGCAGGTGCGTGTGCCGGACGCCGACATGGTGAACCGCTCGATCAACAACCTGGAGTACGAGCTGGCCAGCGCCATCCGCCGGGTGGTGGCCACGCAGCGGCCCCGGGTGGCCTTCCTGGAGGGGCACGGGGAGCTCAGCGCCATCGAGGTGGCCGACATCACCCAGGCCTTGGAGGAGCAGTACGACGTGAGCCGTGTTCGGATCGACGGGCGGATCGATGCGCTCAGCCGGAAGGGCGAAGGCATCGCCGTGCGCCTGAACACCCATGACGCGCTCATCATCGCCAAGCCGGACAGCGTGTTCAGCGACCGGGACCGGTACGTGCTGGACCAGTACGTGATGAACGGCGGCAGGGTGCTGTGGCTGGTGGACGCCATGAACGCCAACCTGGACAGCCTGCGGAAGAACCAGTTCTCCATCGCCACGCCGCTGGAGCTCGGGTTGCAGGAGCTGCTCTTCAGCTATGGTGTGCGCATCAACAACGACCTGGTGCTCGACCGGAGCTGTGCGCCGATCGAGATCTTCACGCAGCCCTACGGCGACCAGCGCAAGCTGGAGCGCTTCCCCTGGTACTTCGAACCGGTGAGCGTGCCACAGAGCGCACACCCGGTGGTGGCCAACGTGGACCCCGTGCATTTCCGGTTCACCAGTTCGCTGGACACCATTGCGGCGGAGGGTGTGCGCAAGACCATCCTGCTAACCTCCTCCCCTGCCAGTTTCGCGCAGCGCAATCCGGTGCGCATCAGCCTGAACATGGTGGAGCTGGACATGGGCTTCGACAAGCGCAGCACCCCCTTCCTGCCCATGGCGGCGCTGCTGGAGGGCCGCTTCACCTCGCCCTATGCCGACCGGCTGCCGCCTGCGTTCCGCGACGACCGGGACGTGGCCTTCAAGGAGCAGAGCAAGGAGACGGCGATGATCGTGGTGGCGGACGGCGATGTGATCGCCAACCGGGTGGATGCGGCCAAGGGCATGTTCTACCCGCTGGGCTACGACCGCTACGCCAACACGAAGCTATACGGCAACCGCGAGTTCATCGTGAACGCGATGAACTACCTGTTGGATGACAAGAGCCTGATCAGCATCCGCTCGCGGGAGCTGACCCTTCGCCAGCTGGACCCGGTGCGCACCGAACGGGAGCGCACGATGATCCAGCTCTTCAACCTGGTGCTGCCGGTGCTCCTGACGATCGGGGGGGGCCTGCTGCTCCATTTCCTGCGTCGGAGACGTTCGAACACCCGCTCATGAACCGCAACCTTCTACTCCTGTTGGCCGTGGCCGTGCTCGGTGGCCTGGCCTGGTGGCTCACCAGCAGTGACCGTGGCACCTCGCTGGACGCCCCTCTTTCCGACTTCACCATCGCCGACACGGCGCGGGTGGACCGCATCTTCATCACGGACGTGGCCGGCAGGCAGATCGACCTGCGGCGCGCGGGGGGGCGTTGGACCCTCAACGGCATCTACGAGGCCCGCAACTCCGACATCAAACTGCTGTTGAACACCTTCAAGCGCATCGAGGTGAAGAGCCCGGTATCCAAGAAGGCGCAGGGCACGGCCTTGCGCTTCATGGGTGCGGTGGCCAAGCGGGTGGAGATCTACACGGGCGGCAGCAAGCCGGAGAAGGTGTGGATCGTGGGGCATGCCACGAAGGACAACCTGGGCACCTACATGGTGCTGGAGCTGCCGGACAAGGGGCGGAGCAGTGCCCCCTTCGTGATGAAGATGGCCGGTTTCACCGGGATCGTGAACACCCGGTTCCATACCGATCTGGACCAATGGCGGCGCCCGGTGATCTGGGACTTCCAGGACCCCTACGACCTGGCGCGCGTAGAGGTGGACCTGCCGAAGGGGCCGGGCACCTCCTTCCGGGTGGTGCAGGATGAAGCGCGCAGGGTGCAGCTGCTGGATGCACAGGACCGGCCGATGGCGATGGACAGCAGCCGGGTGAAGCTGTACCTGCGCTCGTTCAAGGACCTGAACTACGAAGTGATCGAACGTCGCATGGGCCAGGCCTCACGCGATTCGCTGCTGGCGATCGTTCCGGACCACGTGGTGCGCACGCAGGACCGGGCCGGGAAGGAAAAGGAGGTCCGGTTCTGGTTCATGCCGTACACCGGGGAGGTGGACAGCACCCTGGCCTTCCGGCCGCAGCACGACCCCAACCGCATGTACGCCTTCGTGGAAGACAGCCTGGTAGTGGTCATCCAGCGACCCATGTTCGACCCCATCCTGGAGCCTGCGGAGCAGCTCCAACCGTAGCAGCCCCGGGCGGTGCGCCTGTGGATAAACGGGGCATCGTGTTGAAAAGTGCACCCGATCCCGCTGGTAGGCCCGGCTAACTTTGCCCGATCCCAAAAGACCGATAGAACCGATGAAATTCATCGTATCCAGCACCGCCCTGCTCAAGCAACTGCAACTGTTGCAAGGCGTGCTCGCCAGCAGCAACACGCTGCCCATCCTGGACAACTTCCTCTTCGAGATCGACGGCAAGCAGCTGACGGTCACCGCGAGCGATCTGGAGACCACCATCACGGCCACCATGGCCGTAGAGGCCAAGGACAAAGGCAGTGTGGCCATCCCGGCACGCCTGCTGCTCGATACGCTGAAGGCCTTCCCGGAGCAGCCGCTGACCTTCACGATCGATGGCAAGCACCACGGGGTGGAGATCAACAGCGAACAGGGCAAGTACAAGATGACCGGCTTCAACGGTGCCGAGTTCCCCAAGAGCCCTGTCCTGGAGGAACCGACATCCCTGTCGATGCCCGCCGGCACGCTGGCAGCTGCCATCAACAAGACGCTCTTCGCCACGGGCAACGATGACCTTCGCCCGGTGATGAGCGGCATCTTCTTCGAGCTGAGCCCGGAGAACGTATGCTTCGTGGCCACCGACGCACACAAGCTGGTGCGTTACCGCCGCACCGATGTGCAGGCGCCACGTGCAGCCTCGTTCATCGTGCCCAAGAAGCCGCTGAACCTGCTGAAGAGCTCCCTGGCGGCCACCAATGCGGAGGTGACCGTGGAGTTCAACGAGAACAACGCCGCCTTCAAGTTCGACAACACCGTGCTGGTATGCCGTCTGATCGACGGGAAGTACCCCAACTACGAAGCGGTGATCCCGAAGACCAACCCCAACAAGCTCACCATCGACCGGGCCACCTTCCTGAGCTCGATCCGCCGGGTGAGCATCTTCGCCAACAAGACCACCCATCAGGTGCGCCTGCACATCAACGGCAGCCAACTCACCATCAGCGCAGAGGACCTCGATTTCGCCAACGAAGCGAACGAGAAGCTTACCTGCGCTTACGAGGGTGAAGAGATCACCATCGGCTTCAACTCCCGCTTCCTGATGGACATGCTCAACAACCTCACCTCCGAGCATGTGAACCTGGAGATGAGCGCTCCGAACCGTGCCGGTATCCTACTGCCCGGCGAGGCCGGTGAAGTGGGCGAGGATGTGCTGATGCTGGTGATGCCGGTGATGCTGAACAATTGATCGGCACGGACTTCGCACTTCACCGTTGAACACCTGCACCATGAAACACCTGGCCCTCGCAGCGACCCTGCTGATCACGTTGAGCGCGAACACTTGCAAGAAAGGCGCTGACATGACCAACCTGGCGGACAAGAAATGGGTCTTCCAGACCCTGGCCGGCAAGGCCTTGGAGCTGCCCGCTGGCACAGAGGCTCCGTGGCTGCAACTGGCCGGTGATCAACTGCAGGGCTTCGGCGGCTGTAACAGCCTGATGGGCGCTGTGAAACAGGAGGGCACCGCACTAAGCTTCAACAGCGTGGGGTCCACCAAGAAGTATTGCGAGGGCATCCAACCCACGGAGAACGCCATCATGGGCATGCTGGGCCGGGTGGAGAGTTTCAAGCTTGAGCAGGGCCTGCTGAAGCTGATCGGTGGCGGACAGGAACTGGCCGCACTGAAGGCCGAGTAGGGACCGGACAACGTTCACTGAAGCCCCTGCCGCTCGGTGGGGGCTTCGTTCTTCCAAGCTCATCCGATGGACGTGCGGTCGGGGTCCAGTGGCTGTCCGGGGCTTTCTTCCGGTGCTCGATCGGAGGTGTACCGTACAATGGTGACGCCCTGCTGCACTGGCAGCAGTTCCTCCGGCTCGTCCTCCAGCACGGGCTGGGGGTCCTTCACCGGAGATGCCTCGGCACGGTACACCCACGCCAGCAACAGACCCACCACACCGCCCCAGAGGTGGCTCTCCCAACTCACCCGCGGCACGATGGGGAAGATGCCCCAGAACATGCCCCCGTACAGGAACACGATCAGCAGCGACAGGCCCATCTGTGTCCGCTGCCGGCGCAACAGACCGCTGAGGAAGAGGAACGCCGCCAGTGCATAGACCAGTCCGCTGGCACCGATGTGCGTGGAGGGGCGCGCCGCCAGCCACACCCCGATACCCGTGGCCAACCAGGCCATGCCGGCAACGCGCAGTGCGATGGTGGGGAAGAAATAGATCAACGCGGTGCCCAGCACCAGCAGTGGCACCGAATTACCGATCAGGTGCTCCAGGTCGGCATGCAATAGGGGTGCGGAAAGGATCCCCACCAGCCCTGTGGCCGATCGGGGCGTAAGCCCGTAGCGCGCACTCCCCAGCCCCAGGCCGTGATCAAGCAGGAAAACCGCCCAAATGACCAACACAAGCAGTGCCGGAAGGATGGCAGCAAGCCGCAACCGATCGGTACGGGGTGGCGCCTGTTGGTGGGGGTCCATTGGAGCACGATGGCAATGATCGGGCCAGCGCTGATGCGCGTCATTGTGGCAGTGCGGCATGGGTCCACTACCTTCGGACCGATGAAACGCCGGAGCCTCTTCCTGATCCCACTGGTCATCCTAGCCATCCTGGGCTGTTTTGCCGCGCCGGGCGAGCTGCGGCCGCTGGCTGCACCACTGACCGCGGATGGTGGGCAGGACCTGAAACCCGCGAGTGAACTGGCGCTGATGATGCGGGTGATGGCCGTGCATGCCGATAGTGTCAAGGCGGCATTGCGTCGCGGCGACCGCAGGCTTCCCCCCGCCCCGGCCGGGATCGAGCGTCTGATGGAGGCCACCCCCACCGAGGGCATGCACATCGACCCCATCACCTTCCCCACCTTCGGCAAGGATTACCAGGACAAAGTGGAGGCTTTGTACAAGGCCGCGCGCAAGGACCGCGCACAAGCATACAATGCGTTGGTGCAAAGCTGCGCGAACTGCCACGGGAGCCACTGTCCAGGCCCCTTGATGCGGATCAAGAAGATGTACCTGAAAGGCGCGTAAGCCTCACCCAGTGACCACTTTGCCACCGGGGGTGCGGTGACCTCCGGGGAAGAACGCACCGATGCGCACCCGGCTGGTGTGCAGGAACTGGGTGATATCGAACCAGGGGCGTGGTCCTGTCGCCCGCAATACGAGCTCGGCCGTTGCAGCAGCGTCGTTGCCCGCACGGTGATGCTGGAGCGGAATGCCATGGAGGGCGCACATGGCCGAAAGTCCGTAGGAACGATGGCCGGGCCAGACCTTTCGTGCCATGCTCACGCTGCAGAAGTATTCGAAGGGGGTGAACGGAATGCCATGTCCGCTGAGCGTGCTACGCAGCACGTTCATATCGAACGCTGCATTGTGCGCCACCACGGTTCGGTCGCGCAGAAGTTCGGACACCTCGGGCCAGATGTCGGCCCAGCGGGGCGCGTTGGCCACGGCCTGCGGGGTGATGCCATGCACGGCGATGTTATGCGGGCTGAAGTACGGCCACTGCGGAGGCTTGATCAACCAGTTGTGCACCGCCTGCACGGAACCATCGCGTACTACGGCGATGCCCAGCTCACAGGGGCTGTCGGGCTGAGCGGTGGCGGTCTCGAAGTCAAGGGCGAGGAACTCCATGCGGTGCCCGAAGGTAGCACGACCGCCACATGCGCCCGAGAGGACGGGGCGCTTGGTGAACAGTGGTTGGAAATTCGCCATTGCATGGCTAATTTCCAACCACTTAATGATCATTATCCGACCGCTCATCGCCTATTTTTGCGTCATGGAAAAGGCACGGAACCTCCGGCACGCTGTGGATATCGCACTGAAGGACACTCCCGTGGTGTTGTTGCACGGTGCACGTCAGACGGGCAAGACCACCTTGGTGAAGGCCATTGCCCGGCAACGGGGAGCCCGGTATGTGACACTTGACGACCACGCCACCCTGGAAGCGGCCTTGAACGACCCGCCTGCCTTCATCCAGGGCTTGGGCAAGCTGGCGGTGATCGATGAGGTGCAGAACGCGCCCAACATCTTCAGGGCCATCAAAGCTTCGGTGGACCGTGACCGGAAGCCCGGTCGGTTCCTGCTGACGGGCAGTGCCAATGTGCTGATGCTGCCCCGGCTGGGCGACTCCCTGGCCGGTCGGATGGAGATCATTCCCTTGTACCCGTTCGCGCAGGACGAACTTGGGGGCCGGAAGAGCGGCTTCATCGACCAGGTGTTCGCCGCACGGCCCAAGCTGACGGACCCCACCGCCTTGGAGCGGAAGCAGATCGCGGCCAGGGTGATCTCAGGTGGCTATCCGGAGGTGATGACCCGGAAGGCCCCCGCCCGGCGCGATGCCTGGTACGGTGCGTACATCACCAGTATCCTGCAGCGGGATGTGCGGGACATCAGCAACATCACCGGTCTCACCGACCTGCCGCGGCTGTTGCAGGCCCTCGCGGTGCGGAGCAGCGGTCTGCTGAACCTTGCCGACCTGTCGCGGACACTGGACATCCCCCACTCCACCATGCGCCGGTACATGGCCCTGCTGGAGGCCACCTTCCTGAGCACGCCTGTACAAGCCTGGCATGCACACCGGGGACGGCGGCTGGTGAAGTCGCCCAAGCTGCACCTGACCGACAGTGGATTCGCGGCCCACTTGGCGGGCATCGACAAGCCTGCGGACATCCTGAACAGTCCTTCGTTCGGGCCGCTGCTGGAGACCTTCGTGCTGAACGAACTGCGGAAGATGGCGGGATGGAGCAAGGTGCGGGTGAAGGCCTACCACTTCCGGACCGAGGCCGGCCGTGAGGTGGACATCGTACTGGAGGACAACAAGGGTCGCATCGTGGGCATCGAGGTGAAGGCTGCGATAGCCGTGGGCAGCAACGATGTGACCGGGCTGAAGCACCTTCGAGAGGTGGCCGGGGACAAGTGGCTGCGGGGACTGCTACTGCACCCGGGGCTGGGTGTCACCCCCTTCGACAAGGACATTCATGCCGTGCCGCTGAGCGCTTTGTGGGAATGGTAAGTGGTTGGGATTTCGCCACGTCCTGGCGAAATTCCCACCATTACATGACCGATCTCCGATCTGGTTTGGAGCTGGAAATGGACCGTATGGAGCAGTGCTGACGAGTCTCACAACTTCACCACCTCGGCATCAGCCAGCGCTTGGTAGAGCTTCTTCGCTGTGCCTTCGCTGACATTGACCAAGGGCAGCCGAACGGCATTGCCGCAGATGCCGAGGATCTTCAGGGCCTCCTTGATACCTCCCGGATTGCCTTCCGCGAAGAGGAGATCGATCACTTCGATGAGGCGGAGGTGTTCGCGACGCGCGGTATCGAGGTCGCCTTTCAGCGCCGCGTTCACCAGCGTACTGAACTCCCCGGGTAATGCATTTCCCACCACACTGATCACACCCACACCACCCATGGCGATGATGGGCAGGGTGAGCGCATCGTCGCCGCTGATGAGCATGAAGTCCTTCGGTTTGTGCTTCAGGATGCGGCCCATCTGATCGAGGTTGGCACTGGCCTCCTTGATGGCGATGATGTTCCTGAAGTCCTTCGCCAGCCGCAGGGTGGTCTCGGCCGTCATGTTGCTGCCGGTGCGGCCGGGCACGTTGTAGAGGATGATGGGCCGCAGGGCCACCTGGGCGATGGCCTTGTAATGCTGGTAGATGCCTTCCTGCGTGGGCTTGTTGTAGTAGGGGCTGACGCTGAGGATGGCGTCCACGCCGTCCATATCGAAGGCGTTGAGGGTCTCGATGACCTCCGCGGTGTTGTTGCCTCCGACGCCGAGCACAACGGGTACGCGGTTGCGCACGAATCCGATGGTCTGCGCCAGGAGCTCGTGCTTTTCGGCCTTGGTGAGGGTGACGCTCTCACCAGTGGTGCCCATGCTGACCACATAGTCCACGCCACCGGCGATCTGGTGGTCGATGAGTTTCTCCAGACCGGCATAGTCGATCTGTCCATTGGAGCGGAAGGGGGTGACGAGGGCGACACCGAGGCCGCGGAAAGAGGCGTTCATGCGTATGGGTGGGCGACTTAGTTGAGGGATGCTTCGTTGCGTGCATTGACCATCAGCAGGTAGTGATGGACCTGCTGAATGAGCTGGGGCAGGCTGTTGGAACCGGCCATGTCGATCATCATGTCGAGGATGCGTTTGTTGTCCTCGCTCCATCTTCCCACCTTGAAACGGGCGCGGCTGCGTGCCATGATGTACTGGATGGGCAGGCGGTCCTGCAGGGTGAGGTCGATCAGCACCTCGTACTCCTCGGCCATGAAGTTCACCACCGTGTTGCCCTGGGGGATGCGGTACCAGTTGAGGTCCTTCTGGCAGATGGCATCGAAGTTGAGCTTGGCATGGAGGTAATGAGGCAGCGCCTTCTCGTCGCTGTATCCGAGCGCCATGATGTTACTGATCCCCAATTCCTCCTTGAGGCGCTTGACATAGTTCCGCACCTGGTTGTGGGTCGCCTCATCCTCCACGATGTAGACGATGCCCACCTTGCGGGCGGCGGCGATATTGCGCGCCACGGGTCGTCGGTCAGCGGGGAGCTCGCGCAACAGGCGGCGGAGCCCCATCCATTCCTTCAGTCGGTCGAACAGCTTCATCCTTTGATCATGCGCATGAACCCTTCCTCGTCCAGGACCTGTACACCGAGCTGTTCGGCCTTTGTGCGTTTGGCCGGGCCCATATCCGCCCCGGCCAACAGGTAGCTGGTCTTGCTGGAGATGGAACCGGACACCCTGCCCCCGTTCTGCTCGATGGCTTCCTTGATACTGTCGCGGCTGAAGTTCCGGAAAACACCCGAGACCACGAAGGTGAGGCCTTTGAGCGTATCACGCACAGGGGCCTCGCCGGCGGCTTCCACGGCGAAGTGCAGCCCCTGCTCACGCAGCCGCTCCACCACGGTCCGGTTGCCTTCGGCTGCGAAGAAATCAAGGATGCTGCGTGCGATCACTGGCCCCACCTCGTCCAATGCGGTGAGCTCCTCCTCGCTCATGGCCATCAGTTTGTCGAGGCTGCCGGCGGAGCGGGCGATCTTGCGGGCGATGGTCTCGCCCACGTGGCGGATACCGATGGCGAAGAGGACACGCTCGAAGGGCCGCTGCCTGCTGGCTGCAATGCCATCGAGAACCTGTTGCACACTGCGCTCACCCCAGCCCTTCCCCAGCGCCAGTAGCCGTTCCCGGTCCAGGGTGTAGAGGTCGGCCACGGTGTGTACCAGGCCACTCCGGTACAACTCCTCCACGGTCTCGCCGCCCAGCCCCTCGATATCCATGGCCTTTCGCCCCACGAAGTGTTCGATCCGGCGCATGATCTGGGGGGGACAGCTGTGCTCATTGGGACAGTAATGCTGGGCCTCCCCCTGGTACCGGACGAGGGTGGCGCCGCATTCGGGGCAATGAAGGGGAAAATGCACGGGGGCGGCTCCGGCAGCTCTACCCTCCATATCAACACCCACGATCTTGGGAATGATCTCGCCGCCTTTCTCCACTTGCACGCGATCACCGATGTGCAGGTCGAGCCTGGCGATCTGGTCCGCGTTGTGCAGGCTGGCGCGCTTCACGGTGGTGCCGGCGAGCAGCACCGGCTCGAGTTCGGCGACCGGCGTGATGGCGCCCGTTCGGCCCACTTGGAAGGATACCCCGTTGAGGCGCGTGACGGCCTGTTCGGCCGCGAACTTGTAGGCGAGCGCCCAGCGCGGGCTCTTGGCGGTCATGCCCAGCTCATCCTGGACCGCGAGGTCGTCGACCTTGATGACGATGCCATCGATCGCCACCTCGAAGGTGCTGCGGGCCTTGTCCCAATGATCGATGAAGGCCATGATACCGTCCACATCGACGGCCCGCTCGATGAGGCGGCGTGCGGGCTGTGGTACGCGGAACCCCCACGTGCCCGCCGTGAGGATGTTGTCGAAGTGGCTGCGGGTGGGCAGTTCATCCCCGTTGATGCCGTAGATGTAGCAATCGAGCGCCCGCCGCGCCACCTCCCGGGGATCCTGCAGCTTGAGCGTACCCGCAGCCGTATTGCGCGGGTTGGCGTAGAGCTCCTCCCCCGCCTGCCTGCGCGCATCGTTGAGCTGTTCGAAGCGCTCACGGGTGAACACCACCTCTCCCCGTACATCGAAGAGGGGCGGGTATCCTTCCCCCTGCAAGCGCAATGGGATGGAACGCACGGTACGGATGTTGGCGGTCACCTCCTCACCCTGCTCGCCGTCCCCGCGCGTCAATGCCCGTGCCAGCACACCCTCCTCATAGGTGATGCTGATGGCCACACCGTCGTATTTCAACTCCATTACGAAACGCACGTCCCCGATCTCCCTTCTGATCCGCTCCACGAACTCGGTCACTTCCTCCCTGCTGTAGGAATTGGAGAGCGACAACATGGGTTGCCGATGCCGCACGGTGGGGAAGTTCCTGGTGAGATCGCCGCCCACCCGCTGTGTGGGACTGTCCGGGCGCTGCAGGTCAGGGAATCGGTGCTCCAACGCCTCCAGCTCCTTCACCAGCATATCGTACTCCAGGTCGCTGATGATCGGGGCGGCGAGCACATAATACCGGTGGTCGTGCTCGTTGATCATGCTGCACAGCTCGGCAACGCGTTGCATGGCCTCAGTTCGTTCCATGTTCCTTCCTCAGTGATCGCCGGGTGCGCTTCACGATCTCGCCGAAGCGCAGCCCGAACTTGAAGTAATAGTTGAAGTCGCTCAGTGCCGTGGTGACGATGGGGTCCTCTGCAAGCACGTACCGATACCCGCCGCCAACGCCGACGAAGGCCCACCAGAAGAGCTTGTAGTCCACCTGCACGCCGGATTCCACCGGGACAAGCTCATTGCTGCTGTAAGGGCGCCATGCCGAGCCGATGCTGTCGCGGTAACTGGTCCGGTAGTTGCCCAAGCCGATGGTCACCGGTATACCGATCTCCCAGCGCTTGCTGTCGAGCAGGATGCGCTCGTAACCGAAGGAGACGAAGTCGAACCGTGTCTGGACATCGCGCACACCGATCCCATCCAGCAGGACGGCGGTGCGTTGGAACGGATCGCCAAGTCCGTAGAAGCCGATGGTGAGCACATCCCTCCCTCGCTGAGCGCCGATGCGGAGGCCGTAGAACCGCACCGGTATCGCATCCACGAAGGTGCGCCGTGCATCGAGGTTCAACAGCACCTTGTAGCCGGATGGGGGCTGCGCTGCCGGCACCGTATCGACATGGGCGGCAGCAGCTGTTCCCAGGCCCAGGAGGATGCACGCTGCAAGGTTCCTCCTCATCGTGCTGCCGTGATGAACCGGTCCGCTCCGCTGATGTCCTTCAACACACGAACCCCGGTCCAGCCCATGGCGGCCAGCACATCGGCGACGGCAGGGACATGATCACGATGCCCCTCGAACCAGATCGTGCGGTGGCCGCCCAGCGCCCGGGCTGCGATGGTGCGATGGAAGCGAACGGGATCATCGTCGTCCACGAAGAGCGCGATCGACGGCTCATGGTCCTTCACCTGTACGTCGAGCGTGTCCCGTTCCGACCAAGGGATGTATGGTGGATTGCTCACCACCAGATCGCACTCCTTCGGCAGCGCGAACGCATCCTCCAGCACATCGGCACGCCGCCATTCCACGTCGACACCAAGTCTTTCACCATTGGACCGCGCCTGACCCAGGGCATCCAAGGACACATCAATGCCAATGACCCGTGCCGCCGGGAAGACCCGTTTCAGGGAGAGCGCGATGGCGCCACTGCCGGTACCGATGTCAACGATGCATACGGGCTGGATGCCGGACCGAACGATGTGCTCCACCAGTTCCTCCGTTTCGGGCCGCGGAATGAGGACACCCGGCGCAACAGCGAGCTCCATCCCGTGAAAACGCACCCGGCCCAGGATGTACTGCAGGGGCTCCCCCTCAGCCAGTCGTTTGATGGGCAGGTACACCTTCAGGACCTCCGACTCGCTGAGCGGCTCCTCCCTACCCAGTTCCAACCGGGCCCGATCCCAACCGAGCCGGTCCTCGAACACGATGCGCGCCATGGCCAGCGCCTCCTGCCGCTCATAGCGCGGAGCAAGGCGTTCGACATAGGCTGCCAGCACTGTGGCCACCCGGTTATCCGTGATACGCACGGCGCAAAAGTAGGTCCCGCGATCCGCCATCCGCGACAGACAGTTACGGTGGTGGTCGGCGGGATCGTCCACCTTTGCGGGGCACCATGGAGAACGCCGCGAACCACGATCGTTGGATGGCCCGCTGCCTGCAACTGGCGAGACGGGGAGCCGGCAGTGCCGCGCCCAATCCCATGGTGGGCTCTGTGCTGGTACGCGGTGAACGGTTGTTGGCGGAGGGGTGGCACGAACGGCCCGGTTCCGGCCATGCGGAAGTGCAATGCCTGCGCGCCTTCGGTCCTGAACAGGTCCCGGACGATGCGACCCTGTACGTGAACCTTGAACCCTGCGCACATCATGGCCGCACGCCACCCTGTGCCGACCTGATCATCGCGCGGGGCATCCGCACGGTCGTCATCGGCCACGAGGACCCTTTCCCTGCTGTTTCCGGCCAGGGGATCGCCCGCCTGCGCAGCGCGGGGGTGAACGTGCGGGTGGGGGTGCTGGAGACCGAGGCCCGCTGGCTGAACCGGCGCTTCCTGACGAGCATCCGGGAAGGCCGGCCTTACGTGCTGCTCAAGTGGGCGCGTTCAGCTGATGGACTTCTTGACCGCGCGGGTCGTACGGTCCGCGCCGGCACCCCAATCAGTGGGGCCGCGAGCAATGTGCTGGTACATCGTTGGCGAAGTGAGGAGCAGGCCATCCTGGTGGGTGGCCCCACGGTCCTGCGCGATGATCCCGCGCTCACCGTTCGGCACGTGGTGGGAAGGCAGCCCCTGCGGGTGGTGCTGGACCGCTCCGGTGTGGCACCTGCAGCGTCGCGTCTGTTCACGGATGGCTTGCCAACATTGCTCTTCACCGCGCGAACTCGGCCGGATATCGCCGTGGAGCAGGTACTGTTACCGTACGGCGGTGACGCGCTGGGCGGCCTGTTGAAGGCGCTGCATGAACGGCAGGTACGATCGGTCCTGGTGGAGGGTGGGGCGCGCTTGCACGGTGCCTTCCTGGCGGCCGGGCTGTGGGATGAGGCGCGTGTGATCGAAGCGCCGGTCGAGTTGGGGGCGGGCACGCCGGCTCCCATCCCGCAGGGCCTCCCACAACATGCCACCCGTGTGGAAGCGGACAGGGTGGTGACCTACGTGCGTTCTGCTGAACTTCGCCGGCCCATAATGGCCACCCTTCCCGACCCATGGTGCTGATCCTGGCCGCCGCGCTGTGCATGGCGCTGCTCTTCCTGCTCTTCAAGGTGTACGACCGGCGGGGCGTTCCGCTGCTCCCGACCATCGTGATCAACTATTTCGTGGCGCTTGGTTGTGGCACGTTGGTGGCCCCGGCGTGGAAGGCCGGCGACCTGGGACCGCTGGTGCTTCCGGCGCTGATGCTGGGCATCCTTTTCATCACACTGTTCTACCTCACCGGCCTGAGCACGCAGCGTGCCGGTGTGGCGGCCACTTCGGTGGCCAGCAAGATGAGCCTGGTGCTCACTGTTCTGGCCGCCGTGCTCTTCTACGACGAAGCACCCGGCGCGCTCGGATGGACGGGGATCGTGCTTGCCTTGGTGGGCGTACTGCTCGCATCCTGGAGCCGTGGCCCGCAGGGCGCGCGCGGTGCCTGGGTCCTTCCGCTCGTTCTGTTCATTGGCAATGCTGCCATCGACATCCTGTTGAACCATACCCAGCGCACCCATCTCACGCCATCGACGGAGCCCGTGTTCCCGACCCTCATCTTTGGTGTTGCCGGATCGCTCGGTCTGCTGCGCCTGCTCGGCACAAGGGAGCGCTCGCAGCTTGCACTGCCATCGGTCTGGATCGCCGGCATACTGTTGGGACTTGTCAACTATGCATCGCTCTTTTTCATCGTGGGGGCGCTCGCCCGCAGTGGCTTCGCGGCCAGCAGCGTGTTCCCTCTGATGAACATCGGAGTGATCCTGTTCGGAACGGCGGGCAGCATCCTTGTTTTCCGGGAACGGTTGGCGCGCGTGCAGTGGGTGGGGGTTGGCTGCGCGGTGATGGCCATGCTGTTCATCCTGCTGGCATGAAGGACGACGATCGCTACCGGGTGTTGACCGCGCCAGGCTCCGGGACCTTCCGCGACCGCGCGAGTAAATTCATCGGACTGGCAAGCCCCGTGCATTCGATGCAGGATCTGAAGGAACTGCTCGGCACACTGCGCAAGGAGCATCCTGGTGCGCGCCATTTCTGCCATGCATCCGTGTTCGGTGAGGATGGTTCGGAACAACGGTCGAACGATGATGGAGAGCCCGGAGGAACAGCGGGCAAGCCGATCCTGCGACAGATCACGGCGGCGGGGCTGACCAACACAGCGGTGGTGGTGGTGCGTTACTTCGGCGGCACACTGCTGGGCAAAGGCGGGTTGGTGCAGGCGTATGGCGAAGCGGCCCGGCTGGCGTTGGCCGATGCACCGCAGGAGGACCGTTACCGGATGTCGCAACTAATGGTGCGTTGCGGACACGCACAGTTCGAGCAATTGCGACTGGACGTGGAACGTGCCGGCGGTCGTATCAGGCACGCGACCTTCCATGCGCTCTGCGAGATCGCCCTGGAACTGCCACGATCGCGCGCGGCCACGATCCAGGATCGTTGGGTGCGGACGGGGATGCTGGTGGCACCTGCAGGGGCCGTGTCAGACGGGGAAGTATGAGCGCAAGGCCTGCAGCAGTGCGGTCGGCGCGCGCATGGGACGGCCCGTGGCGCGATCGACGAAGACGAGCGTGGTGGTGGCCTCGGTCAGCAGTCGGCCATCCAGCATGCGTACCTCGTAGCGGAACTGGATGCGCGCGGTGGGCATCGCCGTGATGGTGGTGAGCAGGCGCAGCTCATCGTCGTAGTGTGCCGGGGCATGGTAACGCAGCCACAGCTCGTGCACAGGCAGCAGAACACCTTCGTCCTCCAGGCTGCGATACGGAAATCCCAGTGCACGCAGCGCCTCCACACGGCCCACCTCCAGGTACTCCGCATAGTTGCCGTAATAGACGTAGCCCATACGGTCCGTCTCCCCGTAGCGCACCCGCAGCGTGATCTCGTGGCAGTACATGGCGCATAAGATAGACGTGAAGTGGATGCGGAACAATCTTGCGACAGGAGCAGGAGCATCGTACCTTCGGTGGGCGGTAAGGGAACAGTGGAAGGAACGCGCACGAACGAAGCTCACTTGGATCACCGATGTCATGGCAGGGTTCCCTCGCAAGTACCTGATGCTCCACGTGATGGAACGCGTGGAGCCCGCGTGGGACAAGGCTTGCAGCACAACCGCCGCAGGCACGGATGCAAGTAAAATTTTCGTTACCAACAAGTACCCTTCGACTTTTTTTCTTCACTTCTTTGTGTCCATATTTGCCACCCCTTCGGACGCACCTCCTTGCATCACCGCCCCACTGCAGGAAGTTGGAACGAAGGGCATCACCAGGACCAACCACTAACCGCTGACCGATCCATGAAGAAAGACCACGAGAAGATCTGGGGGCGGTGCTTGGAGGTGATCCGGGACAACGTGAGCCAGCAAAGCTTCAAGACCTGGTTCGAGCCGATCAAGGCCTTGAAGCTCGATGATCATGTCCTGACGATCCAAGTACCCTCGCAGTTCTTCTACGAATGGCTGGAGGAGCATTACATCGGGCTGCTGAAGAAGATCATCAAGAAAGAGCTCGGTGCAGAGGGACGCTTGGAATACTCCATCATCATGGAGAACGGCTTCCAGAGCGCCAATCCGTACACGGTGAAGGTTCCCACCAGCAATGCACGGGAGGTGAAGAACCCACCCGTGAGCCTCCCGATCGATGTGGCCAACAGCCCGATCAAGAACCCGTTCATCATCCCTGGTCTGCGCAAGATCAAGGTGGAAAGCCATCTCAACGCCAACTACTCCTTCGACAACTTCATCGAGGGGGACTGCAACCGATTGGCACGCAGTGCCGGCTATGCCGTGGCCCAGAAACCCGGGGGCACCGCCTTCAATCCGTTGTTGATCTATGGTGGAGTGGGCTTGGGCAAGACACACCTTGCGCATGCGATCGGCATTGAGATCAAGCGCAACCACCCCGACAAGACCATCCTGTACGTACCGGCCGAGAAGTTCACCCAGCAGTTCATTGAAGCGGTGAAGAACAACACCGTTGGTGACTTCCAGCAGTTCTATCAGATGATGGACGTGCTCATCATTGATGATGTGCAGTTCCTCGCTGGCAAGGAAAAGACGCAGGATGTTTTCTTCCACATCTTCAACCACCTCCATCAATCCGGCCGCCAGCTGGTGATCACAAGCGACAAGGCCCCGGTGGAGATGGCCGGCATGGAGCAGCGCCTCCTCTCCCGCTTCAAGTGGGGATTGAGCGCGGATCTGCAGACGCCCGGACTCGAAACGCGGATCGCCATCCTGGAGAAGAAGATGTACGCCGAGGGCATCGACCTTCCCAAGGAAGTGGTGGAATACCTCGCCTACAGCATCACCACGAACATCCGAGAGCTGGAAGGAGCGATGATCAGCCTCATCGCCCAAAGCTCCCTCAACAAGAAGGCCGTCACGCTCGATCTCGCCAAGCAGATGATCGACAAGTTCGTGAAGAACACGGCGCGTGAGGTGAGCATCGACTACATCCAGAAGGTGGTGTGCGATTACTTCGACCTGCCCATCGAGCTCCTGAAGAGCAAGACCCGCAAGCGCGAAGTGGTGCAGGCACGCCAGATCGCCATGTACTTCGCCAAGCGAATGACCAAGAGCTCCCTGGCCAGTATCGGCGCACACTGCGGCGGCAAGGACCACGCCACCGTGCTGCATGCCTGTCGCACGGTGAACAACCTGCAGGAGACCGACAAACAATTCCGCGGTTATCTCGAGGACCTCGAGAAGAAGCTGAGCATCCACTGACCTTCCCCACCGATCGTTACCGAAGGCCTCCACAGCGTGGGGGCCTTCGCTTTTCCGACCTTCGCGGCATGAAGATCCTGATGGTCTGCCTGGGCAACATCTGCCGCTCACCCATGGCGGAAGGCATTCTGCGCGCACGCGCCGCTGAACGAGGCATGCAGCTGACCACCGATTCCGCCGGGACCAGCGACTACCACGTGGGCGAAGCACCCGACCTACGCGCCCAGGAGGCCATGCGCCGGCGCGGCATCGACATCGGCGATCTGCGTGGCCGACAGTTCAAGGTGTCGGACCTCGAACGGTTCGACCACATCTTCGCCATGGACCGCAGCAACCTGAACAACATCCTTGCGATGGCTTCTGGACCAGCCCTTCGCGCCAAGGTGAGGATGATGATGGATGTGCATCCTGAGGCCCCACAAACCGAAGTGCCAGACCCCTACTTCGGCGGTGATGAAGGCTTTGATGCGGTCTTCGATCAACTGGACGGTGCGATCAACCACTTCCTCGATGAGCTCGAAGGCCGCCGGTAAGCTGCACCTGATGCCCGTGTGGCTCGGTGATGAAGGCGGTACCGAACAGATGCCGCCCGAGAACCTGCGCGCAGCGGAACACTTGGACCTGTGGTTCGTGGAGAACGAGAAGAGCGCGCGCCACTTCCTGCGCCGCCTCATGCCAGGAGTGGACCTCCCCCACATGGAACTGCATCGCTTCGACCAGGACAGCACCCTGGCGGATGCGCGTACGATGCTCAGGGCCGTGATCAACGGGCGCTCGGCCGGTGTGATGAGCGAAGCGGGCATGCCAGGCATCGCGGACCCCGGAGCCTTGCTTGTGCGCACCGCACATGAGCTGGGCATTGAAGTGGTTCCGCACATCGGCCCCAATTCCATGATGCTCGCGTTGGCCGCATCCGGTGCCAATGGTCAGCGCTTCAGTTTCCACGGCTACCTGCCGCGCGCTGCGAACGAGCGCAAGCAGGCCATCCGTCGCATCGCCACGGACGCATCGCGCACGGGCGGAGCACAGTTGTTCATGGAGACACCCTATCGCAACGAGGCATTGGTCGCGGACCTGTTGGAGCAATGCGATGAACGCCTGCTGCTTACCATCGCCGTGGACCTGACGCAGCCTGGCGGAAGTGTGCGCACGCGCAGCATCCGGGCGTGGCGTGAAATGCGGCCAACACTGGGCAAGCGGCCAGCCGTGTTCGTGTTATCCGCCGCTTGAACCGGGCATGGCACAGGGCATGGCCCCGGGCGCACCAGGCGCACGGCGCTCCCTGCCAGGTCGCTTGCCCTTGCAGAAGGGGCTGCGATGAATGAGCCACTTCACCCGGAAATAGAGATCGATGGAGCGCACATCTCGTCTGCCGAAGAACGGGCGCAGGTCATCGCTTCCGATCATGAACCCGTTCAGCCGCACGCTAGCACCAAGCCCCGGCCTTCGCAGATCGTACTCCTGCACCGTGATGGGCACTGCGATCTCCACGTAGCGGGTCTCCCAGCGCGGCACCACGGCCATCACGTTGGCCCTGCGCAGGCGCGTACCCGTGGGGAAGCTGATCTGTTGAACACCCGCAAAGCCGACGTACACCTGGTGTGAGATGCGCTGATCGTATTGTAGTGCCACGGCAGTGGGCGCACCGATGCGGAGTCCGGTGGCGGGACTGTGCGCCACGGCAGTGCTCAGCAGGCTGTCGAGGCTCTCGACATCCTCCACACCGGTCGCGTTATAATTGCCCAGGTCGATCGAACCCTCTTCAAAGGAGCCAGCGCTTGCCTCGGCGAAGCGCATCCCACCCAGATCAAGCAGGGAAAGACCGATGCGATACCGATACGCCAGCGGAGTGCAGCCGCGGCCACTGCGGTGCGGCATGTAACCATCCGCCTCATCGATGGTGCGTTCGAACACCACACCCAGGTCACCACCGAAGCCATGCCCGGCTGTCAATTCCGGCGCCGCGATGCCGTAGGCCCCGCTTATGCGATGAAATTCCAGGCGTGCACTGTCCATGCTCGTGTAGGACAACTCATCGAGATGGAAGGCCGCCGCTGTGTGACCGACCATGTACCGTGCGGTGGCACCCATGGACAACATGCTGAAGTCGCGGGCCAGGAGCAGATGTGCGTACGAGACCGACGCCTCGGACCATGCAGCAGCCACGACCCGTGGCCCGCCCAGGTCCAGGCGAACATTGCGCTGCTCATCGAAGCCAAAGCCATGGAAGATGTGCCTGCCCAAGGCAGCAGGAACGTCCGTCACACTGATATGCACCCGGGAACGGATGCCGAAGCCAAGGGTGCCTCGTCCGAGCGACAGGGACATGCCCGGACCAAGAATGGAAGCTTGCACCACAGCGCGCTTGTCACTGGCAGCGAGGTACTCTCGTGCCGTCCACGTACCGGGCGTCACTCCTTGTGCGCTGTTGCGAAGCTCGCCAGCGATGCTGCGCTCGCTCACCGCTGCACCCACCAGATCGTTCCACGCTCGTACATCCAACCCCAGCAACCGTATATCCGCAAAGGGCCATTGGGTGGCCCCGCGCGCAGGATTCAGCGCAATGGCATCTGTGCCCGCGTAGTTGCCGAGCGCACCTCCCCATTGCTCCTGTGCCGGCAGTTGCACCCAGAGCAACAAGGCAACAAGGGTGGACAGCGGTCCATGCATGACGCCCTTGTACGATGCCCTGTGCCCTAAGGTTGAGCAGCGGGACCTTTTAGCGAAGCGCCTCCGCGCTCACTCCTTGAGCCTGCACATGACCTGCCTAACGCACACCGGGCGTGATCGACACCGATCGCACCTGATACAGGAGTGGACAATGCGGCGGCACCGCACCCTGCACTCCCGTGGCACCGAACGCGTACGCGGAAGGAAGCAGGATGGTCCCACTGCCACCGTGGCCGAACAGGTTGGCAGCGATCTCCAGGCCGTTGATCACCTGGTCGGTGTCTCCGTATCGCCACACATAGTAGCCTCCATGCCGTTCACTGTCATCCACCACAACGCCATCCTCCAATCTGACACCCACACAACTGATGCTCACACGATCCCCCTTGCTGACGGGCCGTGTGTCCGACGCGGGGCGGTCAACGCGATAGAACACCATGCTGTCCCCCCAGCGTTGGAACACCGGCCCTGCTTCCTGCTCCAGCCACCCGGTGATGAGTCGCAGTTCGTAGGATAGTGGGTCCGCTGCGCGCATGGCTTCCCTGCGCGCTTCCATCTCAGATGGTGAGACAAGGTCGAGGAGCAGGAGCTCCGCCCGGAGCGGCGTTGACGTGTGCACCACCGGGCCATCCGCCCCGGCCATACGGCTCCACGGGAAAGTGGCACCAGGGGCGATGATGCTCATGCTGTCCCCTTCATGCATCCGGGACAGGGCCTCCTGCATGGCGCCGGAACGCAGATCGCGCGCTGCATAGCGCCGCTCGGTACTGAACAACGAACCTGCCGGTGAATCGGGAGCAGCGATGCGAATGCGGAGGAGCACACTGTCCTCATCCGTGGCACAGGCCCCACCATCACCGAGGGAATGCAACCGGACATGCACACCATCGCTGACCTCCTTGAAGCCTTCGTAGGTGTCACTGGAGCAGGACGCCAATGCAAGCAGGCAACACGCGAGCACGGTCCTCATCTCCCCCGCCCCACCTTGACGACCCCGACCCTGTAGACCACTGAGCTGCGCATCGGTATCCGGTCACGATCACCTGCTATTCCATGCGCCCTGAAGGACGGCAGGATGAACACCGCGCTGTCACCAGGGCTCAGCATCTGGACCGCTTCATGCAGTCCGCTCTCCACGTCATCGTGCTCCACGCGGAAGGATTCCGGACCCGCAGAGGCGGTGGAATATGCGGTATCCCCGTTCAACAGCTCCACGCGGTAATGCAGTGTGACCCATTCCTCCGGCAGGACCGTTGGCCCTGGGACATCACGCAGGATCACATAGCGGATACCACGTGCCGTACGCTCGAAGGGTATCCCTGCGCGACGAACGTACCGGTCGATCTGCCGCTCCTCCTCGCGCATCGCATCCTTGTTGTCCTGGATCAGCTGCTCCTGCTGCGGTCGTTGGCGCGGGTTGTTCGAGAGCTTCCCTTGGCGATCGCCACAGGCGATGAACGTGAATACCGCGATGATGGTCAGCGCCCTCATGCCGGATACTGGACTAACAGTGCAGGCAGAAGGCTTCGGAACCGTGCCACTGCCTGGTCGATGGTGCCATCAAAGCGACCACCCGCAGCATTGACGTGCCCGCCGCCATCAAAGTGTTCACGCAGAAAACGGTCGACCGCGAGGTTCCCCTTGGAGCGCAGGCTCAGCTTCACACCATCCGCGCGTTCCATGAAATAGGCAGATAGACGCATGCCCCGCAACGACAATCCGTAATTCACGAACCCCTCCGTGTCGCCCTGTTGGTGGTGATGACGGTCCAGGTCCTGCTTGGACAATGTAAAGATGACGGTCCGTTCATCCTTCAGGATGGTCATCCGCTCGGATAGCAGCAACCCCAGCAGGCGGAGGCGCGACTCGGAATTATCGTCCTGTATGGCCTGGTGGACCTGCTCGATATCCAACCCGAGGTCCATCAGCCAACCAGCGATGCGCATGGTATGGCCGTCCGTGCTGCGGAACCGGAACGAGCCCGTATCGGTCACCAACCCGGTGTAGAGGCACGTTGCGATGGCACGGTCAACATGCTGCTCCCAGCCCATGGCCCTGGCCAGGTCGGCCACCATGGCACAGGTGGCGCAGGAGGACGTATCGGAGAAGGATATGGCGAAACCATCCTCGGGATCCTGATGATGGTCGATGAGCACACGAGGTACCGTGGCGTTCCGCAACGCCAGCTCCATTCCACCGGTGCGGTCCAAGCGGTTCAGGTCGAGGATCAGGATGAGCTCTGCGTTGGCGATGACCTCCGCGCATTGTGCCGCGTTCCTCCGGTGGTCGATCACCTCCTGGATGCCCGGCAGGAAACCCAGGAACGGCGGAGGCGGATCGGGTGTCAACACCTGTGCCTGATGGCCGGCGGCACGCAGGAGCGCGGCCATGGCAAGTGTGGACCCCATGGCATCACCATCAGGGTTCTGATGCGTAACGATGACACAACGTTTGGGACTTTCAAGATGGGCCCGCAGGTCCGCCAATGCTGCGGCGGATCGTTCGATGAATGCCATGTCCTGCAAAGGTACCCCGTCAGAAGCCCGTCTGCGGCGTGGGCATATGCTCGATGAGGATCCCCACGCAACCGATGTCGAAGGACTTGCCGCCCCGGGCCTTGGTGTCCTCCGCTCCTCCCGGCGCCACGATCTCCACCGCGATCCGTTTCGTGGAGGAGCTGGTGAACTCCACCTCCTGCGCCATTTCGTGCTCCGTATTGTCCCAAAGCACCTTCTCGCTCTCTTCGTACGCGGCGCGTCCATCAGCACCCGTGCCACCGGTGGGAACACGCACCTTTTCCACCAGTCGCATGGCCAGTTCCGCCCCCAGCACCTTGTCGTCATGGCACAAGGAGATCCTGTAATCCTGACCACGGTAGATGATGATGTTCAGTTCGGTCTCCTGCCCCACCTGCACGGCCGCGCTCTTGCTTTGTCCGTTCGGAGAGAAGCGCTTATCCGCCGAGCGGTTGCAGTTGAACTTATGGTACTCGGCACACGGGCTTTGGGCCACCAATGCCACAGGAAGGCACAGGAGGGCGAAGGCGATGAGGTGCTTGCGAAGCATGGCGCTGCGTTGCATATGGTTGTTCAAGCGTTGTTCCGATCCTCTGGCAGGGTGATGCGGGCGCGCAACTGGTCCACTGCCTTGACCAGCTCCGCATACTTATCGGCGGTCAGGTCGATCTCCACATCATCCCCGAGCACCATGCGCCCGGATGTGTTCGTGGCACGGTGGGGCACCCGTTTCATGTTCACCTTGTCGTAGATATCCCGGATGGCCAGCAGATCCTTGTGGATCCCCGCCACCTCGGGTTCGCTGGCATGCGGCTCCATCAGTGCCACCAGGTGCTCCAGGATCACCTTCTGCTCTGCCACGCGCGCCATCAGGGCAGGGCTTTCGCCGAAGGCCTCGATCTGGCGGACCACCAGATGCATGCTCTCCACCCATCCTCCGGCAAGCACGAGGCTGAGGGTGGGGCCCATGTCCTCGCTCTGGAGCTTTTCATAGGCCCTCAAATAGGCTTCGTTGCTGATCACCTCGAGGGAATCACCGCGAGTGAGGTTGCTTTCGAGCCGCACGAAGTCGGTATCCGTGAACGCGGAGGAGAGCCCCAGTCCTTCGGCAAGCTTCTTTGTGGTGAGGTAGTAGCGGGCCACCTCCACGTTCAGCTTGAAGTAGCTGGCATACACCAGGTCGGTGGAATAGACACCGAAGTTGAGGGCCCGAGAGGCCAGCGTGGCGTACTTGTCGGCGTTGGACGCCGGGTTCAAGAGTTTCCGATGCCCGTCACCGGCCATGTCGCGCACCAGCACGAACAGCTCATTGGGAGTGGGCATCTGGTAAAGGCTGGAAGCCGGGGCGGGTGCATCATCACCAATGACCAGCTCGGGGCGGTCGTCCGGGGTCGTTGGGGCGTTACTGTTTCCTCCGCAGGAAGCGAGCAGCAAAAGGCTTCCGGCCACTAGGTGGGTGGTTCTCATGGGGGCGTCCGGTCAGGTATGCGTACCGCCCGGAGGGGCGGTCGCACGGTTCTTCGGCACGAAGGAAACGTGCCCTACGATGGAACGGGAGGTCAAGGACCATTACTTTTGCGCCGCTTTTTCAACAACCCAACACTATGGCAGGCAACAGGACCTTCACGATGATCAAGCCGGAAGCGGTGGCCGCAGGGCACAGTGGCAAGATCATCGACATGATCATCTCGGCCGGATACCGCATCGTGGCCTTGAAATACACCCACCTTTCATCCACCGAGGCCGGCTCCTTCTACGAAGTGCACAAGGAGCGCCCGTTCTACGGCGAATTGGTGGACTACATGGCCAGCGGCCCCATCATCGCAGCGATCCTGGAGAAGGACAACGCGGTGGAGGACTTCCGCAAGCTGATCGGCGCCACCGACCCGGCACAAGCCGCCGAGTCCACCATCCGCAAGCGCTTCGCCGAGAGCAAGGCCAAGAACGCCGTGCATGGCAGCGACAGTGATGAGAACGCGGCGATCGAGGGTAATTACTTCTTCAGCGGCCGCGAGCGCTTCTGACCCGACCCGTTCCCTTGTGCAAGGCGGTACCGCAATGGTGCCGCCTTGTTCATTCCAGGACGATCTCGTTCACCACCTGTCGGCCTGCGCGCTTGTTGAGGATCTCGCGCAGGGTGTCGCGCATGTACAGCAGTTCATGGCGCAGGGGGGCCGAATCCACACGCACCCGCAGCCGGCCGTCCCGCAATTTCACGGACACCGTGTGCCTTGCCACGAGCGGCCCCACCACATGGTCCCATGCGGTGGTGATGTCCAGTTCGTCCATGCGTTCCCGCATGCCGAACGCGTCGACCAGATCGCCCAGCGCGTCACTCAGCGTACGCTCGTTCGTCCTTTTCTTCACGGTGCGGGGCGGTATCTGATGGGAGGTGGAAGGAGCGCACATCGAGCCCGGTGCCTTCCAGCGCCCGGTGCAATCTTCCTGCATCGGTATCGGTGATGAACACCTGGCCGAAGCGCTGTTCGCGCAGCAGACCAAGCAGGTGCCGCATGCGCTGCGGGTCGATCTTGTCGAAGATGTCGTCCAGCAGCAGAATGGGACGACGGGCCGCACGGGTGTGGGTGAGGTCGTACTGTGCCAGCTTCAGGGCAATGAGGTAGGTCTTCTGCTGCCCTTGCGAACCGCGGCGTTTCAAGGGGTCGCCCTCCAGGGTGAAGAGCAGGTCGTCCCGGTGGATGCCCACAGTGGTGTGCTGGGCGGCGCGGTCCTGCGCCCAAGCGGCCCGCAGCAGCTCCCTCATCGGCGCCTCGTTCAAGGCCGATCGATAGGTGAGCGCCACCTGCTCGCGTCCTCCGGAAATGCCGCGATAATGCTCCTCCAGCAAGGGCACCAGCTCGGCCATGAACACGGCGCGGACCCGGTGGACCTCCTGCCCGTGCACGCTCAGCTGTTCGTCCCAGGGGGCCAGGTCGTCCTGGGTACCGCGCCCGTCCGCCGCGAACCGCTTCAGCAGGGTGTTGCGCTGGACCAGGGCACGGTTGTAGCGGATCAGGGCGTCGAGGTAGCCCTTATCGAACTGGGCGATGAGACCGTCCAGGAACTTGCGTCGCACCTCCGATCCATCCAGCACCAGCTGGGCATCGTAGGGGGTGATCATCACCACGGGATAACGGCCCACGTGGTCGGCGAGGCGGTCATACTCCTTGCGGTCCCGCACCACCACCTTCCGCTGGCCCTTTCGCACGCTCACGGAGATCTGGTCCACGCCATCGGGAGTACCCATGGCACCTTGCAGCATGAACATGTCCTCACCATGAAGGATGTTATGCTGGTCGATGGGCTCGAAATAGCTCTTGCAGAGGGACAGATAATGGATGGCGTCCAGCAGGTTGGTCTTGCCCACCCCATTGTTACCGGTGAAGCAGTTCACCTCCTCCCCCAGTTCCAGGTCCATCTCCCGGTGGTTCCGGAAGTACATGACACGAAGGCGCTGGAGTTGCAGGGACACGGTCCAAAGGTACTTCGGCAGGGCCGATCCAAAGGGGCGATGGGCGCGCTTGCCGAGGATGCGCAACGCGGTTGCCGAAAAGGTCTATTTTTGCGCCTCGTTCGCCGGACCTTCCCCCAACCAGGATGTTCGGACGACACTTCAACAATGAGCACGAAGAACACTCCGGAGACCAGCGGCAGCGGCGACCTCGACCTCGGCGAAGTATACAGCCGCACCGAACTCTTCATCGACCGCAACAAGAAGTCCCTGGCCATCGGTGCCATTGGCATCGTTGCCGCGGTGGCCGGCGTTCTGGGCTACCGCAACCTGTATGCCGAACCCCGTGCCAAGGAGGCTGGTGCACAGATGTGGAAGGCCGAGTACTATTTCGAGATCGATTCGCTGGACAAGGCGATGAACGGCGATGACCAGTGGCCTGGTTTCGCGACCATTGCCGACGAATACAGCGGCACTCCCAGCGGTGAACTGGCGCACATGTACCTCGGTGCCATCTTCATGCAGAAGGGCGACTACGAGCAGGCCATCGCGCACTACAAGGAAGCCTCCCCCGACGACAACGTGCTGCGCGTGATGGCCGTTGGCAACCAGGGCGATGCCTTGGTGGAGCTTGGTCGTTCGGATGAAGCGGTAAAGCAGTTCGAGAAGGCGGCCTCCATGGTGACCAACGACTTCACCACCCCCCTGTTCCTGATGAAGGCCGGAATCCTGCACCAGCAGGCAGGCAATTGGGACAAGGCACAGCGTGCGTTCGCGCGCATCGTTTCGGACTTCCCCGCCAGCAATGAGGCCAGCCAGGCCCGTAAGTACGCTGGCCGCGCCGAGGCCGAAGCGGCCAAGTAAGCCATGGCCACGGCCACCCATCATCTCTCGGAGCACGATCCGACCAGCGTCCCCAGTGGCGCTGGTCGTCGTTTTGCCCTGGTCGTAAGTGAATGGAACCGCAGCATCACCGATGCCTTGCGCCAGGGTGCACGGGAGACCTTGCTACGCTATGGCGTGGCCGAAGCCGACATCGAGGAGGTGTGGGTGCCAGGCAGCTTCGAGCTGGCCAGCGGTGCGCAGTACCTGCTGGAGCGTGGCGGTCTGAACGGCGTCATTTGCCTGGGCAGTGTGGTACGCGGCGAAACACCCCACTTCGATTTCGTCTGCCAGGGAACGACCCAGGGCATCATGGACGTGGGCCTGAAGTACGGACGACCGGTGATCTTCGGTGTGCTGACGGATGACACCATGCAACAGGCCCTGGACCGAAGCGGCGGCAAGCATGGGAACAAAGGCGTGGATTGTGCAGTGGCCGTGCTGAAGATGGCCGATCTGAGGCTCCGCACAGTGGGATGAACCGTGGGAGGTGCGATCTTCGCCCCATGCGTACCCTGCTTCTCATCAGCTTCCTCCTGCCCGGCGCGCTGAGCGCACAGCTGCGCACCGGTCCGCGCATCGGCCTTTCGCTCGCCACCGTTTCAGCCGGGGGTGTATTCAACTGGAGCGGCCTTCCCAAGCCAGGCCCCCTGGTGGGATGGAGCTTCGAGATCCCCTGGACCGCACAAGCGTCCTTCCTGGTGGAGCCGATGTACATCGGAAAGGGCAGCCTTGCGCAGAACCCCCAACTGCGGACGATCACCAGCATCCGGCTCGGATATCTTGAGCTGCCGGTGATGTTCAAGGTTTCCACGGACACCCTTCCGGATGGTTTCTTCCTGACCGCTGGTGGCATGTTCGGCTGGTGGATGAACGGTCGCACTGTCACCCGCCAGGACGGGAACATCCTCTTCGACAGCAGCTATTCGCTCCAAGGCACGGCCAACCGATCGCAGGTCAGCGTTGGCATCGGCTTCGGCTGGGACCGTCCGCGCAGCCGCTTCGAAGTGCGGTACCAAACGAGCGTCACTCCCTTCAGCACGGTGCTACGGGGGCAGAACGTGGTGGCCGGGCTTCACTACACCTACCTGCTACCCACCAGGCCGAGGCAGGCGGAAACGGAGGACTGAGGGCATACCCTTTGCACATCGGATGCCCACGACCTTCACCACAGCGTCCTCGTCCGATCGGTTGCCGTTCGCGAACAACGGCTTGCTGAAGGCATTCCTGCTGCTCTTCACCTCAGCATGGGTGTTCACCTTCATCGGCACCACCGACCGGGCGAACTGGGTGACCGAGAACGTGCTCACAGCGGTGTTCATCGGCGGCCTTGTATGGGGGCACAGCCGCTTCCGCTTCAGCGACCTGAGCTATACGCTGATGTTCGTATACATCCTGCTGCACATCTACGGAGCCATGCACACCTACGCCGAGAATCCGCTCGGCCACTGGCTGCAGGAACGTTTCCACAGTGAACGCAACCATTACGACCGCATCGTGCATTTCAGCTTCGGTTTCCTGCTGGCCTATCCCATGCGCGATTATTTCATGAACCATTTCCACTGGCCCAACTGGGTGTGCTGGGTGCTTCCAGTGGAGATCACGCTCAGCTTCAGCGGTGGGTATGAACTGATCGAGTGGGCGGTGGCGGACATCTTCTTCCCCGCACAGGGTCATGCCTACCTCGGCAGCCAGGGCGATGGTTGGGATGCACAGAAGGACATGGGGCTCGCCTTCAGCGGTGCGGTACTTGCGATGGTGATCACGAGCCTGGTGCGACGCTCCCTGCGTCGCGGCTGATCAGACCTTCGTTCGCACCCTGCTCCACGGCTTCACCTGCCAAACGATGGTGCCGGTCGCAAGGTGGCTGCCACTTCGATCATGCACTTCCACCACGCTGGCATGATCAACGGCGTCCTGGACCGCAAGGGCCGCCACCACCTCCCGCTCAATGTCCGCCGCAAGGGTGGTGCAGCTGGCCACCGCGGGCTCCTTGGCCTGGTAGTGATAGGTCATCTGCAGGCTGCGCATGATGAGGCGATACTTCTTCGGGTCCAACTGTTCCAACACCGAGAGACCGCTGCACATTTCACTGGCCGTGGCGAGCGCGCAGGCATGAATGCCGCGGATGTGATTGTGATTGATCCGCCAGTAGGGAACATGGACCGTCATGGGTCCTTCAGGGAGCGGCCGCACCTTGAACCCATGGGGCCGGTTGAAGGGGATCGTCCAGGGAAGCACGGTGTTGAGCAGCCAGCGCGACAGGGCGGAACGGCGGGCCTTGGCAAGGAGCGAGGGCAGGTGCATGGATCGATGGTGAGGTGATCGCGCGGGCTCAATAGTGGAACGTTGATGCCCTGCAAAGCGCGGTGAGTTCAACGCGGTCGGAGGATGCGTTCGATGTCGGGCGGGAAATAGTCCGGGCCCTTCATCACCTTGCCATCATCGCGGTGGATGGGCTTTCCGTCCGCACCGAGCTTGCTCATATTGCTGCGCTGGATCTCACGGAACACCTCATCGATCTTGTGTTCAAGGCCGTGCTTCAGCAGGGTTCCACACAGGATGTAGAGGATGTCCCCAAGCGCATCCGCAACCTCCACCAGGTCACCGCGCAAGGCGGCTTCCAGATACTCCTCGTTCTCCTCACGGATCAGCTTGTACCGCAGCAATGCATCGCGGTCACCGATGTCTGCGCGTGGTCCCGAACTGTTGGCTATCCCGAACGCATCGTGGAATGCGCGTACATGCTCGGTGGCCTCAGCGAGGGTGAGGGGATGGTGGGTGGCATTGCTCATGGCGGAAAGGTAGCGGGCACCACGCTGATGTCGGGGGCGAACGGTTAACACTCTTTAACGGCGACCACCCTGCCTGCTCCGTAAGCCTCCCAGCACCTTTGCAGGAGCTACGGCCGACGGCCGCAACAGAAGCGAGCACCATGGATACCAGCACCGACACGAGCAGCCAACAGGTCACCGCCGACAGCATCCGGGCGCTGAACGAACGCATCCAGCATGCCAGCACGTTCGTCGATCTGATCGACCGCGAGATGGGACGGGTGATCGTGGGTCAAAAGGACATGGTGCAGAAGCTCCTGGTGGCCTTGCTTGCTGATGGACACATCCTGCTGGAGGGTGTTCCCGGTCTTGCCAAGACCATGGCCATCAAGGCGCTGGCGCGTACGATCGACGTTGATTTCAGCCGGATCCAGTTCACGCCCGACCTGCTGCCAGCGGACCTGATCGGCACGATGATATACAGTCAGCGCAGCGAAGAGTTCAGCGTGAAGAAGGGTCCCATCTTCAGCAACTTCATCCTGGCGGACGAGATCAACCGGGCACCGGCCAAGGTGCAGAGCGCACTGCTTGAAGCCATGCAGGAACGGCAGGTGACCCTGGGTGCCCAGACCTACGCGTTGCCACAGCCCTTCCTGGTGCTTGCAACGATGAACCCCATCGAACAGGAAGGCACCTACCCTCTGCCGGAGGCTCAGACGGACCGCTTCATGCTGAAGGTGGTGCTCGACTATCCACTGAAGGAGGAGGAGAAGCTCATCATCCGCCAGAACGTTCGCCCCGGTGGCATGGGCGAACCCGCGCAGGTGGTGCGTGCTCAGGAGATATTGGAGGCGCGCCAGCTTGTGCGTGAAGTGTACATGGATGAGAAGATCGAACAGTACATCGTGGACATCGTCTATGCCACACGCAAGCCTGAACAGTACCGCCTCTCTGACCTCTCCAGCATGATCTCCTTCGGTGGCAGCCCGCGTGCGAGCATCAACATGGCCCTGGCCGCGAAGGCCCTCGCCTTCACCAAGCACCGCGGGTACGTGATCCCGGAGGACGTGCGCGCGATCTGCACCGACGTGCTGCGCCATCGCATCGGACTCACCTACGAAGCGGAGGCCGAAGGCATCACCGTGGGCGACATCATCGATCGCGTGCTCAATACGGTGGAGGTCCCCTGAGCGTGTGACCTGCACGCGTTCGGCCTGTCATGCTCCGACCGCCACCTGCCTGCCGCAGCATGCCCACATGGATACCGCACAACATACCAAGGAGCTCCTCAAAAAGGTGCGGCTGATCGAGCTGAAGACGCGCGGTCTCAGCGAGCACATCTTCTCCGGTGAGTACCAGAGCGCCTTCAAGGGGCGGGGCATGACATTCAGCGAGGTGCGCGAGTACCAGCAGGGCGATGAAGTGCGGACCATTGATTGGAACGTGACGGCACGGTTCGGGCACCCCTTCGTGAAGGTGTTCGAGGAGGAGCGCGAATTGAGCGTGATGCTGGTGGCTGACGTCAGCGCCTCGGGTGACTTCGGCACTGACGCACAACTGAAGCGGGAGCTGATCACCGAAGCCTGTGCCACCATCGCCTTCAGCGCCATCCGCAACAACGACAAGGTGGGCTTGATCCTGTTCAGCGACCGGGTGGAGAAGTTCATTCCACCGAACAAGGGGCGGACACACATCCTGCGCCTGGTGCGCGAGCTGTTGGAGTTCAGGGCGGAGCACCGGGGCACCAGCATCACCGAGGCCCTGCGCTACCTCAACAAGGTGATCAAGAAGCGCAGCATCGCCTTTCTGCTGAGCGACCTGATGGACAAGGGCTATGAGGATGCGCTGAAGATCGCACGCCGCAAACACGACCTCATCGTTCTGCGCACCATCGACCCCCGCGAGGAGGAACTTCCGCACCTGGGCTTGGTGCAGTTCGAAGACCCGGAGACCGGCGCCCTGCGCTGGGTGAACACCTCCAGCGGTGCCGTGCGCAAGGCCTACCGTGCCGAGGCCCTCAAGCGCCAGAACCGCACCCGCGAGCTCCTGCGTCGGTCGGGTGTGGACCATGCCGTCATCAGCACCCGGACCGGCTACGTGAAGCCCCTCATGAACCTCTTCAAGGAACGCGAAGGCAGCCGATGAGGACCGCCGGGATCATAGTGATAGCCCTTGCCTGCGCGTCCCCCACGGCCGCACAGCAGCTCACTGCTTCGTTGGACACCACCGCCATCCGTATCGGCGAGGTGGCATCCTACTCACTGGCCCTCCGCCTACCCGGAGGGGTCTCAGAGGCGGAGGTGGGCTGGCCTGTGGCAACCGACACGCTCACGAGCCACATCGAAGTGGTGGCCATCACCGCAGCTGAAGGTTCGGACAGCCTCGGAACCGTGCGCATGACGTACCGCATCACGAGCTGGGACACGGGAACCTGGGCGATACCTCCCGCCGTGGTCACCCTGCAGGGGCGCGCGATCGAGAGCTCCGCCCTGGTGCTGCAGGTGGTTCCCACCCCGGTGGATATGAAGGCACCTCCACGGCCTTTGAAGGACATCCCCAGCCTGCCGTTCTCGCTCCGGGCGTGGATGCTGGCGCACCGCACCATGCTCCTGCTCGGTGCTCTTGGCCTGCTGCTACTGGGCGCACTGCTGTGGGCCCGCCGGCGTTGGGCACGACGCCCCCGGACCTCCGTGGAGGAGTTGCCGCCGGTGCTGCCTCCTGATGTGCGCTGCCT
>CAYZBO010000006.1:0-20751 GCA_964476665.1 uncultured Chryseobacterium sp. | reverse complement strand
CTGCGGCGGAGAACGAGCAACTGATCACCTCGGCAAGGCAGTTCGTGCAGGCCACCGCACGACGCGAACAATCCCTTCCCCATGAAACCTGACCGCGACACCGCCTTGGAGGCCGGCTGGGCGCTGCTCGCACTGCTTGCGGTCGCCGTGCTGATGCGCTGGCTTTTGCTGCGCTTCGAACCGGCTGAACCGGCGCTGCTGTGGTCATTGGCCGTGCTTCCACTGCTGGCCATCCATGCCCTGTGGCGTCGCCGGCGCAGACAGGTGCGCATTCCTCTCCCCACACAGGGTGCAACCGTTTTCGCCCCGTTCGACCTCATCGCATGGTTGCGGCCGCTGCCACAGTCCCTGATGCTCTTCGGCCTGGGTGCGCTGCTGCTGGCCTTCGCACGCCCCCAGAGCAAGGACCAATGGCAGGATGTGAAGCGCGAAGGCATCGACATCGTGATCGCGCTGGATGTGTCCGCGAGCATGCTGGCGAAAGACCTCCGCCCGGACCGCCTGAGCGCTTCAAAGAAAGTGGCCCAGGAGTTCATCGATGGACGTCCGAACGACCGCATCGGTCTTGTGGTGTATGAGGGGGAAGCCTTCACGCAATGCCCCCTGACCACCGATCACCGCGTGTTGAAGGAACTCTTCGACCAGGCCCGGTCCGGGCTGATCACGGGAGGTACGGCGGTGGGCATGGGCCTTGCCACGGCGATCAACCGGCTGCGTGACAGCGAGGCCCGTAGCAAGGTGGTGATCCTCCTCACCGACGGAGTGAGCAATGCAGGCATGGTCCAGCCATTGGATGCCGCACAGATCGCCGAACAGCAGGGTATCCGGGTGTACACCATCGGCGTGGGTACGCGGGGGAAGGCATTGTCCCCGGTAAGCCAGTACCCCAATGGCCAATACCGCTTCGACCTGGTGCAGGTGGAGATCGATGAACCCACGCTGAAGGAGATGGCCCGGGTGACCGGTGGACAATATTTCCGTGCGACCGATTCGGATAAGTTGCGCGCCATCTATGGCGAGATCGACCGTTTGGAGCGCACCCGCATAGAGGTTACCGAATACAGCCAGCGGAATGAGGAATACCTCCCCTTCCTGCTCGTAGCGCTCGCATCGGTGGCCGCAGGCTTCCTGCTGGAACGGACCTTGCTGCGAACCATGGCATGAGCACCGCGGGCACATATCGTCTGGGCCGCATCGGTTGGTCGTTGTTCGCACTTGAACTGTTGGTGAACATCCTGCTGCTGGTGGCCGGCTGGCTGCTGCTCAACGACCTGCCCGGCTTCCGCTTCGAGCGGATCACCTTCCTGTACGGACTGCTTGCGGGGCCGCTCCTGCTCGTCATCCATCTGCTGCACTTAGGCTGGCGCAACAGGGCCTTGCGCCGCTTCGCATTGCCAGCAACACTGCCGCGCATGGTGCGCAGTGTGAGCGGCTGGCGCAGCAGCATGCGCTTCCTCTTCGTGCGGCATGGTCTGGGCTTCGGCATCATTGCCGCGGCCGGCCCGCAGTTCGGCACGCGCATGGAGGAGGTCCGCACCGATGGGGCCGACATCATGGTGTGCGTGGATGTGAGCAACAGCATGGACTGCGAGGATCTCCGGCCCAGCCGGATGGACGCGGCACGGCGTGCGCTGGGCCAACTCATCGACCGGTCCAAGGGTGATCGCATCGGTATCGTCGTCTTTGCCGGTGAGGCGTTCGTTCAGCTTCCCATCACCACGGACCGCTCGGCGGCCCGCATGTTCGCCGCATCGGTGGATACCCGCACCGTCGGTGCCCAAGGCACCGCCATCGGAGCGGCCATTGACCTGGCCCGCTCGAGCTTCGCGGCGGACAGCCCCGGGGGCAAGGCCATCCTGGTCATCAGCGATGGTGAGAACCACGAGGACGATGCCTTCGGTGCAGCACGTGCAGCGGTTGAGGCCGGTTGTGTGGTGCACACCATCGGCATGGGAACTCCGCAGGGCGGGCCCATTCCGATCAAGCGCAGTGGACAGGTCCAGGGCTTCCGCAAGGACCGGGACGGCAGGACCGTTGTGAGCGCCTTGAACGAGGAAATGCTCCGTGGAGTGGCCGAGGCGGGCAATGGGATCTACGTGCGTGCCGGCCAGGGTTCCTACGGCATCGGCGAGATCATCGACACTATCCAGGGCCTCGAGCAGGGCACCACCGGAACGTACCGCTTCACCGCGCACGAGGACCGGTACCAAGTGCCGCTGATGCTCGCCATCGCCCTGCTCCTCGCGGCGATCCTGCTACCCGACAGCCGCCCCGCGAGCAACAACACCGAACGGACCACATGAAACAGCTGCTCCCCCTCCTGCTTCTGCTGGTGGCCTGTGGTGATGCACATGAGCGCGCCGTGGACGATGCCCTGCGCACCGGTGAAGCACTGTACCGGGCGGGTGACCTGACCGGTGCGCTCGCACGCTATGAACAGGCTCCCGAGGACCATCGTGCACGCTTCAATGCCGGTGTGGTCCTGCACCACCTCGACCGGCTGGATGAAGCAGCGGAGCGCTTCGAGGAGGCTTCCGTTCTCGCCGACAGCATTGTCCAGCGCGCGCGTGCGCAGTACGACCTCGGCCATACGTGGCAACGCCGCGCGATAGCGGCTGACACGGTGGCGGCGCGTGCAGGACGTGAGGCGGCGGCACTGCAACCAGGTGGTGACATCACCGAGCAGGTCCGGAAAGCCGTTGTCCTCGACTCCCTGCTCAGCACCCAGGAGAAGGCGGTGCAGTTCTCCGATTCGGCACTCCTGCAAAGCCGGGCCGCTTACCGGCAGGCCTTGCGCGCCGCGCCTGATGACGAGGACGCCAGGAACAACCTCACCCAGGTGCAGAACACCTTGGCGGCGCGACAAAAGGCTGCCGAAGAACGACGCAACGCCCGGGAAGACCGGGAAGGCAGCGAACTCACACAGCTGGCACGGGCGATCATGGCACAAGCCGACTCGCTCGTGAGGCGATATGAGTTCGATGCCGCCTTGAAGACCCTGCGCAAGGGCCTGGAGCGTGAGCCCACGCTCATCCAGCGCAAGGATTACAGCGACAAGTTGGAGACCGTGACAAAAGCCGCCCGACCATGAGAGTGCCGTTGATGTCCCTTCTGCTCCTTCTGAGCCTCGCCTCACCGGCGCAGGATAGTACCGCCACGACAGACGCGATGCGCTACTTCAACGAAGCCGCGCGGCAGTACGTGCAGGAAGCCCGTATCGAAGCACTGCGCACCTTGGACAAGGGCCTGCAGAAATACCCGGATGACACACGGCTCCGCAAACTGGCAGAGGAACTGATGAAGCAGCAACAACAGCAACAACAACAACAGCAGCAGCAACAACAGCAGCAGGAACAGCAGCAGAACCAGGAACAACAAGAGGCGGGGGATCAGCCGAAGGACCAGCAGGGCAGGCCGGAGCAGCAAGAGGGACCACAGGGCAACGACAGGAACGAGGAGCGGGACGAACAAGGCAGTGGTCGACCTGGTGAGATCGCACCAAAGGATGCTGAACGGATACTGGATGCGTTGGAGCGCGAAGAACAGCAGGTCCAATCGAAGTTGAAGGAACGGCAGCGACCGGCCCCCAAGGTTCCCATTGAGAAGGATTGGTAGCCCCCCAGACCATGCGTGTATACCTGACCCTCCTCCTGCTCCTGACCCTGACGACCGTCCGGGCCCAGGAGATCGTGTTCAATGCAACCGTGGACCGAACGGCCATCTCAACGGGAGAGCCCGTTCAGTTGAGCATTCAACTGGTCAACAGCCGGGAGCGGTTCCAAGCACCGGACCTCGGTGGGCTGATCATCGTGGCGGGGCCCTTCGAAAGCAGCAACATCAGCTACGTGAACGGGCGGATGAGCAGTTCCATCACGCGCACCTGGCGGCTCACCGCCACGCAGCCTGGCAGCTACACGATCGGCCCCGCCCAGGTGAAGGTGGGAGGTGGGGTCATCACCACCGAACCGATCACGATCACCGTGAGCAAGGGTGCCAGTGCACCTGCCGACCCCTATGCGACCCAGGGCCAGCGCGGTGATGCGAACCTCTTCGCCACCATCGCCGTGGACAAGAGCAAAGTGCATGTCGGTGAACAGATCGTGGCCACCTACACGCTCTATTCCCGGTACAACAACCTGGAACTTTCGAAGTATGAACTGCCCAGGATGACCGGCTTCTGGGCCGAGGAGATCGACCTTGGCAACAGCGGCTGGGAGCCCAAACCCAGGCAGGTGAACGGCGTTGCTTACAATGTGGCGGTGCTCAAGAAACAAGTGCTCTTCCCTCAAAAGAGCGGCAAGCTGCGCATCGAACCGCTGGAGCTGACCTGCCTTGTGAACCGGTCGTTCTTCGATCGAGGTGTGAGCATCCCAGTGCGGAGCAATGCGCTGGATATCACCGTCAACGACCTGCCTGCGCCCTCCCCTGCCGATTTCCTCGGGGCAGTGGGCAGCCTTCAATTCACGGCAAGCCTGGACCGCACGAGCGTATCGGTGAACGAACCCGTGCAGATCGACCTCCAGTTCAGCGGGCGCACCAACCTGAAGCTGCTGGAAGCGCCCACACTGAAACTGCCACAGGACCTCGAGGCTTTCGATCCGAGGACCGTGGACAAGATCACCGTCAATGGCGCCGGCATGAGCGGTTCGCGCACCTTCCAGTACCTGCTCATCCCCCGGCACGATGGGCAGTTCGAACTGCCTGGCCTGACCTTCAGCTACTTCGACCCTGAGAAGGACCGCTTCATGACGCTCTCTTCGGAGCCTTTCACCATATCGGTGGGCGGCAATGGTACCAGTGGCACGGTAGGCAACTCTGACCCACCGGCTCAGCGCGATGTGCAGCTGATGGCCGAGGATATCCGCTACATACGGACGGGTGATCTGGAGCTCCGCCCTGAAGGGGAGGACCTGTTCGGGTCGCCCGCGTTCTGGATGGCCATGGCTGCACCGGCCCTCGCCTATCTGCTGCTCCTGGGTTGGCATCGACGCAGCGCAGCGCGTCGCGAAGACCCCGTGCTGCAACGCAGGCTCAGGGCCGACCGCACGGCACGAAAAGCGCTTCAGCAGGCCGAGCTGGCCCTTCGCCAGGGAAGTGGAGCCGCCTTCCACGATGCACTGGACCATGCGCTGCGCGGCTACCTGCAGGATGCGTTGACACTTGTCCCCGCTCAACTGGATCAGCCGCACATCACAGCTGCTCTGAGCCAGCACGCGGATGGTCCCGAGCTGGCTGCCGAGGTCCAACGCATCCTCGCACGCTGTGACATGGCCCGCTTCACGCCTGGAGGGGCGGACAGCGACCAGCAACTCCTTGATGCGACCGGCGCAGTGATCGGTCGCATCGAACGCCTCATCCGAACATGACGCGCATCAAGCTCCTTCTCGTTCTTGCGCTATTTGCGCAACTGCCCGACGGCCATGCTGCTTCGGTGGACAGCCTGGTGAACGCCGCATCCGCCGCCTATGCTGCGGGGGACCTTGGGACGGCCCTCTCACTGTACACGCGTGCGCTCTCCGAAGGAAGGTCGGCAGCGTTGCACTACAACATCGGCAACTGCCAGTACAAGCTGGGCGACCACGCCATGGCCATCCTGCACTACGAGCGCGCCTTGAAGATGGCCCCCGGGGATGCGGACATCCAGGCGAACCTCGAGCTTGCACGGAGCAGGACCAAGGACCGCGTTAGCGAGCTGCCCAGCAGTCAGGTGATGCAGCGCTGGGAACGTTTCGCAGGAGGCCGCGACATCGATCAATGGGCCCGGGCATCGATCGGCTTCGCGGTCCTGTTCTTCGCAATGCTCACCCTGGGCACGCTGTTGCGCCGTGCTTCCTGGAGAGCCGCCATCCGCATCGCATCCGTCGGTGCGGGCATCATGCTCACCCTCTCCCTCGTCATGGCATGGGGCCGGCATCGCTCCCTCAACACCCACGAGGAGGCCATCATCATGGCACAGCGCGTGGAGGTGCGCAGCGAGCCCACCGAGCGGGGCACGGTGATCTTCGTCATCCACCGTGGCACCAAGGTGCGCGTGATCCAGATCATCGATGGGCGCGCCGAGGTGCGGCTGGCCAACGGGGCTCAGGGCTGGCTGCCGATGGACCAGTTCGAGCGCATCTGAAGTGCTCAGGGCTCCTGCCCCATGCGAACCGTGGTGGGTACCGAACCACCCACTGTGGACAGGATGAAATCCCGGTCGTTCCCGGCACCGGAATACTTCGTCCACCCGTCGAGGTTCACATCCTCTGCGCGGTAACCGGCCACCGTGCTGCTCGGTATCATGGAGCCAATGGCCACCAGCACAGGGTCCCGGTCATTGTTCGATCCTGAATAACGCACCAGGCCATCACCACTGACATCGCCCGGCCACAACGCCCGTTGACCACTGCCGGTCTGCACGGGCTCCAGGCCGTAGAGCGTGGTGGTGGCCGCCGTCATGTCCACCACCTGAGCATTGCTCTCCAAGGGGAAGGCGGTCATGGCAGGCAGGTGATTGCGGTGACGCACCAATATGTGTCGCCCCACGGTGGGCACTGAGAACAGCACCTGGGCGGAACCATCGGTGGAGACGACCTCACCATTGGCACGCAGGAGTGCCGCACGTGCACCGGCGAAGGTGTATGAACCATCGGAGTTGCGCAGTTCCAGCAGCACCCAGTCAACAATGGCCTGGTCGCCGGTCACTTGGAGCAGCGCCGGATCGACAACGGCGCCTGCGTTCTCCAGGGTATGACCCAATGCCGTATACGGCTCGCTGCCGGGTATGATGCCCATGGAACGCAGATCGCTGCGCATGACGCCGGTGGCCCAATTGAGGGCTCCTCCGAGCTTCACGCGCGCACCCACCGAGTGCTGCGGCGAGCTGACCTCGCAGCCTTCACCCGGGATGCGGTAGACCACCTTCGAACCGAAGGGTTGCAGTGTGACGGTCGCCGGTTGGATGACGCCGTTCACATCGCTCCAGCAGCCGGCCGGAAGGCTAACGCTCTGTTCCACAGCCTGCTCGTTATACAACAGCACATGGTCGTTCAGCGGGTCAACAGGCTGCACTTGCACGCGATGCACCTGCACATTATCGAGCCAGTAAAGGGGCTCGGTGTAGTGGTTGATGAACTGGGCCATGCCCTGGTCCGTGAGACCGCTTTGGAAGTAGATCTCCACGTCACGACGTTCCGCATCGAAGGGCACCTTGCGCTCATGGATGGTATTGGCGCTGGTCAACTGCGAGCTTCCCTTCACTCCGGCCCGGAGCACACCGTGTGCGTTCGACTGTATCGAGAAGCGCATGCGGTACCATTGACCGTTCTGAATGCTGTACAGATCGGGGGAGCGCATGCTGAACTCGTGATAGACACTGTTGTTGGGCAGGTTGGCACGCAGGCTTCCATTGTCCAGGTAGCTCTGGTCCCAGGTCACCTGCGCATTGGTGGGCCAACCGCCCCAACCGGCCACACCGCTGCTGAAGGAGCCGCTGGTCATCAGGTTGCCGGACAATTCGTTGAGGGTGGTGTACATGCTTGAGCGCAGGGGGCTGCGGGTGGAGCCCGCATCCTCGGAACGCTCCTGCTGCCAACGCTCCAGCGTGAACAGCTTCTGGCCGCCGCCGTTCACCCCGAAGAAGAGGATGCTCAACTCCTCATACGGGCTGAAGTAGCGGTTGTTGGTGAACGTGCCGTAATCCACCATGTTCGGCGAGTAGACACTGTACTGCTTCATGCACAGTTGGTCCGCCGCAGCCGAGTAAAGCACGTTGCCGGAATAGATGCCATTGAAGCTGGGCACATGGTAGGGGGGCGCCGCACCAGGTCCATTGTAATTGGAATAATCCGACACGCTCATCTGCACCTTGTTGTTGAAGAGCACATTGTCCCGGATCTGGTTACCGGTGGAGACCATGGTATGGTCCACATGCAGACCACTGCCGGCACAATTGGCCACCGTGTTGCGGCGCACGATGGTGTTCTTGATCACCGTATTACCGAAGTAGATGCCGTGGCAGATCTTCCCGGCCGGAATGAAGTTCGGGGCCGCGCTCTCGAGATCGCCAATGACGTCGAGCACGATGTTGTCCTGGATGATCGCTCCGTCACAGTTGTCAAAGGCGATCCCTCCCCCATCGTTCAGGATGGCCGTGGCGTTGCGCACCATGTTGCGCTCCACCAGCACATCCTTGTCCACCACGATGCCGATGTACCCCACATTGGTGACACGGTTGTTCCGCAGCACGTTGCCGAAGCCAACGGTACGCACGCCGAAGTAGCCCCAGTTGCTCTCACCCAGACCGGGCACCATGGCGATGTCGGTGAGGGTATTGCCGGTGAACTGTGCTCCGTTGTCCAACAACTTGGCACCTGTGGCGTAGGTGTTGTGAAAGGTGTTGTTCAGGTACTGACAATTGGTACCCACGGTCCGCAGGCCATGGAAAAGCTGGCGGAAGGTGCACTCGCGGATGATGATGTTGGACGCACCATCGAGCCAGATCCCGGCGAGGTGCTGATGCTCAAAGGCAAGGTCCCGGATGGTCACATGCTGACGGCTCCAATACACGTTGATCCCCCGCTCCCGCACCGAAGCCTCCACCAGGAGGCTGTTCGGGTTGGCATTGTTGGGGGCCCAGAGGTAAAGCTGGCCCGTGGCCGGGTCGTGGAACCATTCACCTGGTGCATCCAATTCGCTCAGCTTGTTGCACAGGAAATAACCCCAATCATTGCTACCCAGGTTGTAATAGATGTTCGGGAAGGTGAGGGTACCGTTGCTGAACGAAGTGACCGTAGGGGCATCGTATGACCAGTTCGTGCTCCGCACCACGAGGGTGGCCCCGTTCCAGTAGCCGTTCGACTGGGTGAGCGCTGCATCCGTGAGCGTGGTGCCACTGCCTTGGTCGTTGCGCAGCCATCCGGTATTGGGGAATCGGGCAAGGGTCTGACGGGCTCCGTTGACATACAGGTGCTTCACCGATGTGGTGAAGGGCGCCCGCCAGATGTTGCCACTATGCTGAACCCAGTTGGTGACCAGCTCGCTCCCACTGATCACCGGAGCAGCACCGGTCCCGTAGGCACCCACCGTGATGGGGTTGCTGCTATTGCCGGAGTTCGGCATGATCAGCTCACCGCGGTAGGTACCACCACGCTCGAAGAGGATCTGATCGCCCGGCTGCAGGGAGTAGATCACCTGCAACACCCGTGAGATCGTGCGCCATGCGGTGCCGGGGCTGGTGCCGTTGTTCGAGTCGGAACCGGCGGGCGAAACATGGTAGGTGACAGCGGCCGCGCCGGCTGGCATCAGGGCCGCGATGAGCAACGAGACAAGGGTCCTGGAGAGGAATTGCATGACTGAGGTCCGTTGTTGATCGGGGTCGAGCTCCCGGGCCGTGAAGTTGGGCCAGGAACGCGCACGCAACCCGCGTGGTTCCTTAGAGATCATCAACATTTCGACCAGCGGGGCCCTGGATCCGATGGATGCTGATGAATGTCAGGAACTCCCAGCCGACCGATGGCAGGAAAGGAGGGTGGCGATCCCGACAGGATTCGAACCTGTGACCGTCTACTTAGAAGGTAGATGCTCTATCCAGCTGAGCTACGGGACCAACGCTGGCAAAGATGCCAAGAAATAAGGCCGACCGCAGGGCTTGCAGTAGGAACAACGCGGCCAGATCCGAACTGACGACCTTCCCCGCTCCTGGGCGGGACGCGATACCGAGCCACGCTACGCCCCTTGCATCCGATGCAGCGCCAGATCTCTTCGCTTGCAGCGCTTCAGCATCAGTACGAAGGCCATCGCCTCGCCCTTGCTCGGGAACTCCTTTGTAGCAACTACCTTCCATGGACCGCGCCCTTTGGTGGCCTTCGATCGGTCCGCATTGTGCCGTGCCAAGCGCGCGTCCATATCCTCGGTATGTCCTTAGTACCAACGGCCTGTGCGTTCGGACCCGAGGATGTATACGGTGAACATGGAATGCAGAAGAGCCGACCATGGGGGTCGGCTCCTGTGCTGTCGGGGCGGCCAGATCCGAACTGACGACCTTCCCGCTCCTGGGCGGGACGCGATACCGGGCCACGCTACGCCCCTTGCATCCGCTGCAGCGCCAGATCTCTTCGCTTGCAGCGCTTCAGCATCAGCTCGAAGGCCATCGCCTCGCCCTTGCTCGGGAACTCCTTTGTAGCCACTACCTTCCATGGACCGCGCCCTTTGGTGGCCTTCGATCGGTCCGAATTGTGCCGTGCCAGGCGCGCGTCCATATCCTCGGTATGTCCGTAGTACCAGCGGCCGGTGCGTTCGGACTCGAGGATGTATACGGTGAACATGGAATGCAGAAGAGCCGACCATAGGGTCGGCTCTTCTGCTGTCGGGGCGGCCAGATTCGAACTGACGACCTCCTGCTCCCAAAGCAGGCGCGATACCGGGCTACGCTACGCCCCGAAATTCCTTTCCACGTATTTGGACGCGAAGCCTCCCTCAGGGGAGGGATCTCACGCCGGGCTACGCTGCGCCCGAATGAACACCCGTGGTCCGCACACATCTGCGACGGACCCGACAGCTCGCACCACCAAAAGCCTGGTCTTAAATGACGCGGCCGGAGGTCGTGCTGACATCCGGCCTGCTGCCTGCGGAGAGGGGGGGATTCGAACCCCCGGTACCGGTTGACCCAGTACGGCAGTTTAGCAAACTGCTGGTTTAAGCCACTCACCCACCTCTCCAAGCTTCAATGAACGCTCTCCGGCCGGTCACCGGGGCCGCAAATATAGAAGGCCTTCACGATCCACCATCGATCTTTCTCCGCAGGCTACCTTTGCACCGCGAAAAAACCAGCACACCTGCAGCCATGGCCAAAGAAGTCGTCATCGTATCCGCCGTCCGCACCCCCATGGGCAGCTTTGGCGGCAGCCTCGCCGAAGTATCCGCAACCCAGCTGGGTGCCACCGCCATCAAAGGTGCCGTGGAGAAGGCCGGGATCAAGCCGGAGCACGTGCAGGAAGTGATCATGGGCAGCGTGCTGCAGGCCAATCTAGGCCAGGCCCCCGCCCGCCAGGCCGCCAAATTCGCAGGGCTGCCCAACGAGGTGGCCTGCACCACGGTGAACAAGGTCTGCGCCAGTGGCATGAAGGCGATCATGATGGCCACCCAGGACATCCTTCTCGGCGATGCCGATGTGGTGGTGGCCGGCGGCATGGAGAACATGAGCCAGACCCCGTATTATGTGGAAAAAGCCCGTTATGGCTACCGCTACGGCAACGGCCAGCTCGTCGATGGCATCGTGAAGGACGGCCTGTTGAACGTGTACGACCAGCAAGCCATGGGGGTGTGCGCCGACCTCTGCGCCACCGAACACAAGATCAGCCGCGAGGAGCAGGACGCCTTTGCCATTGAGAGCTACAAGCGCAGCGCCGCTGCCTGGGCCGCCGGCAAGTTCGCCAATGAGGTGGTGCCCGTGACCGTGAAGACCCGCAAGGGCGATGTGGTGGTGAGCGAGGACGAGGAGTACAAGAACGTGAGCTTCGACAAGATCCCCGCTCTGAAGCCGGTGTTCACCAAGGAAGGCTCCGTGACCGCCGCCAACGCCAGCACCATCAACGACGGCGCTGCCGCATTGGTGCTGATGAGCGCTGACAAAGCCAAGGAGCTCGGCCTGAAGCCCCTGGCCCGCATGCTGAGCTACGCCGATGCCGAGCAGGCACCAGAATGGTTCACCACCACTCCTGCCAAGGCTGTGCCTCGCGCTGTTGCCAAGGCTGGCCTGAAGATGGGCGACATCGACTTCGTGGAACTGAACGAAGCCTTCAGCGTGGTGGGCATCGCCAATACCAAGTTGATGGGCCTGGACCCCGCAAAGGTGAACGTGAACGGCGGTGCCGTGAGCCTGGGCCACCCGCTCGGCTGCAGTGGTGCCCGCATCATCGTCACGCTCATCAACGTGCTGAAGCAGAATGGTGGCAAGTACGGTGCAGCCGGCATCTGCAACGGTGGCGGTGGTGCAAGCGCGATCGTGATCGAAGCACTGTAAGCATCCCGCAGGCTCGCACGCGTTACGTGTTGCGAGTTCCGGAGTACGCAACACGTAACGCGCAACAGCATCAGCATGCACCCGATCATGTCCTCCGTCATCTGCCCCCTTTCCGTAGTGCCTGTACGCGCTGAGCCGAGCGATCGCGCGGAACTGGTCACGCAGTGGTTGTTCGGTGAGACAGCTGAGGTCTTGGAGCGCAAGGGAGCTTGGAGCCGGCTTCGGTTCGACCACGATGGCTATGAAGGATGGGTCGACAACAAGCAGCTGTTGGTGTGCAACACGCCCAACACCGACCCGGACCTGCGGGTGATCGCACCGAACTGCTTTGTGGACCTGGGTGATCGCCAAGTGGTACTGCCTTACGGATCGGTGCTTCCGTACTACGAACAGGGTGCCATCCTGTGGCAGGACCGCCGCATCGCGGTACAAGCGGTAACGAACCATCGACCCGAACTGGAGCGTGCGGACCTGATCGAGTTCTATCTCCACCCCTTCCTCGGCGCCCCCTACCTCTGGGGTGGCCGCACCCCGTGGGGCGTGGATTGCAGCGGTCTCACGCAGATGATCTTCATCCTGATGGGGATCTACCTGCCGCGCGATGCCAGCCAACAGGCCCTTGAAGGTGACGCCATTGAACTGCTCGACCTCTGTGAACCAGGTGATCTGGCCTTTTTCGAGAATGAGGAGGGGCGTATCGTGCATGTGGGGCTCATCCTCACCCGGGGCGATGATGGCGACCTCCGCATCGCCCACGCCAGCGGGCGGGTGCGCATGGACAAGCTCGACCATCAGGGGATCTACGACCGGGAAGCGGGACAGTACAGCCACCGACTGCGTACTGTTCGGCGGGTTTTGTGATAAGTTCGGCACGCCATTGGGACAGGTCATACCGTCCGATAAGCAACCCTTCACTCCAAACAACCCAATTCCTCTCCTGCATGAAACGTAGCATGTGCCTCCTTTTCCTGGCGCTCACCGCCACCCTTGACCTTAGCGCGCAACAGTTCAAGGTCATCACCATCGTTGAGAGCATCGTACCAATGGGTATCGGTCGTTCGCGACTGATCGAGAGCACCTCGATCATTGACTCCGACGCGGCTACCACCGTCCGTACGGATGGCAAGAAGAGCGACCAAGGTGATGTTGACCGCAGCGATCTGAAGGTCGATAATTTCAAAGAGACCAAGCTGCTCAACTTCTACAGCGGAGTGGGCATCAATTTCCAGAACATCGCCAGCAATGATGCCATGGTGATGGACAAGATGAGCAAGCTCGCTGCTGAAGGCTGGCAACTGATCCACATCACCGCCGGCGTTGAGGCCGATGCTGGGAAGGATGACGGTACGGGTATCTACATCACCCGGATGTACTGGAAGAAGTGATGAACCTACTTTCTTGAACCAGGGAAGGGGGCGCTGTGCCCCCTTCTTCATTTTCCCTCCGTTGCTTTCAGAACCTGATCGTGTATTGAAGCACCGGTAGTATGGCCAACTGTGAGACCCCTTCAATACGTTGCGAGGTAGGGTTGAAATAGGTCATCACCTGGGTATCCGCGTTCATCACGTTCTGCACGTCGGCCTTGAATTCGTGGCTCACCTTGGGACGACCTACACGATAGCTCAACACCATGTCCAACTTGTGGATCGGCTCGCCCTTGACGCTCCAGGCCTCCCCTGCCTCACGCTGTTCACCAGCATCAATGCTTGCCGCGAGATCGATGGGCGTGCTGTACATGCCGCCTTGCACGGAGTATCGCAACCCGGCCATGAGCACCCGATCCTTACCCTTGTGGACGCCAAGCTTCCACTCTTTTCCGCCCAAGGCATTGGCCACGACACCCATGTTGAAGCGACCATTGTACCACATCCCATCCAAGGGCTTGTAGCGTGTATCGCTTAGAGATGTGGTGACCATGCAGTGATACCCCCGGGTGAAGAACTTCTCCAGCGCGAGCTCCACGCCGCGGCTGTAGCCGACCCCGGCATTGACCAAGGCCCGGTCACTGAACCACTCCACCGTGTTGCTCTCGCTGTAACTGCTACCCGGGTCGTTCTCCACCGGCACATCGAACAAGTACTGGTAGTAAGCCTCAGCCTTGAACTGGATGTCCTCTGCCAGCATACGCTCATAGCCCAGCACGGCATGCGCCGCACGTGAAAAGCCGAGGTCCCGGTTCGGTGAACTGATGACACCCTCCGCATCGCTGCGTTGCACAAGCTGGGTCATAAGGCCCACAGGCTTAGAATGCAACCCAGCACCGAAGGTGAAGGCCTGCCCGGCCTGCGGCTCATAGCGCAATGCCAGGCGGGGCTCAACGCTGATCTGCCGGTTGATGTCATATGCCAGCAGATGCACACCACTGGTCATGGTCCATTGCTCGTTCCATCGCCATTTCCAACTGATGAACGCCTGTGTCATCGCTGCAGAACCATTCCGGTCCAGCTCTGTGATCAATCGTGCGCGGTCCGGGTCCCAGGAATCTGAGCGCATCCGGAAACGGTCCGCTGCGACGATGAGGCCCGCTCGCAGCTTGTGCGCAGCCGTTAGCCGTACGTTCAATGTGGTCGTACCCCTGATCGTCCATTTGGAAAGATCGCTGGCATGGCGCTGCTGCACGGGTATCTCGCCTGGCGCCGGAGACTCCCGATAGTCCGTACTGCTGCCATTGCCACTGATGGCGACCGTGGTGTAGATGAAGCTGTTGCTCCCCAGTGTTCGGGTGTTGGTCAGTCCCATCACCCCCATGCGCGAACCGAACTCCGTGGTGGAGAACAGGGTGTCCCCAGCCTCGCTCTCATCGCGTGAGCTTATGCTGCTTCGCCCCCCGATACCGAAGAGGGAGAAGGTGCCCATCGCTTTGGACGGTATGCGCACATGGAACGCTGCATCGGTGTAACGCGGAACACCGTCGTAGTCGACGATACCAGCTTCGTCCAACAACGCCAGGGTGCTGTAGCGGTAGTTGGCCAGGTAGGAGCCACCAGGTACTCCGGGCAGTGGGCCTTCCGCCGTGAGGTCCGTACCAAGCACCCCTGCCTTCAACGTGTATTCACGCTTTCGGTCGTTGCCTTTGCGCAAGCGCATGTCGAACACGGCACTGGTCACGTTGCCATACTCTGCACCGAAGGCTCCCGTGTAGAAGTCGGAGTCGTCGATCATGTCGCTGTTCAGTACGTTGATCGGTCCACCCGTTGACCCATCATCGGCAAAGTGGTTGGGGTTGGGGATCTCCATGCCTTCCAGACGCCACTGTACACCCTTGGGTGAGTTGCCGCGAACCACGATGGTATTGTTGCCCATGGGGTCAGTTGCCACGCCGGCGAAGGTGCCTACCATCCGGGCGGGATCGTTGATACCACCAGCAATGCGAGAGGTCTCCTCCACACTGATGCGCCGCGCGCTTACAGTGGCCATATCGTTGCGCGCCTGGTCCTTGCGCTCTTTAGCGGTGACCTCGAACTCCTGCAGCTGGTTCATGCTCGTCTGAAGTGCGATGTCTAGAACAAGCTCCTTCGCACTGGTGAGAAGCATGCTGGCCAGGCGTTGCTCATCGAACCCGAGCATGCGCACCTGCAGGTCGAAGCGACCGGTCGGAACGGCACGGATGATGAACCGCCCGTCCGCATCGGTGGTGGCACCCAGTATCGGATCGGAACCGAGCACGATGACCGTGGCGCCTGGCAGCCCCATGCGCGTGTCCGCATCGACGACCGAACCGCGAACGGTCTGTGTGGTGAGCTGCGCGGAAACGCTGTTGACCATCACCCCAAGCAGGACGGACAAGAGCCGCGCAAGGTTCAATCGGTTATTCATGGTTCGCTGCATTAGAACCGTCCGACCTTGATGGAGAAACCAACATTGAGGCCGTGCAATGCATCCTTGGCAGTGGCAGGCAGATCAAGATCCGACGTGTAGCGATAGGAAGCCCCTACGCCGAGACGGACCAAGGGAATGAGGTTGAGCTCGAGGTCGATCCCCGGCTCCACCACGAAGAACGCTTGACCATCGTCCCAGCGATAGCCGAGCACGTCATCCTCCTGTGTGACCGCGCGTTGCTGGGCATATGCGACACCACCAGCACCGATGATGATCGGCAGGCTGATGTGCACCGGTGAGCGGTATGCGATGATCGGCTCGATCAGGAGCCCCCCATAACCGAGGCTCAGGGCACTGGGTCGACGAAGCTCTATGGCCTGCTCAACGAGCATGGCGTCATAAGCCCGATTGCGCACTACGGTGGTAAGACCATGACCAGCCAGGCCGATCGTCACTCGGTGGTCGATGAGCCAACCGCCTCGTGCTCCGACCAACAATGCATCCTGATCGAGCAGTCGCGTGTAGTGGCTGGTGGGTGCTCCCCAACCGCCATGATGAATATCCGTGCGGCCACCCAACAGGGTCCGCATGCCTTCGTCCACAGGCTTTGGCGCCTGTGCGAACGAGTTGGTTGAAGAAAGACAAAGGGCGCAGGAGCCTGCGAGCAGAAGGGAACGTGTGTTCATGGTTGTCCGTTGTTCTGAACCTAGGACAGCCCATCCCACAAATACCCCTACGCGGGGTGCGAAAAAAAAATCAACGTGGTCAGAACTGCAGGCCGAAGGACACGCTCCAGCCCATCCACAGACCGAAGCGGAAATTCCCGCTCACGCGATCGAGCATGTTGATACTGGGTAGCAAGGTGCTGAGGAAGGCACCGGTGTCCGTATCGCGATGATCGGAGACGAGACCGTTCAGCACAGGCCCTGCCACCAGAGAAACGCGATCAGCCAGCAGCACACCATAGGCCACGCCGAAGCGCCCCACCAGGTTCACAGCGTCCACCCATGCGCTCTGTTCGGTGACCTGCTCAGCTGTAAGGGTGATATCCAGCTGGCCATGTTTCCCCAACCTCGGACTGGAGCCGAACCCATAGAGGAAGCCCCATCTTCCTGAGGGTTCCACCGCGGGCGAGTACCCCAGGATGTTATGGAAGTTGCGCAGTCCGGTGCGCAGATGCAGGCTTAGTGGCAGAACGTCCGAACGCAACACATCGAACCGATGGTAACCGGTGCGTGCGATGGTGAGCAGCCCGACCGCGACGCCCGAGATCGTGTCGCTGATGTTGAGGATGCCCACTTGTGCACCCAGGGCCCGGCGGGCAACATTCACCACACCCACCTGTGCACCCCTGACCGTACCGGAGGCCACGTTCAGCCCAACGGCGACCTGGCCACCCTCCACCACCCGCGCGTAGTTGGCAGCGATACCCACTTGCCCGCCGGTAACCGAGTCGATGGCCACATTGCACCCGAACGAAACCTGGCCTCCATCCACATCGGCTGCATAGTTGGCTCCGAAACCCACCTGACCACCACCCACTGGACCACGGGCTATGTTGACCCCGCCGGCGACCTGTGCACCGGAAACGCCTTTTGCATAGTTCAAGGCGCCGGCCACCTGCACCTTATTGACCCAGCCCAGGGAACCATTGACACCACCGCTCACCTGCACGCCATCCACATTCCCCAGGGCAAGGTTCAGCGCACCGCTCACCTGGGTACCGGACATCCCACGCCTGACCATGTTGACCCCGCCGGATAGCTGCACGCCACTGAGCGTATCCCAAGCCGTATTGGTTGCGCCAGCGACCTGAAACCCTTTGACCATGCCCATGACATGATTAGCGGCCCCTGCCACTTGAAAACCGTCGCTGGTCCCACCGATGACATTACCGATACCGGCCACCTGCACGCCGCGCAGATCGTTGCGGAGGAGGTTCACTCCACCCGCCACCTCCACCCCCTCCACACCACGCGCATATCCGCCGAGCACGTTCAAAGAGATGGTGTTCACAACGGTACCGGACAGTTGCCCGTTGGTACCTACGCTCGGGATCAGTGAGATCTGCCACGGACGCCGTTCGGTCAGGTCAAAGCTGCGGGTCAACGCAGTGTTGGACGTCGTGATGAGCAGACGCGGCACCCCCAACTCCTCCACTGAACAACGATCCCAGCTGCACCGCGGATCAACAAGATCAGCGTAGGCAGCGGGGTCAGCCCGCAAGGCGATACGCGTGGTGGACGGTGTCACGAATACGACCGTGTCAGCGTAGCCGTGGCGGGTACATCGCACAGGACTCTGTTCACGATCACCATGCAGGTCCAGGACGAAAGCGCCATCACGACCGGTCAAGGCTACCTTGGATCGCCCCACCTCATACAGCGAGACGGAAGCCAACGGAACGCCAGTTGACAGGTCCACCACCTTGCCGATCACCTGTACGCGATGCCCACCGACCGGTCTCGCGAGAATGATCAAGTGGGCTCCACTTTCCTTCCATTGCAGGTGCGCCGGTAGCACACGCTTCAGCACGTGCTCCACCGGCATTGAAGTGCAGTACAGGTCGATGATGCTGTCCACAGGGACCGATGCAGCATTGTAACTGAGCTTGCAGTCGGCCTCCCGGGCTACCAGATCGAGCGCACGGGCAACTGTGATGCCTTGTGCCTGGATGGTCACCGAGCGCTTTGCGATAGACGGTGAATGCGCACGGACCAGGCCACACATGACCGTCACAACGACCACAGCCAACGCACGCAAGACCCGGGGATCAGCAGCCATCACCGTTCAGTTCATAGTCCCCGCTGTCGGTCCGCTTCAGCTCCAGTGCGAACGTCTCCGCGATGACCTGCAGGATCGATCCGATCGGCTCATCATCGAATTCTGCGGTAAGCTGGCAACGCTCCAAGGACGGGTTGGCAAGCACGACGTGCACCTGGTACATCCGTCCCAATTCCGCCACCACCCGCGACAATGGGGCCTGTGAGAACTGCAGTATCCGCTCACCCCAGACCTCGGCCGGTGGGGCTGGTGTACGTTCAAGCAGCGATCGCTTGTCATAACGGGCGCGATCACCAGCCTCCAGCACCAGTTCAGCACCTCCCGCCTTCACCCTTACCCGACCGGTTCGCACACGCACCGCGAACGCGGACGTATCCGTAGCGGAACGCACTTCGAAGGAGGTTCCGAGCACCGTGACAACAACGTCATCGGCCTGCACCTCAAAGGGGCGTTCCGCGTCGTGGCGTACCTCAAAATAGACGGTGCCCTCCATCTCAACCCGACGATGCCGGCCCATGCGTTCTGACAGTTGCGCACCGGGTGACAGCACAACGGAGCTACCATCCTCCAGCAGCACGGTGCGTGCAGTGCTCTGTGCAACGTGGACCGTGGGTACGTTCACCCAAGTGCGGTAGGCCGTAAAGACCATGGCAAGCATCGCGGCCGCAGCAAGCCAGGTACGCCAGGTGCTCCACAACGGCCGGACCACCGCACCTTCCGCCTCGTTCATGCGCGCGTTCAGCCGGTCCCAGGCGCGATCAATATCCGGTGTATCGGCTGATGGCGCATCGGCCGAACCCACCATGGTCCATGTCTCCTGCAAGCGCCGCAATTCCTCAGCATTATCAATGCGCTGCGCAGCCCAGCGTTCCACCCGTTGCGCCTGCTCTGGGTCCAACTCACCGGCCACATAGGCGGCAAGTTCCTCGCTGGTGATGGTCTCGTTGGTATCCACGTTCGCGCTTCTATGACAGTCGACCTATCCAATACCCCCATCGCCCCCACCCAAAAAGAACAGCCAGGGCAGCAAGGGCACCAGATCCGCCAATTCGCTGCGGAGGTCCTTCAGCGCCTTGCCCATCTGGTTCTCCACGGTCTTCACTGAGATCCCCAAGCGATCGGCGATCTGTTGGTACTTCAGCCCTTCGTACTTGCAGAGCACGAAGATCCGCTGGCGCTCTGGCGGAAGGGCTGCGACCGCCGCTTGCACCCGTGCAATACGCTCCTGGTGCTCGTCCTCTGCCATGGTCGGTTCAGCCGCTGCATGGGTGCCCTCCTCCAATGGAACCAAGCGTCTGGTGATCTGCGTGGCGTTGATGCACCGATTGCGGACCGATGCGTAGAGGTATGCCTTGACATGCACCACCCCGCCGTGCTTTTCACGGTCCAGCCAGAGGCGAAGGAACAGTTCCTGGACGAGGTCCTCGGCCTTGTCGCCATCCTTCAGATAGCCCATGGCGAAGGCGCACAGCGGCCTGTAGTGTAGGCGGAAGAGCGCCTCGAAAGCGGCACGATCACCGGCGGCGATGGGTGCGAAGTCCATGAGCGATCGGCCTAAAGTAGAAGCTGTTCCATGAACGAGAGGACCGTTGTTGTAAGGGGTAGCTCCGGTCCGACCGGGAACCCGCGCCCAGGATAGCAGCGGCGGCTAGCCGACGGCAAGGGCTGGCGGGTGCGCGGTGCGAGGAGGCTGTGACGAAGGAGCAGCCCCCGGAACCTGCCTACCGGCAAAGGCAGGCCTCGCAACAGCAAACAGGGCCGAAGACACCAAAGCGAACAGCCCGTTATGCGGCCAACGTATCACCCGCCAGATCGTCGGTAAGAACTTGAACCCAAGCGACTTATTAGCAGGTCCGTCCGGTCACAACTGCCACAATTTCCTGGATCATGGATCGGTTCAAGCTTTGAGGGATGCGCTGCGCCCGATCTGCAAGAAAAGGCGATATACCGTCGACACACTGGGTCGACCTTGAATGACCGAACAGAAACCTAACACCGAACAGGCTGCGCGCCTGTAGCAAAATGGACCTCAACAAATTCACCATCCGCTCCCAGCAGGCCATCCAACAGGCGCAGACCATCGCCACGGGATACGGCCAGCAGATGCTCGAGAACGGCCACCTGCTCAAGGGCATCCTGGAGGTGGA
>CAYZBO010000005.1:0-60592 GCA_964476665.1 uncultured Chryseobacterium sp. | reverse complement strand
GGCCGCGTTCACAACACCTTCTTGCAGCGCGGCGGGCAGAGGTGGCCGAGGTCCATGGCGAGACCGGCATAACTTCCGGAGGGAGGTATCGTTGTTGTACCTAACAGGTCACCATTTTCGGTAGCTGTATGAAGCGCGAGCATGTGCCGGTATTCGGGCCCTGCACCATGCAGTGCCATCGCCCCATATTCCAGCACTTCAGAGATACAGGTGACCACCAAGTGCTTCACTGGCGGGAGCGTTGTATCAGCTGCCTGTTGCTGGATGTTGTCCGTGATCAGTTTATTCACGTTGTCGGCGTAGGCGAACCACTCGGCCTGTGGGTCGGGGTAGGTACCATGGTTTGCGTGGGCCCTGTGTGTGGTGGTGTCCGTTGGGAATATGCGGATCCTTTCCTGATAAAGGGCTGTGAGATCATTCGCAGCCGAAGCGGTGATCTCCACCAGGTCAGAACCGACCACCTTGTATCGCTCTTCGAACAGCTTTAGATCCCCCTTGGCTGTGAAGTCTGGGAACATGAAGCGAACCACCGGGCAGAAATCCATCCCACTTATGCCATAGTCGAAATAGATGCCCCGTACGTGAGCGCCATACCTGCCCAGCAGGGCGGCCTCCACGCCTTCGATCGATCCCAAGCTGATCTTTACGGAAGTCCCCTCCAGGTCTTTCGGGTCGTTCGTGAGATCGCCGGGCTTGTTGAGCTTGAATTGCCTTTTGAAGACCCCGTTCGCTTGAGTCAGTTCTGACCCGCGATACAACTTCGCGCGGCGTGTCAGCAGGGAGCTTGTGCCGGACTGGGAAGATCGTTGTGACATGGCTTTGGTGTTGTTCGGGGGCAAATCAACGGTGGCTACGGGTGTCCCCACAGGTGAAAAATACGTGGTCGGGGACTGTGAATAGTACCCGGGTGGAGGACCGGGCTGGTGGGTAGTGCAGGGCCACCCACGCGGAGGGGCCGTTCACCGGTGCGCTGCTGTGCGTCCCTTCAGGCGCACTTTCGCCCCGAAGTACAGGTCCGCGCCGCGCAGGTCGTTCACCCCGAAGAGCCCTCCGATGCGGTCGGTGCCGATCATGAATCCGCCCACGCGCAGCATGGCACCGAAGCCCCAGTTGCCAAAGGCGTCGATGCTCACTGGGAGCGCGGCGCAGAAGTTGCGCGTTTCGAAGCGCGGCGTCAGGCTCAACTGTTCGCGCACGGCCGGCCCGCGGGTGGGGGAGACGAGCTCGGTGACCACCGCCAGGCGCAGGGCGAAGCCTTTCACCGGGCTGTAATCCGCACTGGCATGGAGCGCTGTGGGCAGGTACTGTCGGAAGCCGGCAGCCTGGCGGGAGGCGTAGGGGCTGCCCAGGAGCAGGGAGCTGAGGGCGGTGTCCAGCTGGCTCGCGCTACCCACGGAGAAGTCCTCGAGGGCGGGCACCGTGGTGCGGCCATCGCGGATGGCGTACCGGTGGGCTTCGCGCGTGAAGTGGATGTGGCCCACATCGGTGACCGATGCGGCCAGGCGCAGGGCGTGCCTGCCCGGTGCCGTGGTGCCACTGGAGTCCAGCACGGGCACCACCTCGTAGATCACACCGGCGTCCATGCCCCAGCCATGTCCATGGACCAGGCCCGGCAGGCCACCCTTCCACGGATCGTCGGCCAGGGTCACCGCGGCATAGCGCAGGTTCACCTCGCTCACGCCCACCACGGAGTCGTTCAGGGCGCTCAGCAGCGGGGCCTCGTTCTCCACCGAGAGCGCGTAGATGCCCAGGAGGTACTTGGCGGAGATGCCCAGGTGCAGCCGCCGGCCCGGCCCCAGCGGGATGGTGCGTGCATAGCTGAGGGCGTGTTCGGTCCAGCTCAGGGCGCTGGCGCGGATGGTCGCCTCGCTCACCCGCCGGGGGCGTCCGTTCTCCACCGTGATGGTGTCGATGCCGAATTTGCGTGCCAGGTCGTCCAGGTCCAGCGCGGTGAACGCCACACGCACGCTGTTGCTGAAGGCCACGGCATGGCGGTCGCCCAGGCGCAGGGAGAAGGAAGGCCCCATGAACCGCGCGTCCATGGATACCGCGCGCTCGCGGTCCAGGGAGGAGGCCCCCAGCTCGAGGCGCGCGGTATCCACGCGGATGCGACGGCCGAAGCCGAAGAGCCCGAGCTCTTCACGGCCCAGGAAGAGGTAGCTGTTGTCCAGGTCGGCCCCCACGCGGAAGAGGTTGATCTCCGCGCGGTCGGGGTTCAGCATCAGGGCGGCAGGCTGGGCCGCCACGCCCCAGACGCCCTCCCAGGTGCCGCCGGCGATGCCCACGCCGTACTGGGCCTGCACGGCAAGGAGGCCCGGCGCCAGCAGGCCGATCAGCAGCGCCCAGGCCTCCTTCATGGCTCGCATGGCAGGTGCAGCTGCTACCCTTAGGGACGCACCACCACCCGGCCGCCCAGGTCGGCGCGCAGGAGCACCGGCTCGGTGAGCTCCCCGCTCATGTTGGCCGTCAGCTTCAGCGAAGCCTGGTCATTGCGCAGGATGTCGGCCACGTTCACTTCATTGAGCACCAGCAGCGCCTCGCGCACGCCGTCGGGCACCGGATCGAGCGCGGCGATGGTCCGGTCGTTCGTCCCTCCCAGCGCCAGCTTCATGGCCACGGCATCCACCACGTCGAAGGTCTGCTCCTCAGGGGTGAGGATGCGCAGCTCGGCCTTGGTGAACTGGAACTCCTGCAGCTGCTCCATGCTGTAGCCGTTGCGGCTCAACAGGTCCTGCAGTTCCTGTCCGTTGAAGCTCAGGGCGAACTCAACGGTCCCGTCGTAGGTGCCGGGCTCCACGGTGAGCTCAATGGCATTGTACTGCATGAGCAGTTCGGCCTCCAAGGCAAGGGCTTCCTTGTCCTCCTTGGTGCAGCCAGCGAAAAGGGCTGCTGCGAGCGCCAGTGCGAAAGCGGGGTTGGGGTAGGTCTTCATGGGTGTGTGGGTGTTGCGTGTGTTGTGAAAGCAGGGGTTCAGTGCGGGGTCTTATAGGTGGGCAGCAGTGCACAGCCGTGGCGTTCACGGTACGTGTGCTGTTCGCGTGGCGGTGGGGGTGGTGCCACCGATGCTTTGCAGGATGGGGTCGCGGTCGTTCGCGGGCCCCACGTACTTGACCTCACCGTCGAGGTTCACGTCCTCAGCCCTGTATTGGCCGGTGAGCGTGGCCGTGGGCACGGCGCCACCGATGGTCTGCAGCAAGGGGTCCCGGTCATTGGCCGGGCCGGTGTAGCGCACCACCTTGTTGTGGTCCACATCGCCGGCCCACAGGAGCATGGTACTGCCATGGGCCCTGCGGGCATCGGTGCCGTGGGTGATCAGCGCGGGGCTGGTGAAGTCAACCGGAACGGGTTGGAGGTCCATGGCGACCGCTTGGGCGGTCATGCACCCCAGGTGGTTGCGATGGTGCACGGCCACCAGGTATGATCCCGCTGGCAGGGGCAAGGGAACAGGGGAGAAGCCGTCCTCTGCCACCAGGTCCCCATCGCGCTGCACCAGTGCCGCACGGCTGGCCCGGATGAGCGCGGGATCGGTGGGGTCCCGCAGTTCCAGCAGCACCCAGTCCACGATGGCGTTGTTCCCCGTCGTGGCGAACACGCTGGGGCCGACCGAGCCGTCTGTAGCAACGTCCACGTGGCCCAGGGCCGTGTATGGTTCCGTAGCAGGGATCAGATCGGCGATGCGCAGGTGATCATGCATCAGGCCACTGCCTGGGTCGTACGGTCCCTCCAACAATACGCGACCGCTGAGCGAGACCTGCGCCGCGCAGTTCACCACCACGCTGCTCCATTGGTCGCATGTAATGGTCTGTTGTGTGAAGGGGTCGTAGGCCTGACTGAACGCCCGCACCAAGTAGGTGCCGGCGTTGAAGAGGGCGGGCACGGTATCGTTCGCATACCAGGAATGCCAGTACGTGCCGATCAAGGTGGTGCTATCCGCAGCATGGATGCTCACCAGTTGGTCGCAGCCGGTGTTGTTGGTGAGCACGATGCGCCCATCGGCACAGGCACCACCGGCGGTTGCTTCCACGGTGGCGGTGGTGAAGGGGAAGAGGCAGCCGGGATTGGCCACGGTGAGGGTGTCCCGTTGTTCGCATCCCCCCGGCATCCAGGGGAACTGCTGGGTGTGGAGCACGTAGGTGCCGGGCATCAATTCCGAGAACCGGATGGTGTCGCCCTGTTCCGCCTGCGCGTTCTGAACAGGGGATGGTCCCCCAAGGCGATAGAGCTGTGCCTGCTGCTGGAAACAGCCGCCCATCGCGCTGGTAAGGTGGATGGACCCATCCGAACAGGCCAGGCTGGAGGGCGCCGTGGTCCATGCCGAGGCATCCAGCTGGCAGGGTTCACCCACCACCACGCTGCTCCATTGGTCGCATGTAATGGTCTGTTGTGTGAAGGGGTCGTAGGCCTGACTGAACGCCCGCACCAAGTAGGTGCCGGCGTTGAAGAGGGCGGGCACGGTATCGTTCGCATACCAGGAATGCCAGTACGTGCCGATCAAGGTGGTGCTATCCGCAGCATGGATGCTCACCAGTTGGTCGCAGCCGGTGTTGTTGGTGAGCACGATGCGCCCATCGGCACAGGCACCACCGGCGGTTGCTTCCACGGTGGCGGTGGTGAAGGGGAAGAGGCAGCCGGGTGAGGTGATGCTGACCGGGTACTGCTGCTGGCAGGTGCCCTCCCCATCGCTGTGCTCAAGGCCCACGGAATAGTTGCCGGGCAGCAGCGACGGGATCGTGACGGTCTCGCCATCCGCAAAGCTCCCCCAGAACTGTTCCGTGCCGTCCCGGCTTATCCAGAGGGACCATGGGAGGCAGGTCCCGGAGTTCCCGGTCACGGATATGGAGCCATCCGCGCAGACAGTGCTGGAGGCATCCTCGGCGGAAATGGCGGCACTGAGCGTGCAGGGGCCGGAGGGCACGGTGACGAGCACCTCATCGTAACAGCCCCCGGGATCGCTGTAGAAGTACAACGTGTATTGGCCCGCCGCGAGCCCGGTGATGGTGCCATTGCCTTGCCCCTGCCATCCATTGGGTCCATAGACCAAGAAACCGTTGCAGGCATTGGTGGTGCCGCTATAGGTAATGGAGCCATCACTGCACCCGAACACGGATGGTGCGTGCCCTGCGGCGCTACCGTCCATGGTGCAGGGATACTCGGGTATGATGATGGTGACGCTGTGCTCGCTGGTGTAGTTGTATTGTTCGCAGGCGGTGCAGGATAGGCAGCAGTACAGGTTCCCCAACTCATCGTAGCACTGCTGACAGCAATACTGGTAGGGTGTCTGGGTGTAGCAGTTGCTGATGAACTGGATGGTGTAGGTACCCGGGCCAATGCTGAATGTCCCGCTGGTCCCTCCCGACCAACTGTTCCAGCTATACTCACCAGCGATGGTGATCGCGTAGCTCTCGCCAAAACAGGAAGGCGTTTGGCTGATGTATGCGGTGCCGGTGTTCACGCACCAACTGGTGCACTGCGGCAGCACATCGGACATGGCGACGAAGGCAGTGCAGGAGGCAAGCAGGCGGGCAAGGCGGAACATGGGTGCCGGGATCTTGTGTCAGTGGGTGATCACCAGGGTGCGGGTGTGGCGCTGTGTGCCATCGTCCACCACCACGAGGTAGCTGCCGGGGGCGATGCCGGCCAGATCAAGCGTCACCGATGGCCCGTTGCCGCTTTGGTCCAGCAATGAACGGCCCGAGACATCCATCAAGTGGAATCTCGCTGGGCCATTCCATTCACCGCGCTCCACCACCACCCAGCTGTTCGCCGGATTGGGATGGAGTTTCAGCCCGGTTGTGCTGCCCATATCATCGAGGCGGGTGATGATGTCCTCCACCTCCCCGCAATCCCAGGCCTGGGCCTGGTACCAGTTCTTCACCGCCTGCGCCCGGGTGCGGAGCGCTTCCAGGCTTTCCAGCGGATCGCCGCTGGCCGCACGTGCCCAGGGGTAGGCCAGGTCCACGCACAAGGTGTCGCCGGCGTTGAGCGTGAAGGGACCGGAGGAGCCCACGGCATACCGACCGGAGCAGCTGTTGAGTTGGTCCACCCATGCCCCGCCTGGGTACTCGAAGTGTGTGGGGTGGTCCAGTGGGCTCAAGGGTTGGGCGAAGGGGGCTCCTTGAAAGGTGCCATAGATTGCATCCTCCAAAGGGGTAACGAAGCCCGCTGAACGACAAATGGCGTTGTGCGCGCTCATGGCCTGGTTCAGGAAGAGCACGCCCTGTGCGGGTATGTTCGCACCATAACCGGGCGACCCGAAGCCGGGCTCATCCAGCCCATCGCCGTTGTAGTTGAAGAACAGCCCGAGCAGCGAATCGCAGCCGGCAAGATCATCGCTGTCATAGCCCAGATCCATGTCGGTGAAGGCGCCAAAGCGAACGCCGGTAAAGTCCAGGTCGCCGCGGTTCACGATGCGGTAGTTGGTGAAGACCGTGTGCTGCAGGTCCGCATTGCCCGCCGTGTTGTAGGCGTAGTGCATCACATGCAGGTCCAACTGCATGGGCGGATGTAGGCTGTCGGCATCCTGCTCGCTGTGGAGGATGAAATAGACGGCCTGGTCGCCGCGGATCAAGGGGTATTCGCCGCTGGCTGGTTCATACAGCCCGTCGTTGTCCAGGTCCTTGAAGGGCGCCAACCGGGCCGGCTCGCCGTTGTCCACATTGCCATTGCCCGGCCAGGTGGTGATGGCATACGGCATCACATAGCCGCTCTGGTCCCATTGCTGGGCATGCTGGGCGATGGTGGCCTGGTCCAGCTTCCATACCTGGTAGTAGCGCTCGTAGAAATCGGCATCCATCACCGCAGCGTGCGGCCCCGCAGTGGGTGCGGGTTGGTTGTCGTAGGTGGGGGCCGCGCTGTGCATCGTACCGTTGTGGAAGCCGGTGACCCAAGGAGAAGCGGAGTAGATGGCATACACCCCGCTACCCTGTGGCGCTTCGAATCCTGGCCTGTTATTCCACGGGTCGAAGAACAGGTTCGTGGACGGGGTGGCGTCGGCTTTAAGCTGGTTCACGTTCAGGTGGTCCAGGTCGTTGCCATCCAGCAGGCGACCCACAATGCCCACATCGGAGTAGGAGATACTGCTCAAGCCACCGATCAGCCGTTCGCCGCCGAAGTTGACTGCCGCGCGCAGCGATCGGTAGCGGATGGCGCGCACCTCGTTGTTGTTCACCCAAAGCGCAGCAGAGCTGTTGCCGAGCAGGATGCCGCCATCGGGATGCGCGCATACGGCTTCGATCTGCGTACCTGGAATGGAGTCCGTAGGCTGTGAGAACGTGGCGCCATCATAGACCGTCCACCGGGGCAGTTGCAGGGTGCCGTCGCCTGCGGTGCTGAAGGAGCCGGTCACCACGAGACCCTCGGGGGTGGATAGCATGTCGGACACGGATGCGTTCAAGCCGGTGCCCACTTCCTCCCAGACGGCACCGGTCCATCGCACCAGCCGCCGCAATTGCTGGGTGGAGTCCACATCGAAGTCGAACGCGCCGCCGGCGTACAACGCGCCGTTGTGCGACTCCAGGGAAGCCACGGCCCCGTTGAAGGCCGCCCCCACGGGCTGCCAGGCGCCGCCGTCCCACCGGCTCACGGAACCATCGTTCGCGGCCGCGTAGAGTTCGTTGTTGTGGATGCAGAGCGCGCGGCCTTGTGCGGCCAGGCCGCTGCCCATGGTCTGCCAGGCAGCACCGTCCCAGCGCGCCACGTGTCCGAACGTGGCTTCGTTCCCCGTGGCGATCACCTCACCGTTGAACACCGCCAGGTCGCGCACGCGTTGGGGTGCGTTGGTGAAGGCGCCCGGCAGGTCGTGGAAGGTGCTTCCATCCCACGCCTGGATGTTGCGGCGGGGGTTGCCCAGGAAGGAGGTGTAGAGCCCGGCGACGTAGAGCCGGTCCTCGTGCACGATCATGTCATACGCGCCCAAGCCTCCTGTGCTGCCTTCTCCGAAGGGCAGCACCCGCTGGGCGTGGCTCGCCTCCGGGCCGAAGAGGGCGCCGAGGGTGGCCAGCAGCGCAGGAAGGGAGAGGCGGCCGAGGCGTTGCGGGGTCGTGTTGCGGAACATTTCCAAGGGAGGTTGAACGTTCTACTTCGGGTGCGGTGCGCTCCGCATCATCCATGCGTACCGCGGGAGCGGCATGCGGTGGGTGGTACGGCGTTCACAGCGGGACAAATCAACATGCAGGAGCGGGCCATGACAAGGTGAAAAAGACGTGGTCGGGTCATGTGTTCCTGGTGGCCGCGATCAGGGGAGGGTGCCGGAGCGGGTGTTGGTGGGTATGCTGCCGCCCACGGTCTGCAGGATGGGGTCGCGGTCGTTGGCAGCGCCCACGTAGCGCACCACCCCGTCCATGTTCACATCCTGCGGCAGGTAGCCGGTGGTGGTGTTGGTGGGCACGCTGCCGCCGATGACTTGGAGCAGGGGGTCGCGGTCGTTGGCCGGGCCGGTGTAGCGCACCACGTTGTTGCGGTCCACATCGCCGGCCCAGAGCGCACGTGTGGGGAAGGTGCCGGTGATCGCTCGTTGAGCGTCGCTGCCGTAGGTGGTGGTGGAGCCCGAAGTGAAGTCCACCACGGCCGGCACAGCGCCCAGGGTCACCGGTGCAGCGGTCATCACTCCGAGGTGGTTGCGGTGCCGCAGGGCCACGAAGTAGTTGCCCGGCGGCATGGTGAACGATACGGGAGAGACCCCGTCCAGCGCCACCACATCCCCATCGCGTTGCACCAGGGCGGACCGTGTGGCCACGATCGCAGCGGCATCACCTGCGGACCGTAACTCCAGCACAACCCAGTCCACGATGGCATTGTTGCCCGCCACGCTGAACACCGCTGGTGCCACGGTACCACCGCCAGCACCCACGTGCACATAGCCCAGTGCCGGGTAGGGGTCCGCAGTGGGGATGAGCCCCGCACTGCGCAGCGCATCGTTCATGGTGCCGGGAACGCTGGCGTAAGGTCCTTCCAACATGGCCCGCACCTGCACCCCCACCGCGCAGGGCAGGTTGAACGCACAACTCCCATCCTCGCACGTGGCGGCCGGGTCGTAGTTGCAGGCGTAAGGGTTGGTGCAGCCGCTGGTGGGACATGCGCCGTTGCTGGCCGTCACCGTGCCGTTCTGGTGGATCACCACCGGATCGCCCTCGTTGAACAGGCGGCTCACGCTGGTGACGCTCGATGTCTGGCCGTTGTTGAACCCCGGCTGCAGCTGGAAACGCAGGAAGCCGATGAGCCCGCCCGGCTGGAAGGGCGTGGCGCCCGCCGCCACCACCGTCACCTGCCCCGTGCCCGGCACCACCAGCGGCGTCCATCCATTGCTCAACGTGCCGTTGATCTCCCAGGCCTGGAATGACAACTGCGACGCATTGAACCCGAAGGTGAGCTGGTAGGAGAACACCTGCTCGTTGTTCACCGAGGGGCCCAGCACCACCGGCACCCAAACCTGCCCGCCCACCGGCCCCTGCCCGCTCACCATCTGCAGCACCGCATCGTGCACGCTGATGGTGCCACTCGTGGCGGTGTTGCCGATGGCGTCCGTCACCGTCACCTGCGTGGTGCCGCCGTTCAGGGCGGTGAACAGGCCGCTGGCGTTGACGCTGCCCACCGCCGGGTTCGTCACGCCCCAGGTGAGCGGCGGCACCGCAGCGGCCGATGCCGTGAACTGCTGCGTCTGCCCCGCCTGCCGCGTGGCCGTGTTGGGCGAGATGGTGATGTTGGGCAGCGCCTGGAAGTTGACGTTGCCCGTGCCAAAGCGCGCGTTCAGCAGCTCATCGAACAAGGCACTTCCATAGCTCAGCGAGTAGAAGCCACCGCTGGCAGTGTTCACCTTGGTGAACTTCAGCCAGCACAAGGTGTCCGTGGCCGCTGCGGGTGTGATGGCCGTTGTGCCGCTGAAGGCCAGTTGCACGTTGCCTCCTGCCGTGTTGGTGAAGAGCGTGGCGCCCTCCAGCAAATAGCCCTGCACATCCACGCCGCTCAATTGGATCTGCGTGCTGGCGTTCACCTGCAGCTCGCCGGAGAAGAACGATGCGCCCGAGGGGTTCTGCATGGTGATCGGTACGCGCAGCTCCTGCGTCACCGGCCCCGTGGCGTTGCCGATGCCCATCTGGAAGGTGCGCACATCGTACCAGCCGCTGGTGGCACCACTGAAGCTGTTGGCGTCATTGGCTTGGGCCTTGCCCAAGCCCTGGCCCACGGCGTTCCACTGGTTACCGCTCACCGTGCCCACCGCCGGGTGCAGCGTGCTGAAGGTGTAGGGCGCCTGGCCGCCTGACGCGCTCAGGCTAAGGCTCTCCCCGATGACCTGCACGGCCGAGCTGGGGCTCACCGATATGGTGGGGAAGGGCTGCACCTGCACCGAACCGCTGATGAAGGCGAGCCCCGGTGTACCCTCGTTCAGGAAGTTGCTGGCCGTGGGTGTGAAGGATACCGTGGCGGTGCCGTTCGTCACGGCCTGGAAGCGGATACGGAACAGCACGCCGCTGCCGCTCAGGGGCACGGCACCGGCACCGCTCACCAGCACGTTGGTGCCCGCGCTGGCCGCCGGGGTACCCCAGGCCTGCAGCAGGTCCCCCGGCTCCACGATGATGGACTGGAAGGTGCAGAACGATGGCCGGCTCACGCTCAGCTGGAAGCTGAACACGTTCAGGCCGGTCAGGTCGGTGTTCACCGTGATGGGCAGGTCGAACACATCGCCGGGGAACTGGCCGGTGATGGTGCCCGCCGCGATGTTCACGGTCTGGGCGCGCGCCGTGGCCAGCACGGCCACGGCGGCGAGGAAGGTGAGGAGCTTCTTCATGGCAGGGGCTGTTGTGGCCGTGCCTTACTGGAGCACCACCCGGTCCCACACCACGTTCGCACCCTGCGCCAAGCGCACGAAGAGCAGGCCGCTCACACCGCCCAGTGCGCCGCGCTCCACCCGCAGCTCCACGCCACGGCTGCCCTGTGCGGGCATGGTGCGCAGGGCATATACCATGCGACCGGCGTTGTCGAAGAGCTGCAGTTCCACCGCTTCGCCCGCCGTGGCACCGCTCCACACCACGGTGAAGCCATCGGTGCTGGGGTTCGGGTAGATGCCCAGGGGCGGCAGGGAGGATGCGTCGATGATGCTCGTGGTGATGCCGGGCGTGATGAGCACCTCGCCGGCCAGGGCCTGCGCCGTGGCATCCTGCTCATCCAGGATCACCACCAGCGGGTCCAGCAGGCTGGCGGTGCTCTCCGTCACGGTGGCGTTGGCCACGAAGTGCAGGCGGAACGCGGCCGCATCGCTGGTGAGCGGGAAGGCCGAAGCCGCCGAGAGCATCAGGATGCCCGGGCTGGGCGTGGCATGCAGCGCGCTGAAGGAAAGCGGCAGCAGGGGCTCCACCTCCAGCAGCTCCAGCAGGCCGGCATCGTAGCCCAGGGTGGCCTCCAGGCTCAGCAGGCTCGCCACATCGCCCAGCAGCACGTCCACGAAGAAGGTGTCGCCCGGTGCCACCTGTACGCTGGGCAGCAGCAGGGTGGCCGGCTCGGTGAGCAGCTTCATCTGCTGCATGCCGCCACCGCCACCACCACCTATGTTCTGCGTCACCGGGAAGTTGTCGATGAGCCCCACGGTGTACTGCAGGATCAGCGAGGCGTCGAAGGCCGTCACCGTGCCGTTGCCGCTCACCTCGGCCACCAGCTCCTGCTGGGGGCTCAGGGTGATCAGGTTCACCGTGCTCTGCAGCACCAGTGAGGCATCGAAGGCCGTCACCGTGCCGTTCAGGCTCACATCGCCCATCAGTGGCGCGTTGGGACCGGTCTGGAAGGGCAGGTAGTCCACCTGGTTGGTCACGCTTACGCCCGTGCCGCCGGGGTTGCCGCTGTGCGTGGGACCGCTGGGGTGGCCCCAGTAGCAGTTCTCCGCGTTGATGTTGAAGTTCTGGCTCACGTTGTTCACCCCTTGCGTAGTGAGGCTCTGGAAGTCGCACCAGTTCACCAGCGGGTTGCTCACCCCCTCGGCGCGCACACCACTGTGGCAGAATTGGAAGCGGGTATTGGTGATGGTGGGCGATGCACTGTTGCAGCGCACCCCGCCGTAGGTACTGCTGTTGGCGTAGCGGATCACGCAGTGGTCCAGCAGACAGGATGGGTCCACCGCTGCGTTCTCGAAGGTGATGCCCTGCCAGCCACCGCTGGGCACCGCACCCGGCCCGTTGCTGTTGCTGTCACCGCCGTAGAAGTCGTCCGCCTCGTGGGTGAATACGATCAGGCTGTCCGGTGTGGGGCCACCCAGGGCCAGCAGGCCGCGGTTCACCACCAGGCGGCCACCGCTGCCGAACTTCATCCGCACACCGGGTGCAATGCTCAGGTTGGCGTTGGTGCCCACCGTGAAAGTACCGTCGATGTAGTAGGGGATATTGCTCACATCGCCGAAATCCAGCTTGTGCAGGGTGCGGTCCTGCAACAGGGTTTCCGAATCCAATTGCAACATCTTCTTGGTGGTCCCGGTCATCACGTTGCCCATCAGGCTGTCCGGTATGCTCAGGATGGAGGTGAGCACCGGCGTCTGGCTCAGGTCGTGGAAGGTGTTGTAGGGCATGAAGGGGCCTTCGGTACCACGTGCTTCGATGCCATAGGTGCAGCTCTGGAAGCTGCTGTTGCGGATCCGTGGCCGAGCATTGATGGAGACGATCGGCTTTTCCATGAACTTGAAGCGTGCATGTTCGATCCTGCTCAGGTCATCGCTGGTACCCTCGAACGTAATGTGACCATTCGCACCAAGGATGCTTGGTGATGTTGCATTGCCATCCTGATTGGTGTCCCCCAAAGAGCCCTCAGAATCATCGTTTATCGACGTGAATACCACCGGTTCCGAGGCTGTTCCTTCGACCATCAGTCTACCTCCGTTCTGCACACGGAACATGGTGTAACCTCCGCTCTTGAACACAGTGCCGGGTTGAATGGTTATGACCGCGTTGTTGGTTATTTCAAAGGACGACCCGAAAAAGCTTTGATTGACAACATAGGGAATGGGATAGTATCCCCCCAGTGCCCTCAAGGGTATCGTTCCACTGGTGCTCCACGTCTCCCTTCTTAACCTGATCGCGAACGTGCTCACATTGCTTATCGTATTGTTCAGCAGCGTGGGGTTGGCGAACGCGCTCATCAACACAGGAGCATCGGACAGGACATTGTTGATGAAGTTGTTCTGGACAGTGGGGTTGGCGCTTCCCCGGAAATGGAATGCTGCGTATTGCGTGAGATCAATGATGCAGTCCTGGACCATGCCACCGCTGCTGTGGAACTGAATGACACCGTGATCGTCGTCTCCTCCACAACCGTACGAAGAATACCTCAACTGGCAATGTCGAAGTTGGTTCAATGCCGCATTGGACGTGCTCGTAAAGACTATTCTGGTACCATCGGTTGCCTGGGGGGTCGAAGAGTTGCCGTCGTTATTGGTATCCCCGTCCACCGAATCGTCCTTGAAGGAAGTGAAGACGATGGGTTGGCCCGAAGTGCCCACCGCGACCAAGGCGCCATTGATGGTCCAGTACACACAAGACGATCCACAGGAACTCCAGTTGGGGTAGTTCTGCGATCCCCATTTGAAGTTAGTCCCGGGCAGGATGGTGAGGGTCGCTCCAGTGGCGACCGTGAGTTCAGAGGATAGGTAGCTCACCGGTCCCACCCCGTTGATGAAGCCGGGACCGATGGTGAGGTCGCTGGTGATGGTGGCGTTGAGCAGGCGGATCCCATTGCTGCCGTTCTGATTGCCCAGGCTGATGTTGTTCAATGCCGGAGTGGCTTCCCAGGACTGCGCGAAGGCATCGATCCGGCAGTTGTCGATACTGATGGTGCTGATGGCGGGGTCCGAGTTGCCGATGAAGACCAGACCGAACATGCCGCTGCTGATGGTGCTGTTGTTCATCGTGCCGCCAGCATTCACGTAGGTTACCGCCCCCCGTGCACCCGCATCACAACTCCCCTGCCCCGCAAAGCGGATGATCGTGTGTTGCACAGAATTGTAAGCATCATCGGCCGCGGCATTGTACCGGATACCGACCCAGTTGCCCGGGTTCGGGCTTGTGTTGCCTCCATCCTCGTTGGTGTCGGCCGGATTGCCGTAGGCATCATCGCGCCAGTCGGTGATCACCACTGGTTGCCCTGCGGTCCCAAAAAGGCGGAAGCCACCGTTCACCTCAATGGAACTTGCGCTCTGCCCTACCTTCAACACCACGCCGGGTTGCACCTCCAGGTAGGTGCCGGCCGCCACGGTAAGGTTGCCCAACAGCACCTGCGTGATGTTGGTGAAGCCCGCGAGGGTGCGCTGCTGCAGCGATCCGTTCACGGTGATGGTGCCGCCCAGGATGCCCAGTGCACGCAGGCCCACGTTGGTGAAGGCCACGTTGGTGAAGCTGGGGTTGGCCGGCGCCTGGATGGAGATGGGTGCCTGCGACAGGTTCTGGAAGGTGACGTTGGTGAAGACCGCGGCCGAGGTCTCGGAGCCTTGGTAGCCGTAGGTGCCATCGCTGAGCAGGCAGTTCTGCAAGCTGACGCTTCCGCCGAGGTCGAAGACCATCCAAGAATTGATGAAGGGGCTCCATGATCCAACGCCAAAGACCGTTGTACTCGAAGAGCAGAACCTCAGGTTCACATGCTCCAGGGCCACCGTGGCTCCGGTATTGATGCCGATGCCACCAGGCCTGTTCGCAGCAGTGGTAGGCAGGCTCAGGTTGCCATCCTTGTTGGTGTCGTTCGGGTTGCCCACGTTGTCGTCCGCGATGCTGGTGAAGGTGATCGGCTCCCCGGCGGTGCCCAGCATGTTCAGGGTGCCGGCCACCATGAGGTCGCGGCTGCTCGTGGCCTTGATCACGATGCCGGGCACGATGTTCAGCGTGCGGCCTGCGGGGATCTCGATCGTGCCAAGCAACACGTAGGTCACGTTGTTGATGCCGGTCACATTGCGCTGCACCAGCGTGTTGTCCGCCGTGAGCGTGGTGGTGAGGATGCCGATGGCGTCGTATTGGTTGTCGATGAAGGAGAAGGTGTTGTTCACGAACTGCGGGTTGCAGTCCAGCGTCATGGCGATGGGGGTGCTGGTGCTGCTGCCGATGGTGCAGTCCTGGATCAGCGCCTGGCTGCCGTTGCGCAGGGTGATGCCGAAGCGGTTCAGCTGGAAGGTGCAGCCCACGATGCTGGGGGCGATGGTGTTCACGTCCACCGCGCCGCGGGTGGTGGACTCGCCTGCGAAGAAGAAGGTGCAGCGGGTGAGGGAGCTGGTGGGGTCGGCCAGGTTGCTGAAGCGCAGGCCCTGCCAGATGCCCACGCTGGGCGCATTGCCCGAGCCGTTGCCGTTGCTGTCGCCCCCCTGGTTGTCGTCGCGGAAGCTGGTGAACACGATGCTCTCACCCGCGGCCGCGTTGGCCACCACCTTGCCATTGATGGCCAGCTGCTTGCTGTCCCCCAGCTTGATGATGTTGTTGGAGGCGATGGTCCATGTGATGCCGCTGTTCACCGTGAACGTGCTGCTGCTTTCCATGTACCATGGGATGGGCAGCGAGGGCATTGTCCAGTTGGTCGACAGCGTGTTGAAGGCGGTGCGGGCCACATTGAAGGTGTTGCCGCTGATGCTGTGTCCACCGTTGTTCACTAACGCAGCGGGACCATTGAAGGTGAATGGGTAGGTGGTGCCGCTGATGGTGAGGCTCTGGATGGTGGTGGTGCCAGCCGAGAGGGTGTAGGCATTGGTGCTGGCACCCACGATAACGCCGGTGAAAGATGCCGTACCCGCGTTCACTGCAACCGCTGTGGTGCTGTTCGAGATGGAGGTTCCATTGAAGGTGGCAGAGCCCGAAATGGTCACAGCGGTGCTGCCCGGTTTGGTCACAGCACCACCGGTCATATTGATGGTCCCCCCGGAATTGATGGCCAGGTTCGTGAGTCCGGTGCCGCTCAACGTGGCAGTGCCACCGACGGACACGCCGATCTGATTGCCGTTCGCCATGCTGCAATCCGTGAGCGTGGCCAGCCCGCCGTTGTTCACGCTGATGTTCCAGCCGTTGGGGCTACCGTTGGCTGCGAAATCCACATCATCGGCATCGAGCGTTCCGTTCACCTGGATGCTGGTGCTGTTCATCAGCACCTGCACCCCGGGGTCGATGGTGAGGGTGACCCCGGCGTTGATGGTGAGCTGGGCCGTAACGGTGTAAGGGCTGCCGGTGGTGGTCCAGGTGGTGTTGCTGGCAATGGTGCCGGAGACGTTGGTCTGGGCATTTCCGGCCAGCACGAGGGCCACCGCTGCGATCAGGAACAAGGAACGGGTCATGTTGGCATGAATTGGGGATGGGCAAATTGGTGTCCTTCAGATGATCAGGCATACCCAGTTTCAGGTATGCGCACTACAGCGGCCGCTTTTTTGTCCGCGCATGCCGGGGCATGGTGCGTGCCCGCAGGAGCCTGTTCGGCAGCTGCAGCGCTTGGGATGCATGCATGCTCCACAGGGGGCCCGGTCCGGCACGCGCTGATGAGAGCGACCATGGGGGCGGGGAGCGATCCGTTCATGGTTCGGGGGTGAGCTGTGGTGCGCCGGGTCGTTCCATCAGGAAGGCGGTTTCAGATGAGGCCCATGTTCTGTGCTTCGCTGATCAGGTGGGCGGCACTGCGCGTGCCGAGCTTGCGGGCGATGTTGCGCCGGTGCGTGAACACCGTGGCGGGACTGATCCCCAGCTGAAGCGCGATCAGGCGGCTGCACAGCCCGTTGGCCAGGTGCAGCACCACTTCGGCTTCCCGGCGTGTAAGCGGCATGGACGACCCGTTCGGGTGCATGTGTGCGGTGCTGTCCGCAGGTGTCGGGTCCCGGCCGGCAAGCACGGCCTCCACGGTGCGGAACAGGTCGGCCGCGCTGTCCCCGCGCTTGACGGCTCCCGCATAGCCCATTTCCTTCCACGTTGGCAGGAGACCTGCCTGCTGGTTCGCGCACAGGGCGATGTACTTCCCGGTGCTCCGTCCATTGCGCAGCATCCGCTCCAGGGGGAGGATGTGCATCTGCAACAGGGACCGGTCCACCAGCACCAGGTCTGCGGTGCGCTCCTGCACCTGGTGCAGCAGGTCATCCATGGTGGTGATGAGCTCCACCACGTATCCCCGCCGACGCTCCAGCAGGGCTTTCAAACCCTCGGCGAACAGGCGCTCGTTGCTGAGGATGAGGATGGATGGTCCGTTCCTGGCTTGCATCATCTGCGAAAGAAGCGGGGTGCCCCCTCCTGCAACAGGTGAAAAAGACGTGGTCGGGCAGGTGAGATCTCACCCCCCCACGCACACCGCCCGACCACAAGGGCCGGGCGGCGTACATCGATCAACGGGGGAGAGGCCGCGATCAGGGCAGGGTGCCGCTGCGGGTGTTGGTGGGCACGCTGCCGCCCACGGTCTGCAGGATGGGGTCGCGGTCGTTGGCCGGACCGGTGTACTTCACGGTGCCGTCCATGTTCACGTCCTGCGGCAGGTAGCCGGTGGTGGTGTTGGTGGGCACCGAGCCGCCGATGGCCTGCAGCAGGGGGTCGCGGTCGTTGGCGGGGCCGGTGTAGCGCACCACGTTGTTGCGGTCCACATCGCCGGTCCACAAGGTGGTGGCGGGGAAGGCACCGCTCACGCTGCGCCGCGCATCGGCCCCGAAGCAGGCCTCCGCCGCAGTGCGCAGATCGATCGTGGTGACCGTGTTGCTCAGCAGGAAGGGCACCGCGGTCATCACCCCCAGGTGGTTGCGGTGGCGCAGCGCCACGTACAGATCGCCCGGCGCAGCCTGCAGGCTCAGCGGGTTGATGCCGTCGAGGTCCACCACATCACCGTCGCGCTGCAGCAGGGCACAGCGGCTGTGTACCACGCTGGTGGGGTCGGTGCCGGCCCGCAGCTCCACCACCACCCAGTCCACAATGGCATCCGGACCGGTGGTGGCCAGCACGACAGCCGATGTCGTAGTGGCGCTGCCGCCCGTGTAGCTGTAGCCGAGCGCGCTGTAGGGCTCCGTGGTGGGCACCAGGCCCAGGGCGCGCAGGCCGTCGTTCATCAGGCCGGTGCTGGGGCTGTACGGACCGTCCAGCAGCACCTTCAGGTCCAGCAGCACGCAATCCTCATCCACCTCGCCATCGCAGTCATCGTCCAGCCCGTTGCAGGTCTCCGTACCCAGGGGGTTCACCGTGGCGTCGTTGTCGTTGCAGTCGCCGGCCTGTGTGATGAAGCCGGGCACGGGGGTGCAGGACAGCACCATGCCATCGCTGTCGCCGAAGCCATCGCCGTCCGCATCGGGGTAGTAGGCATCGCCGGTGTTGTTGTCCACGGTGCCGTCGCAGTCATCGTCCACCCCGTTGCACACTTCGCTCGCGCCCGGGTTCACCGCAGGATCGTTGTCGTCGCAGTCGCTGCCGGCCCACCAGCCATCCTCGTCCGCGTCCACCATGCCCAGGCAGCTGGCGAAGGTGGCGAAGCAGCCGCTCTGCAGCTGGCATTCCAGGCAGGCCTGCTCACTGCCGAGGCATTGGATCGGGCAGTTGCCCTGCCAGCACAGCACGTAGTCCTCCACGCAGGTGAGGCAGAAGGCGCCCAGCGGCACCCCTTCATCCTGCAGGCAACTGCTGATGCACCCCGGATCGCCCGTGAGGCACTGCAGGGCGCAGCTGTTCAGCGCGTTCAGCAGGGTCTGCTGGTTGGTGGCGAGCCACTGCTGCTCGGTCACGCTGCATGTGCTGCAACCGTTGCCCGGGAAGAGGTCGCTGTTGCTGTCGTCGCAGTCGCCCTGCTGCGCCACGTAGCCCACGGGCTGCACGCAATCGCTGAGGCTCACCGCATCGTTGCCGAAGCCATCACCGTCGTTGTCCTGGTACCAGGTGGTGAGCACCGGTCCGCCGCTGCAGTCCTGGTCGATGGCATCGCAGGGGTCGGCCGCGCCAGGGTTGATGGCGTCGTTGGCATCGTTGCAGTCGCCGCCCAGGGTCACCGTGCCGGGGATGGGCGTGCAGGAGAACTGGCCCGTGGCATCATCGCCGTAGCCATCGCCGTCGGCATCGGTGTAGTAGAGCGTGCCCGCGTTGTCGTCGGTCTCGCCGTTGCAGTCGTTGTCGATGCCGTCACAGAGCTCCGGCGCGCCGGGGAACACCGTGTCGTCCGCATCGTCGCAGTCGCCGCCCTGGGTGGCCGTGCCGGGCGGTTGGTCGCAGGTGCCGGTGATCTCCGTGCCGTCCAGGCCGAAGCCATCGCCGTCCGCATCGGTGTAGTAGGTCACGCTGAGCCCTTCGTCCGTATCGCCGTCACAATCGTTGTCCACGCCGTCGCAGACCTCGGTGGCCCCGGGGAATATGCTGCCGTTGCTGTCGTCGCAGTCGCTGCCGGCCCACCAACCGTCGCCATCGGCATCCACCTGGCCCATGCAGCTGGCCAGCGCGGCCAGACAGCCCTCCTGCACCTGGCAGCTGAAGCAGAATTCCGGTGAGTTGAGGCATTGGATACTGCAGTTGTCCTGTACGCACAGGAGGTAGCCATCGATGCAGCTGAGGCACACGGCACCCAGTGGTACACCGCTGCTCTGCAGACAGCTGGCGATGCAGGTGGGGTCGCCGAAGCATTGCAGCGTGCAGTCGTTCACGGCCGCCAGCAGCGTCTGTTGGTTCGCAGCGAGCCACGCCTGCTCGGTGAGCGTGCAGTTGCTGCAGCCATTGCCGGGGAAGACATCGCTGTTGGTATCGTCACAGTCCCCGCTGATGGCCACGTACCCGGTGGGCTGCGTGCAATCCTGCGTGGTGGTGGCGTCGTTGCCGAAGCCGTCACCGTCGTTGTCCACGAACCAGGTGCTGAGCACGGGCCCGCCGCTGCAGTCCTGGTCGATGGTATCGCAGGGGTCGGCGGCGCCGGGGTTGATGGTCTCGTCGGTGTCGTCGCAGTCACCGCCCTGGGTGATCAGGCCGGGGATCGGGGTGCAGGAGAACTGCTCACTGTTGATGTCGCCGTAGCCATCGCCGTCCGCATCCACGTAGTAGGCGATGCCCGCGTTGTCATCCACCTCCCCATCGCAGTCATCGTCGATCCCGTTGCAGATCTCGGGCGCACCGGGGTAGATGTCGGGGTCGCTGTCATCGCAGTCGCCGACCTGGCTGGTGGCGCCGTTGGGCGGGCTGCAGCCGCCTTCCACGGTGTTGTTCTCATCGCCCCAGCCGTCGCCATCCAGGTCCGCGTAGTAGGTGGTGGGCGTCTCATCGATCAGCCCATCGCAGTCGTTGTCGATGGTGTCGCAGATCTCGTTCGCACCGGGGAACACGTTCGGGTCGCTGTCATCGCAATCCAGTTCGGCCACCACCCCATCGCCATCGTTGTCGGTGAAGCCTGCGCAGGCGAAGTAGGCCGCGTTGCAGGTGGCGTTCACGCATTCCACGCAGGGCGGCGCGCCGAAGCCACCAACGCATTGGGCGAGGCAGCTCTCCAGGATGCACACGTAGCGCTGGGCCACACAGGTGGCGCAGCTCTCGGGCAGCGGGGTCCCGGCCAGGAGCGCGTCCAGCAGGCACTGTTCCGTGGCGCCGCAGCTCAGGAAGGTGTTGCCCACGATGCCCTCGATGGTGGCCTGGTTGGCGAGGATCCACGCGCGGTCGGCATCGGAGCAGTTGCCGCAGCCTTCGTCCACCGTGCCGTCGCAATCGTTGTCGATGCCGTCGCAGACCTCAGCGCTCGCGCCGCCCTGGTAGCCGTCGAAGGTGGAGAAGACCACGGGCTCCTCCGGTGCTTGGGGCAACAGCAGGTAGGCCTCCTCCCACAGCAGGACATCGTTCTGGCTGATGCTGATGGTGTAGCAGCCGTTGGCGATGCACACCTGCAGTTCACCGATGCCCTCGGTCTCCTGCGGAAGGTCCAGGTCGCCTTCCAGGATGCCGCCACCGTGTTGGATCACGTAGTGCGCCGTGCCGAAGTCGCCGGGGTCGTTGGTGAGCACGATAAGCGTGAAGCCTTGTTGCACCGACGCGTTGTCATCGTCGCAGTCGCCGCCGGTTGGCGCACTGTTGGGCGGTTGTGTGCAGGCAGTTCCGAGCGAGCTGCCACCCACGCCATCGCCATCGTTGTCCGCGAACCACTCCTGGGCCTGCGCGCAGGGGCCGGGGCAGGTGGCATCGGGATCGTAGTCACAGGAATTCGGGTCCATGCAGCCGATGTTGGCCACGCAGGTGCTGCGGCATCCGCAGCGCTCGTTCACCAGCGCCAGCCCCGCCGCGGGATCGTAGTTGAACAGGCCGGTGTAGGGCAGGTCGTCGGGTTGCGGGTAGAGCATCGTCACCGACCGGTCGGGGCAGATCATCAGCAGGGTGGGCACCGCGTTGTCATACATGCCGATGGCGTTGTACAGCGGACCGAAGGACTCGCCGTCCTGCACGATCACGGGCCATTGCGCCTCCTCGATGAAGGGCGTCACACTACCGGCACTTTGGTCCACCGCAATGGCCACGATGCGGATCTGGTCCGTTCCATCCGGACCCATGTGCGCGTTCCAGTCCTGCAGGAAGTTGGCCGTGAGCATCTGCTGGCTGGGCGGGCACCACGCCGCGAAGAGGTCCAGCACCACGGTCTTCCCTTGTGCCAGCAGGTCGTACAGGTTCACGCTCTGGCCGGTGGTGGCCGTGGCGGTCCAGTCGGGGCTGTACACGTCGTTGGGGTTGGCACCCGGCACGATGCCGTCGCAGTTGCGGTCCACACCCTCGCAGCCCTCCGGCGCGCCGGGGTAGGTGGCGGGGTCGTTGTCGTCGCAATCACCGCCTAGTTGCACCGCGCCGACAAGTGGCGTGCAGCTGATCGTCGCTGTGGCGAAGTCCCCGAATCCATCGGCGTCGGCATCGGTGTACCACACGAAATCCTCGTCCACCTCGCCGTCGCAGTCGTTGTCCAGCCCGTCGCAGACCTCCGTCACGCAACCGCTGCCGCCGCAATCGCCGCCGTCGTTGCCGAACTCGGGGCAGTTGAAGAAGATGAAGTTGCCGTTGTGCTCGAAACTGCCATCATCGCAGAAGCCATCGCCCACCCATTCGGCCGGTGCGCAGTTGCCGTTGCAGTCGGCGATCTCTCCCGGCGGGCATTCGCCGGGCAGCAGGCCCAGGCAGCTGCAGTCCGGGCGCACCGTGTCGTTCACGGTGTTCGGGTCACCGTCGTCGCAGGCCATGCCGATGGCGGTCAGGCCGGGGTCCGCATCGTTGCAGTCGCCGACCACCTGCACAAAGCCGGGTAGGGGCGTGCAACTGATCTGCATGGTGGACGCATCGCCGAAGCCGTCGCCATCGGCATCCGCGTACCAGCGGAAGTCCTCGTCCACCTCACCGTCGCAGTCGTTGTCCAGCCCGTCGCAAAGCTCCGAGGCGGGCGGTGTGGCACTGCCGAAGAAGCCATCGGCCACCGGGAAACCGCCGCTCTGGCCGGGGTTCAGATCCATCTGCACGACGGCCACCTCGCCCAGGGGCACATCGTTCGGCGTCACCTGCACGCTGAAGCATCCGGCGCCCAGGCACACGGATACGCTGCCTGCGGCATAGTCCGCTCCGGTATCGGTCAGCGCCATATCCCCTTCGTGCGTGGTGGCTCCCTGGGTGATCACGTAGTGGGCCGTTCCGGAAGTGATGCCGAACGCGCTGCCTACATACAGGACGACGCCACCCTGGACCGCTGCGTTCGCATCGTCGCAGTCACCGGCCACCTGCACCGCACCGGGTACCGGCACACAGGAGGCTTGGGCCGTGGCATCGTCGCCATAGCCATCGCCGTCCGCATCCGTGTACCAGACGAAGTCCTCGTCCACCGCGCCATCACAATCGTTGTCCAGTCCGTCGCAGGTCTCCGGAAGGCAGGGGATGCTGCAATCCCCCATGTCGTAGCTCAGCCCGGGGCAGTTGAGGAAGATGAGGTTGCCCTCCCACATGGAACTGCCATCATCGCATAGGCCATCAGCCAACCAGAAAACCGGTGCACAGTTGCCGTTGCAGTCCTCGATCTGGCCGGGCGGGCAGGTGCCTTGGATGAAGCCCTGGCACTGGCAATCGGTGCGGACGATGTCGTACACCGTGGCGGGGTTGCCATCATCGCAGGCCGCGCCCACGCCGGCGATGCCGGCATCGCTGTCGTTGCAGTCCCCGCCCACATGGACGAAGCCGGACAGGGGTGTGCAGGAGAATTGCACGGTGGCATCGTTGCCCAGCCCATCGCCATCGGCATCCTCGTACCAGATGAAGTCCTCGTCCACGGCCCCATCGCAATCGTTGTCGATGGTATCGCAGGCCTCAGTGGCGCCCGGGTGCACGGCGTTGTTCCCGTCATCACAGTCACCACCCACCAGCACCGCACCCAGGGGTGGCAGGCAGCTGACGGTCGCCGTGGCATCATCGCCGAAGCCATCACCATCCGCGTCCGTGTACCAGGTGTGGTCCTCATCCACCTCTCCATCACAATCGTTGTCCAGGCCATCGCAGATCTCCGGCCCGCAGGGATCGAAGCAGTCGCCCCCGTCGTTGTTGAGCTCCGCGCAGGTGAACACGATGAGGTTGCCCTGCCACTCCATGGAACCATTGTTGCAGAGGCCGTCCCCCAGCCAGTCCGCCGGTGCGCAGTTGCCGTTGCAGTCCGGTATCTCCCCCGGCGGGCAGCTGCCCTGGTCGATGCCCGCGCACTGGCAGTTGGAGCGGACGAAGTCGTTCAGGGTGTTCGGGTCGCCATCGTCACATGCCGATCCCACGGCTGTGATCGTCGCATCGGCATCGTTGCAGTCAATGCCGTTCTGCACCGCGCCAGGCACGGGGGAGCACGCGATCTGCAGGGTGGCCGGATCCCCGAAGCCGTCCCCATCCGCATCGGCGTACCAGCGGAAATCCTCGTCCACCTCGCCATCACAATCGTTGTCCTGTCCATCACAGACCTCCAGCCCACCGGCGTTGCCCACAGCGCCGAGATGGCCGTCCGCCAGCTGGAACGGGATCGGACCATCGTTGCCGATGTACACGAAGCCGACTTCGTGGAGCGGGGTGGAGCCGCTGGTCACGGCAATGCTCATGCATCCATCGGGTGCGCACAGCTCTACGGTGCCTACGGCGTATCCCACTCCGAACTCCGGGTCGGCACCCGCTGTGATGGCCACCGGACCGTCGTGCACCACGCTGCCGCCCACGGTGATGGTCACCTGCGCGGTGCCCTCGCTCACCAGGTCCTCGGCAAGGACCTTCACACGCACGATATCACCCGGACAGCAGCTGCCGTCGTTGCAATTGGCACCCGGGTCGAAGTTGCCCGAGTTCGGCGTGGTGCAACCGGGAACGATCGTGCCGAAGCTGAAGGACACCTGCCCATTGGCGCTTGTCCCGCTGTCCACCACATTGGCCGCTCCGTCCGTCACGCTCCAGCTGCCGCCCACCGGTGCCCCCCCGGCCGCGCTGAAGGAGGCCTGGTAGCAGCCATCCTCCCAGCAGCCCTGCAGCACGGGGCCGCTGGCCGTGGTCACCACATTGCCTTGCGGACCGGTGATCACGGCTTCGGCCACCGTGCCCTCCGTTGGGGTGAAGGTCATCGTCAGGTCCGTGCAGGTCTGGATGCACTGTGCCATCAGCATTTGGTAGGCACCCAGCACGTTCAATTGGCGACCGGTGATGGTGATGTTGTTGCCGCCCGGCACGGGCGCACCGCCTTGCAGGATGGCGCTCTTCACCAGTTGCGCCGCGGCGGCCGGGTCCGTCATCACCAGCTGCGCGAACGCAGGGCAGGGTGCTGAATAGAGCAGGGCCACCGCACCGGCCACATGGGGCACGGCGAATGAATTACCATCGGTAACCACATACCCGCCATTCACTGAGGTGGTCGGTATCTCAAGGCCCGGTGCCTGCAGGTGGATGGTGCTGTTGCCCACCGCGAAGGGGTTCTCCCCATTGGGGCCGATGCAGGTCACCGCGATGTTGTTGCTGTTGGGACAGCCCGACGGGAAATCCGGAACCACATCGATATCCACCGGTTCGTTGGGCCCCGCCGTGATCGCCAGGACCCCCGCGTTGCCGAGGTCCTCGAAGATGGCATAACCGAATCCGCAGCTTGTGCCAAGCAGGCCCCATGACACGGTGACGGCCACCACCAGGGCACCTTCCGTACCGGCACTGTTGGTGAAATCCTCGCGCAGGCTCAGCGCGCCTTCGAAGCCCGAAATGGCCCCCGCCATGGTACCGCCGTAGCCCAGGGGCACCAGGTCCACGTCCCAGTTCACCCCGCTTACCCCGATGCCGTTGTTGCCCGTGGCACCCACCACACCGGCCACCATGGTACCGTGTTCGGAACCTTCGCCTGCGTAGGTACTGGCCGGTGAGATATTGTCGGCGAGGTCGGGGTGCGTGGTCTGCACCAGCGCGTCCACGATGCCCACCGCGATGCGCCTGCCGTTGGCCATGCTGCCGCCCGTGGTGATGTTCCACACGGGCTCCACGTCGATGGCGGCCATGCCCCATTGGTCGGCATAGAGGGCGTCGTTCGGCTGCGCGCGCAGCTCCAGGACGTAGTTGAGCGAGGTGGCCTCCACGCCCGGCGCTTGCGCCAGCAGCCGCTCAAGAGTGGGTTCATCGATGCCCGTGCCATCCAACCGCACCAGGTGGTAGCGGGAGTCCCGTCCGAGCGGGGTCATCTCCTTCAGCACAACGGCCGTTGGCAACCGCCGTTGCAGTTCCGTGCGCACCGCCTCCGGTCGGGCGTCCTTGCGCAGGAGCAGCAACACTTCGCCCGGCCGCCAGCTTTGCTGCGCGAAGGAGGGCAGGGTGCAGAGCAGCAGGCAGAGCGCCAGGAACAGGCGCGCGCAGGAACGGAGGTACAGGTGGGTCATGGTCGTATACCGTCCGGGGCAAGCGAACGGCACGGCAACCTAAGTCGGGCGCAGGCCCCAAGGCAATAGAACAAAGGTTAGGGGGGGTGCGAAGGCCGCGCCCCCTGTGAAAACTACGTGCCTCGGGGGGGTGAAAAGGGACCTAGGAGGGAGGGGGGAGGGGGGGCTTGGTTTGCGGGGAGCAAAACCTGGACCCATCATGAGAGCGATCTTAACGACGGTAACACTTTTCCTGCCTGCTCTTCTGTGGGCACAGCACGCTTCCATTGTAGTTGACATGGAGACCATGCAAATGGAGACACCAGCTAAGTGCCTCAAGCTCGATGGCACGGCATCCCTCACGCTCACAAATGTGAATCCGCTTACCACGGCGATCACCATTACCTCCAAGAACGTTCTCATTTACACCGAGCCGAACGCGGCCACCAAACTCATCAGCGGCTTTCCTGACAGTGATGCGGGCCAAGCATTGCAGCAGCAGACGCAACAAGACCCACCAGGAGAAGGCACTGATCAGACCCAGGAAAAGATCGACGCATTGCTCAGCGAGCAGGATGGCCTCCTGTACGAAAAGGCAGTACTGGAAGACTCCGTGAAGGTGTTGACCAGGACGATGGATGCAGCGACGAAGTCCAAGGACCGAACGTTCATCCTGGAACAGTTCGCCACGATCTATCCTGACAGCTCCGAAGTGCTGAACCAGAAGAGCACGCCGGAGCTGATCAGCCGGCTCCGGTCGGACTGGAACAACAGGCTGAAGGAAGCGACGGAGCGCCTCACCGCCAGCAACGTGAGGATGACGCAGATCAATGGACGCATCAAGACCTTGAACGACGAACTCCAACAGCTACGTACGGATCCCTTTACGGATGAGTACATCAGGTTGCAGGAACAAGCGACCGAGGTCTATAACGCATGGAGGGACCTTGTCCTGTTGGGAGACAAGTTCAAGGTGCTCGAAACAACGATGAAGGATCCCTGCTTGTCGGTCGCTGACTTGCGCGAACGAGTCGCGAAGTGTGGCCAGGAGTTCATGCAGGTGTGTTTCAATGGAGAGGAGATCAAACTGGCCGCAGCGCTGGAGTCCTTTCAACGGCGCTACGAAGCATTCCTCCTGGTGCCCAGTGTCAGCAAGCATTTGAATGAAAATGCTGAAGAACGTGCCCGGGTCACGGGACTGAAGGATGCTGTGAACGCGGTGCGGACCGAGTTCAGCAAACACGACTACAAGGCCATCGTCGCGTCCTATCACGCGTTCTACAATTCCATGCGATCGGATGGCGCGTACATTATCCGTAGCTTGCCAGTGCAGGCGGAGGGGGACTTCATCGAGTTCGAGGTTAAAGTGGAGGCCAAGTCAGGCCTTAGCGGAGCCTGCGAGCCGCGCGAGGGCACCTTCACCTACAAGGTCTACATCTGTGGGGGTGTGAAGGTCGATTTCGGCACCGGGCCGGTGGCACTGTTGGGGGTGCAGGACGAAAGCTACCGCCTACAGACAGACCCGAACAATGCCAACAACTCCTTCGTGGTGGCCAACGCCGACCGGCAGGATGTGCAGCCAGCGCTGATGGCCACGATCCATATTTCAAAACGGACCGACCGGTTGATCAAGCCGGACCTCATGCTCGGCGGAGCCATCGACATGACCGAGTTCGAGAACGTGACCCTGCTGGCAGGTGCTGGGATCATGCTCGGCCGTGACCCCTGGGTGTCGATCCATGCCGGCCCGGTCGTCAAGCCTGTGCAGGTATTGAAGGGTGAACTGGACTTCGATCGCTCCTTCGTGACCGCCGACCTGGATGAAAATGCACTGACCGAGCAGCGCTACAAGGTGGGCTGGTTCGTGGGTGTGTCGTTCTTGTTCCCCAAGCGGAAGTAATGCTACCTCGCGATAGAGGAGCGCATAGATTGATCGTGTCGACCCTTTCGGAACATGCCCGGAAGGGTCGACGTGCATGTTGGCTGGCCGCATGCTTGGAACAGGGTATGGTCAATCGGGAACGACGCCGGCGGGGGGCCAGCCCGCGGTATTTAGAGGCGCACCAGCGCATCCATAAGCTCCTGTTTCTTTCGCCTGGATACCGCGATGTTCATGCCGTTGGACATGATCACCTCGCCACCCTCGCCCTTTATGTATTTCCGGATGTGCTTCTTGCTGATCAGGTAGGAGTTGTGTACCCGGATGAACTCCTGTTCCCCGAGCAGGTCCTCGAACTCCTTCAGGGTGCGTGAGATCACCAGGCGCTTGTCGTCACGCATGTACAGGGTGGTGTAGTTGGAGTCCGACCCGCACACCACGATCTCGTTCACATGTACCAGTTCCAGTCCGTCGCTCACGGGCAGCGCGATCACGCGGTCGCCGATGGAGCGGTCGATATTCTTGAGCAGCATGTCCACCATCGGCGGCTTCTCCGCGATGCGCGAGGCCTCCATGGCCTTGGCAATGGCATCGGCCAGCTCCTGCGCATCGATGGGTTTCAGCAGGTAGTCGAGCGCGCTGAAGCGGATGGCCTTCACGGCGTAACTCTCATGGGCCGTGGTGAAGATCACGTGCGGGCGCCGATCGCCCAGCGTGCGGAGCAGGTCGAAGCCCGTCCGGTCCTTCAGCTCGATATCGAGGAAGAGCACTTGGGGGGCGGTGCGGCGGATGAGCTCGATGCCGGAGGGGACATCGGAGGCGGTTCCGAGCAGTTGGACTTCCGGATGCCTGCGTCCCAAAAGGTTGATCAGGAGGTTCCTCGGAGCGTCCTCATCATCGACGATGACGGCGGTGATCGATGTGGCCATGGTTCTCGTTTGCTGTGCGGAAGATATCACCGGACCACCAATCGCTCGGTGCGCTCCCGGCCCCGCACCACATAGATGCCGGGGAGCTGAGGGGCCACGAACTGCCCCGACGGACCTGCCACCACCCGACCAGCGAGGTCCATGAGCACAGTCGGCTCCGAAACCGTGACCAGCTCACCGGGAGCCGCAGGATTCGGGTGGATGAGCGGTCGGTTAGCCATGGAGCTGCGGTCCACGGCGATCACATGGGAAAGCGTTTCGCTCCCATCCGTATCCACCTGCCGGAGACGGTAATAGTTCAAGCCGGGCGGCAATGTGCTGTGCAACCATTGATAGTGTGTTGGCTGCACGCTGGACCCCGAGACATTAAACACTCGTAGCGTATTCCATGCTGTGTTATCCGGGCTATGCTCGATAACGAAGTGCGCATTTTTGTACTCCCAAGCGGTGGTCCAAGTCAACAGGTTGCCCTCGGGTTGGGCCTTCCCTTCCCAACTCAACAACTCGATCGGCAACGCATCGCTCAAGCAGGGACTGGCCATCAACAACAGGTCTTGCATCGGTATACCACGGATCACATCCGGCAATAGGACACGGCTGACCACGGCATGTTGCATGGTGACGAGGGAGCCGAGGTAGGTAATGGGCTGCAATCCGATGGGAGGCTCACAGGGCGTGCCCAACACGTCCTCACCAGAGAGCAAGTTCAAGCGGACCAAATGGCCGGGATAGGAGCCGTTGGCATTGAACCCGTTCGCAGAGCAACTCAGCTCGGCTTCAGTCCCAGTGCTTGAGACAGCTGTGACGAATCCGGTACCCGGTAAGCTCCGGTCCCAAAGCACGGCGCCGCTCTGAAGGGAGACCCGTATGGCCATGGAGAACCCATCTGTAGCATTGGAGGCACGACCCAGGAAGACCACCTCCTCCATTAAAGCATCCCAGATAGCCCCAGCGGAAACATTCAGATCCCAAACCGATGCGAGGATGAGCGGTGGCCCCGTCGGGTTCAGATCCCCATCAAGGCGTACAACAGCCCCCTGCGAAGTGTTGACCATGTATGACATCAGATATCCGCCCGTTCCATCGCTGAGCAATTCCGTCGGTAACTCATTGTTCGGCGTTCCATGGGTGCGGAGTTCCAACAAGGTGCCATCCGGTGCAAAACGGAACAAGGCGATCTCATTGGCGCCCGCGCCGAGCGTGGTGGAACCCATCACCAGAAGCGTATCGGACTGCATCAGTGCATGAGTGGCTCGCTGGCTTCCGGCATAAGGCAGGTCCCTCATCCAAAGCACATCCCCGGCGGCATTGAGCCGTGCCACGGACTCGTTGCGTTGGAGGCCGGTACCGCTGCGACCTACCGCATAGATGGAACCGTCGGGTGCCTCACAAGCTGCATGGAACTCCCCGATACCTTCACCGGCATCCACTGAAGTGCTCCAGATCAATGTGCCATTCGCAGCGAGCCGTGCGACCCAACTCATTCTCAGTCCGGCTCTCGACTCGCTTCCAGCAAGGAGAATGTCCCCGTTCGAGACGATGTGCGCATGGAAGATCCTGGAGGAGTTGAAGAAGAACGATGTATCACGCAGGAGCCTGCACCATTGCGGTGAGCCATTTGTGATGCGAGCCACCAGCGCCTGCTCGGCGAACTCAGCGCGATAGCCGGCCACGATCACGTCATTCGGGCCTAGTGCAGCAATGGCGTCCAGCACTATGAAGCCACCAGGCACCATTGTCTCGATATTGACCTGCTGCGCCGTTGCCATAACAGCCACAAGCCACCATGCCTGCAGCACCATGATCCATGGAAGGCTCGGACGCTGTGGCGAGCATATCGGATCGGTGAGCATTGGAATGCGGATCGACATGACCCGAAATTCATTGTAGATCATGAGAACTCGAAGCCTAATATATCCACTGGGGCGCTCGATCGAGCAACTGGTGGTTTCTGGGCGTTCTGTGGTGGCTGGCCGGGGTGAGCAGCACAGTGTGCTGTCCTCGGTGCACCACTCGGGCGCGGGACAACTGATCGGCCCAGGCGCTCAGGTCGATCGTGCCCACATCGATCAAGGTTGCCGCTCGCGCGGCCCCAGTGGCAGATGACCATGGAAACACCTCCATCGAACCGATCGGCTGCCCCTCCACGTGGATGATCCATGTGGCCGATGTGGAGGCAGCAACCCATACATGGAGAGCGCCGTGCTTCCCGATGGGCAACGACCGCCCTGTCCGGTCCTCTACCAAGCGCACCGCATCCGGCCGCGTGGTTACGAAACGGCCGTGAATATGAACGCCCGTCCGGGCAGGGGTGAGTGCGTAGCACAAGGCCACTACGGAAAGACCGAACAGCCCAATGGCAACTTCCAAAGACAGCTCCTCCATGCCGCAAGGTGCTACTGTGGCCCTCCGTTCACCAGCTCCACTGAGCACCTGGCAAGCTTCGCCGCGCCAACGGCGGTGTCCATCAGACTGCGCTCAGGCTGGGGATCTTCACCTCCACCCGCGTTCCTCGGGGAACATCCACATAGCTGAAGCCGGCCTGCGTCCCCTCCTTGCTCCCGAGAGTGGCCAACCGCTCCTGCGTGATGCTCGTTCCGAGCGAGGTCTTGCCTCCATTCGGCGCAGGGCCGGATCTTTCTACGGAGCTGCGTCCTACGCCATCGTCATCGATGGTGACCACCAGCATGTCCTCCGACCGGCACACGCTGATCCTGAGATGTCCTTCGCCCTCCTTCTTGGACAGGCCATGCCAGATGGCGTTCTCCACGAAGGGCTGTAGGATGAGCGGGGGCACCAGGGTGGCCTCCGCGTCAATGCCCTGGTCGATCTGCACTTCATAGTTGAACCGGTTGTTCAAGCGCGCCCGCTCCAGATCGATATAGAGGCTCAAGGCCTCCATGTCCGATGCCAAGGGCACCTCGTTGTGCCGACTATTCTCCAACACCAGCCGCATGAGCCGCGCGAACTTGGTCAGAAAGCCACTGGCCAGGTCGCGCTCGTTATCCTGCACATAGTGGTTGATGCTGTTGAGGGCGTTGAAAATGAAGTGCGGATTCATCTGGGTGCGAAGAAGCTTGGATTCCATCCAAGCAGAATATAGATCAGAACGAGCACGTTGTCGTTGAACCCTCCAGCGGTTAAATGCCACCAATACTATGACAAGGAACATAGACGACAAAAAGAGTAAATACAATCTGAGCCTGAACTGGCTCCTTTCTTGAGCCCGCAAATCATTCGCATGGCGAAGTTCGGCGGAGATGGACGCTCGCAATAGGCTGTCGCGCTCTGTTCGTCTGGCATGTTCATATTCCTGCTCCTTCACTTGGTTCCGTATCATTATTTCCATCAAATTCTGTTCTGCTAATAATTCTGAGAATAACCGTTGGTGCTTTAATGCACGCTTATAATCCCCCGCTCTTTCGAATACCTCAACCAGTATTCGGTGAAGAAATCCACTGGATGAAACTATTTTACCATCATTTCTTCTTTCCAGATCTAGTGCTCGGAGTGCGTATACCTTTGCGCGTTTTTTATCATCTTTTTGTAAATACGCTTCTGCTATCAGTTGATTGGCCTCGGCGACTATGACTTGGCGAAATGCATTAGTAACAGAATCGGTATCGGGATGTTCGAGGTCTGTACGAATGAGATTTAGGGCGTACTTTATTGTGCTGTCAGAGTTCAATAGAGCTTTGTGTGATCGGGCTAATCCACTTAATAAGTCTATTTGTAGTCCAAAATCATGGGCAGATTGTGCAGCATAGAAACCACGCATAAACCAAGCCTGTGCCAGTTCATGCTTATGACATATTGCTAATTCTATTCCAAGTTGTTGACATATTTGAGCGTATTCAGCGTCCAGCATATCTCGCTTTAATTCGATTGCCATAATCAGTGTCTTCTCGGCGTTTGAGATATCTCCTACCTGCGCGTACGCACTAGCTCTGTGCCTCAAACATTCTATCATGCCTGCCGTGTCGCCTATTGCGGTAAAGGCATGAAGGCTTTCGTCCAGGTACAGTAAGGCTTGCTTGGTATCATTGACTGATACAGCCAGCCGCATCGTGCAATCTGCGTATCGATGTTTATCGTGCGCTGAATATGCAATATGCCTGCACTCTTCGAAACACAGACGTGCATTCAACAGCCTGTCTTCGATGCTCCAGTCGTGGAGCGCCGCCTCGCCCATGTTTAGTAGTGCTTGCGTTTGACATGATTTATTGTCTGATTTGTTAATCAGCACCGGGGATAGGATTTCAGTTTGTTTAACAGGGGGATTTGAGCAGGATTTAAAGCAGAAAGAAAAAAGTAATAAGCGATTGAAAAACTTCAACATACCGTGACTGTAAAGTGACATGAATTAAACTAAAATATAATCGGCATGTAAATCACCACCGTCGTTCCCTGAGCAGCCTCCACATAGCTAAAGCCGGCTCGCGCCCCTCCTTTGCTCCCAAGTGTGGCCAACCGCTCCTGTGTGATGCTCGTGCCGAGAGAGGTCTTGCCTTCATTCGGCGCAGGGCCGGATCTTTCTACGGAGCTGCGTCCTACGCCATCGTCATCGATGGTGACCACCAGCATGTCCGCCGACCGGTCCACGCTGATCGTCAGATGACCTTCGCCTTCCTTCTTGGACAGGCCGTGCCAGATGGCGTTCTCCACGAAGGGCTGCAGGATGAGCGGGGGCACCAAGGTCGTCTCAGCGTCAATGCCGGGGTCGATCTGCACCTCATAGCTGAACCGGTTGTTCAAGCGCGCCCGCTCCAGATCGATATACAGGCGCAAGGCCTCCATGTCCGATGCCAAGGGCACCTCATTGTGCCGACTATTCTCCAACACCAGCCGCATGAGCCGCGCGAACTTGGTCAGAAAGCCACTGGCCAGGTCGCGCTCGTTCTCCTGCACATAGTGGTTGATGCTGTTGAGGGCGTTGAAGATGAAGTGCGGATTCATCTGTGTGCGTAGCGCCTTCATCTGCAGCAGCGCGGCATCCCGCTCGAAACGCTCCTTCCGGCGTTTGCGGTCGATGCGGTACACCAGGCCACCACCAGCCACCAGGATGAGACCCCCTATGGCGAAGGCCCATGTGCGATTGCGCGCCCGTTGGCCCTCCAGTACTGCGATACGCCGCTCATTATCCAGCTCGGCCATCGCCGCAGCGTGGGCGATGCTGTCGGCCAGTTGCTTCCGATCGAAATCGTAGCGCATCTGTAGGCGCACCGTTTTTTTAGCGTTCTCCGCATTGTTTACGCTGTCCTTCATCTGCTGATGCAGTTCTAGCATTTCCAAGGCGCGTGACCAGTTCCCCTGCCGCGCAAGCGCCTCGTGCAGCACCTGCGTGGCGCGCATGATGTTCACCGGATAGCCGCCTTGCTGGGCGAGGCCCAACGCCTGCTGGGCGAAGGCGATCGCCTCCTTCACCCGACCTTGCCTAAGCACCACCTTGGCGATGCTGTAGAGCGCGAATGATTCCGACTCCCGGTCCTCCATGGTGCGGTCGAGCTTCAGCGCGGCATGGTAGTAGAACAAAGCGGAATCCAGCTGACCCTCATCCTCGAAGTAGTGCCCCATCTTGTAGAGCGCCGTGGCTTGTTCGCGCGGGGTATCCAACTCCTTGCTGAGCTCAAGGCTCAGTCCAAGTTCCTGAAGTGCTTTCGTCCGGTCACCCATGTTCTTCCATAGATCGCCCAAATGGCCTCGTACCAAGGCCTCACCACGTCGGTCCCCCGCAGCCCGGTACAGGTCAAGGCTTCTCTGCAACTCTTCCAATGCCAGGTCCAGTTCGCCTTGGGTCTCCAGTGCGGATCCGATGTTCATGTGGTTGTTGGCCTGCCCGATACGGTCGCCAAGCGCGGTGTTGATGTCCAGTGCCTGATGATAGTACCGCAGCGCCTGTTCCGGCATTGCCTGATCGGCATAGATCGAGGCGATGTTGTTCTTGCAGGTGGCCAAGGCCCCGCGATCACCCAAGCGCTCGTACACCTCCTCGCTGGAAAGCAGGATCTCCAACGCCTCGGCCGGCCTGCCGCGATCGCGATGGTTCATGGCAATGTTGAGCAGTGCATTGGCGACGCCCCTATCATCCTTCAATGACCTGTAGATCGCCAGGCTACTGTCCATGAAGACCAGAGCGCTGTCCATCATGCCTCGGGTGGTGTGGTACTGCCCGAGGTTGTTCAATGCTGCGGCCATCCGCTGCTGGTCACCAGCGCGCTGATAGACTCTGACCGCCTCTGCCAGGCAACGTCTCTGTTGAGCATGGTCGCCGCGGGCCTCATGGACGAGGCTCTCATTGTTCCACGTGTCCGCCTCACCCACCGTTACCCCGTTCGCCCGGTGGATGGAACGCGCATTCCGGAAGCAGGCTAATGCGCTGTCCATTTCGCCGTAGATGAAGTGCGTGACCGCCAGATTGTTGATGGCTGTGGCCTTTTGCCGGAGCAGGGTGGAGCGGACCCGGGTCCTCCCTTGCACTCCGAGTAGAGCTTTGTCCGCCTGCCTGATCGCATCGCGGCAGATGACGGCGTTCGTATCCGGGTCGGTCGCATAGATGTGCTCCGACATGGCGATAAGCGCGCCGATGCGCGACGTGTCGTTCTTTGCTACAGAGATAGCACCGCGTAAGGAGTCCATTACGGCATCCTGGCCCAGCGCGCATGGGCGGCCGCAAAGCAGAATGAGCAACAGCGCCCCCCATGATGGAATGCGCAGGATACTGACGTCAATACGATATGTTGGCCGTTCCCGCATGAACTAGGCCGCCATATTGTAGGGCAGGGTGAGTTCCACGCAATGGCCGCCCGGTAAAGGCATGACCTTGACCGAAGCCTGCCGACCACCTTTCTTGGCCAATAAGGTCAGCCGCGCCTCGGTTATATCCGTTCCTTCTGAGCGCATTGACCCGCCTGGTCGCTGCGGAGCGTTGGGCTCCAGGTCATTCTCCAAAGTGAGTACCAAGCTATCCTTCCGGTGTTGCACTCGGATGACCAACCGCACGCAGTCTTCCTGCTGATTGGCTCGACCCCATATCGCCTGCTCTGCATAGGGCTGCAACAGCATGGGGGGCACCATCACGACCTCCGGGTCGATGGCAGGGTCCACCTCCAAGCTGTAGGTGAACCGGCCAGCCAAACGCAGGCGTTCAAGCTCGAGGTAATCGCGCATGACGTCCAGATCAGCGGCCAAGCTGACCTCTTCCTGTCTTGCATTCTCCAGTACCGCCCGCATCAGCCGCGCAAAACGCGTGAGGAAGGAAGAGGCGAGGTCCCGCTCATTGGCTTGGACGTAGGCGTTGATGTTCTGCAGCGCGGTGTGGATGAAGTTGGGGTTGACCTGGGAGCGCCATACTCTGGCGACCATCGCGTTCCTCTTTCTGGTTTGGGCTATTCTTGATCGGCCCACGCCGACCCCACCAAGAACTCCGGCGAACAACAATGCTGCGAGCACACTAAATGCGACCGCACGGGATTGCTCGTTACGTTCATCGGCGACCTCGTTGGATAGCTTGAGTTCCGCGTTTGCTATTTGTGCGTTGCCGGCCCGCATCAAACTATCACGCAATGATGTCGATCTCTGTTCTCGAAGCAGATCAAAACGAACGACCGCGGCTGCAGCTTCCCGAATGACGAGGCTATCGTGTAAGACAGATAAGCGAGCAGCTGTGGAGTAAGCCTTCTGATGTGAGCCAGCTGTCCGATAGTATACATGGAGCGTTGCCAATGCATCTGCCTCGACCCGCTTCGATCCGAGCCTACGGGCGATATTAACGGACTCTAATAGGGCAGAGTGGCCTTCTGAAAGCTCTTGGGCTGACATGAGCATGCTGCCCAGGCCAGCGAGGCATCGGGCAATACCGTGCTGGTCCTTAATGCTCCTATAAAGCGCTAGACTCTCTCTTATTAACCTCATAGCGTCGTTCACATTGCCGAGCTTCATCTCAACCTGAGCGCGATTCATTCTAGACAAGGCAATACCTTTTCGATGGTCTGCTTCAAGACAGAGTTGCTCAGCTTTCATTAAATAATCCATGGCTTCTACGTATAATCGTTTCTTTTCATAGATATCAGCAATGTTATTGTACAGAATGCCCAACCTGGAAGCATCATTGAGTTCGTGACACAATTCATTCGATCGCTGAAAATGAAGCAGGGCTCTATCCCAGTCCGCGGCATCCTTCATGATCAATGCGATCTCATTATGGGAGGCACTCATTCCTCTTTTGTCTCCGATGGCCTCGCGGATGGATAGACTTCGCATATGGTGACGTAGAGACTGAGAGTACTGCCCCAATTGGTAATACAAAGACCCCAGTGCATGCATGCCGAAAGCAAGTCCGGAGCTATCCATGGCCGCCTCCCAAAGACCAATGGCCTCCGTTAGAAGCGTGATCGTCATGGCTATATCACCTCGTTCCCGATTCAACCATGCTAGATTGTTCAATGTGTTCGCCAGTAACTGGTTGTCGCCAAGACGGCGACGGAGCCTCACTGCCAGACTCCAGTAGTGATCCGCGCTATCGAGTTGACCCGTTCCGTAGTACAGTTTACCCTGATAGTTCAGCGAGGAAGACAAGAGTAATGTGTCCCTGATCTCCTCCGCTAGTTTCCCGGCTTTCCTGAATAGCAATAGTGCCGAGTCGGGACGACTAGTTGATTCATGTACATGTCCAAGACCATTCAATGCCATTGCTTGCAATCGAACGAGGGGGGGACTGATATCATGCTGTACTGAGCTGGTAATGGAGCGGACATGCCAGTAATAGTACTTTGCAGAATCAGAATTCCGGCTGAAATAGAAATCCCCACTATCAAGCAATGCCTGACAGTATGATGTATCGATAGTCCGTGGTGCACTCCTTGCCAAGACGGGCAAGGACTGGCCAACTGCGACTTCGCACGACAAGCCAAGCAGGCAGATGGCTGCTTTAAGTATAAGGCGATTGGTAGATTGGAACACGGTACATGGAGTAATTCGAGCACCGTGAAAGTATAGCAATCGTGGCTTTGTTGATGTGAAGCACTCGGTAAAATATCTGTGGGAGACGCACCTCAATTCGTTAAGACCTCAGCGACGAATCGCTCTACCTCAACACCGTCACATGCCCCCTCAACCTCTTCCTCCCCACGAAGTCCTGTGCGTGCAGGTCAATCTGCCAGATATACACGCCATCCTGAACCAGTGAGCCTCCCAGGCTCCCATCCCAGGCCACGGACTCATCGTTCGTTTCGAAGATCAACTCGCCCCAGCGGTTCCAGATCGTCAGGTTGTACTCACGCACGGCGAAACCGTCCAGCGAGGGCAGGAAAGCATCGTTGATGCCATCGCCGTCCGGGGTGAACGCGTTGGGCACGTAGATGAGCAGGTCAGGGTCGATGACTAACTGCTGGTAGGCAGTGTCCAAACAGCCGTGGATGCTGGTGACGATCTGCTGGATGAGGTAAGTGCCGAAGGTGGCGTAGGTGTGTACCGGTTGCCGGTCGGTCGAGGTATGGCCATCCCCGAGGTCGTAGGCCCACTCAACAGCGAGCTGTGCCGTGTCCGCCACCTGGATCTCGGGGGTGAGGATGCCGGTGCGGGCAGGGTCCGGGTAGAACCCAGCGATGGGCAGGGGATGCACGGTGATAAGGTCTGCGACGGCAAGGGAGTCCTGGCAGCCGTTACCACTGGTGACGACCAGGCCGACCGAATAGGTCCCGGCGGTATCGAAGGCGGCCGTCAGGATGGGCCCGTCACCGGTGAGCGTCCCGTTGATGGACCATTGCCACGCGCTGTTCGTGTAGGGTGGCGGGATCGTGCTCGCGTCGGTGAATGTCACGGGCTCGTTCACGCATCGTACGGTATCGGTCGGGATAAAGGCCACCCGGGGCAGGGGCCAGATCTCCAGGGTGTCGGTGAGGAGGGTGATGCAGCCCTGATCGCTCTGCGTCTGTACGGTGATGGGGAAGAACCCGGCGGAGGAGAAGGTGTGAGTGGCGACCGGTCCAACATAATTGACCGGACCTGCATCCATGAACCACTGCGTCGTCTCGATGGTGCCCTGGGGAATGGTGGAGTTGCTGGTGAGCGTCGTGCTCTGCCCGAAGCAGTTGGGGTCGAGGAGCATGCTGTTCACCGGGGCGGGGTGGATGACGATGCTGCGTGTGGCCGTATCCGCGCAGCCGAATGCGGAGGTCACGATGAGCGTGTCCGCGTAGCTGCCCCAGAGCTGCCATGCATGTGTTGGAGCTGTACCGGTGGCACCCTGGTCATCCCCGAAACGCCAGTCCCATGTGTCGATCACATCCACCCCGGCGTTCCATTCAATCGTGGACTGGTCCAGGTAGGGTACCGTATCGTACTGGCAGGCATCGGACGAAGTGAAGCTGGCCACGGGAACCGGATGGATGATCACCTCCTCTTCCACCGTGTTAGCACAGCCACGGTCCGATGTGGCCGTGAGGGATACGTTGAGCGTATCGGCAACGGGGTAGGCGAACGGCCCCGCCTGTTCACTGCTCAGTGTGGGCTGCCCGGTGATGTTCCACGCCCAGGTGTCAATCGCACCCGAGGTGATCGTACTGCTGTTGGTGATATCCAGCGGCGAGTAGGAACAGATATCCGGCGCGCTGAACTGCACTTGGGGGAGCGGATGCACGGTGAGCACCGTGTCGTTGGTGCTCTCGCACCCGTTCGCATTCGTATAGAGGTAGCGGATCCCGACCTGCTCTGCAGCGGTCGGTGCCGGGAGCAAGGCCGCCGGGTCGAAGAGGTCCGGCAACGGGGTCCAGGTCACTCCATCATACCGCGCATAGAATGTATCACCTGGCAGATCCACGAAAGGGTGCAGGTTGAATGGGTCGGCATCGATGCAGGTATGGATGCTGTCGAAGGTCACATCCGTGGTGTCGTGGATGGTGAAGGGGATGGCGAGGGTGTTGGTGCACCCGTTCGCATCCGTGAACGAATAAACCACCTCGTGATTCCCGCCACCGATGATGAGCGGGTCCGTGCTGTTCGATGGCCATGCGAAGCTACCGGGCACTGGAGCAACAACCGGTACCGGTAAGGTGCCTGCGTCTATGCAGAATGGTCCGAACGGTTCCGCTGTGACATCGGGTAGCGGGTTCACCGTGATCTGTAGGGTATCCGCATCGACGCATTGGGCATAGGTACTGGTGGCAACAAAGGTGCTGGTACCTGTAGGATGCAGGGAGAAAGTCCAAGGCGGGCCGGGGGTCACCTCCGTGTTGGGAAGGAATGCAATGTCGGTGATATCAAAGGGCGCATCGGCGGTGAACTGCACCAATGCCGTGTCGGCTTCGCAGATCAAGCTGTCATAAGCCAATTGTACGTTATAGGGCAGCACCACGATAGAATCGACGCAAGGGAAGTAGGCATCGCACTGGTTCGGGAAGACGACTTGCAGGGTGGGACAGTATGTACCGGTGTCTGTGTAGCAGTGGGTTGTCATCGCTCCGCCACCTCCTGTGCCATCATCAAAGTCCCAGAGGTAGGTGACGCCTGCCGCCAGTGGATTGAACACCTCGAATTCGACGCAATAGGGCGCGCAGTTCACGGAATCGACGGGCTCCCAGGACCAGGGCCCAAGAACATCCGCCAGATTCAGCAGATCTTCAAGGGTGTCCACCGCGACACAGTTGCTCCAACCGCCAGGTCCTGCAACGTTGATCTCCAAGTCATACACACCCGCCTCGACCGTGAATGGCACACACGGGTTCGAGCTGTTCGCAGGGAGGACTTGTGAAGGTCCTTGAGGAAAGATGTAATGCAGGGTGTAGATATAGCTATTGCCTGCGAGGTTACTTGTGTCGCACACCTCGATGTTGTACTCGCATCCAAGCGGGCTGATGCTCACCTCGAAAGCCGGCACGGGGGTATAGACTTCCACGGTCTGGCAGCTGGTGTCCGGGCAGTTGTACTGTGCATCGACAACGCTCAGGCAGACCTCGTGAATGCCATTCACGACGAACGTATGCGCCATGCTCTGCGCCCCCGGAACAGGGTCACCATCCACTCTCCACACATGGCCGGTTACGCCCCCAACCAGCTCGGTGAACTGCACTTCCTGCCCAAGGCATGGCGTGGCATCGTCGATGCTGAACGAAGCTGCCGCTGGAACCGGGAAGACCACTTGCACGGTCTGGCTATCCGAACAGGTGCCCTGGTCGCCTTCCAATTGCACCTCCAGAAAGCCGGGCGGGTCATCCAGGCAGAGCGACACGGCATCCGTGTTGCCCGGTATCGCCGTCCACGGGCCGAAGGGGAACAAGCGGTAGGACCATTGGTAGCTGTTCAGGCTGTTGTCCGCGTTCAGGTCTACGCAGTACGGCCCACAGGGGTTGGTGACCGAGTAGGTGAAGGTGGCGAAGTCCGGTGCCGTGCTGATGGTGATGGCATTCTGATAAACCGTGGTATCGGTGCACCCATTGATGTTCGTGGCGATCGCCGTTATCGTGTAGCTGCCCGCATCCTCGTAGTTCACACAGGCCGGGAAGATGTTCCCGCCTTGGAACGGCACAAAATAGCCGGACGCTGGCACCGGGCTGTCCGTGAAGGTAACAGACCAGTCGGCGCAATCATCGATGTCGTCGGGAGGCGGAGTGCAACCTGGTGCCGTGGCCACAAGCGTATCCCCATTGCCGAAGTCGATCTCCCATTCCACATTGAAGGTCTCCGTGGTGCTGAACTCCACGCACAGGGGAGGACAACCACTTGTGGGCGTGAATTGGAGCTCCGCGCTGGGCACATCGATATACACTTCGAAGCAGCGCGTATGCGGACAGGTGGAGGTATCGGCGGATGCGGTCAGGCATACCGTGTAGATGCCTTCGTTCGCGTAGACATGCGTGGGCGCATGGATATCAGGTGCATCGTCCGCAGAATCGCCGACCAGATATGTGCCATCACCAAAGTCCCAGAACAGGCTGTCGTCGAAGAGTGATTGGTTGCTGAACGACACTTCGAAGGGAGTGGCGCAGTCCTGTGCGATGGTGAAATCGGCGACCGGCCCCCAGATGCAGATGGCGTTGGGGTAAGTGGAATCGGCCGCGCAGCCCAGGTTGGAGATGGTCAGCGTCACATTGAAGCAGCCGGTGTCGTTGTACATGTAGTTCACGGATGGTCCTGGCGTGGTCACTGTCCAGCCATCTCCGAAATTCCACAGGTAGGAAGAACCGTCCGGATTGTCCGCCTGCAAGGCAACGCCCGCGCCGGCGCACAAGGCTTGAGGCACAGGTCCGAACCCGGCATCCAAGGCCGGTGATACCAGGATGTCCTGGCAATCGGTGACAATGCAACCCGATGCCGTCGTCACCGTAAGGCAGATGGTGTAGCTACCGGTCGTGTTATACGACCAGATGGGATTCGGCAAGTTGCTGTCCTCCCCCCCGCCATCGAAATCCCATGAATAGCTGTAAGGCGCCTCGCCGGGAATGACGTTCAGGACGAACTGCGGCGAAATGGTCTGCCCCGCACAAACACCAAATGGAATACCCGTCAAATTCAACTCCGGCAGGTCGAGCACGACGTTGATCTGCTCCGTGGCCGTGCAGCCTTGGTCATTGGTGACGACGAGCTGCACGACGCTGCTCGTGGGGAAGGTCCACGTGAAGTCGGTGGTGTTGGCTTGAGGCGTGCCATTGACGTGCCAGCTATAGCTCAAGGTCCCACTCCCGCTGGATTGGTTCACGAACGTCAACGTGACCGGGCTGAAGCACACCGTGGTGTCGCCTGGCGTGAACGCTGCCACAAGCGGGTCGAAGACCTCGATGGTGAAGGTGGTGTCCGCAGAACAAGTCGAGGAGTACTCGATGTGTGCGCAGACCTGATAGGTTCCGGCGTCACTGAATGGGTGACTCCAATCCAAGCCGGTACCATCGACGTTTCCATCGCACCCGATATTCCATTGCACCAGGCCGGGTGAGGCGGGCTGCGTCGCGGCGGCAGAGAAGGTGACCGGCACGCTCGCGCATGTGGGCGAGGGGCTGACCGTGATGCCCAGGACAGGAGCCTCGAAGATCGTGACCGGGTGGCAGACCTCATTGCTGCATCCACCGGAATTGGTCACCTCCAGGCAGGCTTCATAGGTCCCCGTGTCAACCCCGGTGCAAAGAAGATCCGTGGTTAGTGCGTCGCAGACCACGGTGCCGGTGGCTGTGTTGGTCAGCTCCCAAGAGGATGTCAATCCAGGCCCCGAGGCATTGATCAGGTTGAGGTCCAGCGGAGCCGGACAGTCCAGCAAGCTGATGGGATTGAATGAAGCTGTCGGATAGTCACCGCTCACCATGATCGGGATGGAATCAAGCACCGCATCCGGACAGCCGTTCGCAAAAACCGTGAGATCGGGATAATAGGTCCCTGCATCCGGGAAGCAGCAACTGAAAGTGGGTAGCCCAGTGCCGGCCTGTGCGCACGGCAGGCCGGTCCAGGTCAAGCTATCGATCTGGCCCGCCGGCTCGCTCGCATCGGTGAAGGTGATGCACCCCCCCTCGCAGATATTGGTCTGGGACACGGTGAAGGAGGCCACCGGAAAGGGATTCACACAAAACAGATTGTCAAGGACCGGGTAGGTGGTCCCGTTCACCGTCACGGTCGCATCCCAACACCCCACACCAAAGAGGGCCGTATATGAACAAGGATTTGAGGCGGAGCCATTCCCACCAGTTGAGGGTCCAGTGCCATTCGTGAAAGACCAAGCGACCGTGCTACCCGGCCCGCACGGCACGCCATTCACTTGGAACGTGAGGATCTCCTGCCCGCAATACGGCGGTAGGTTATTGGGGGCGATGGTGATGCTGAACTGGCCATTGGCGCCTATTGAAAGGCAGGCCATAACACAGAGAAGCACCGCCTTCATAGGCGCAACAGATCCTGCCGTGAACCCCATCGTCAGATGTGGCCGCATCGTGTTATCGAGATGGTGTGGGCCTGTTCCAACGTTGCGGCTGAATGACTCAAATATGGGAAAAGAGAATAAATGGACAATCACTGCTGTCCGGTTAAGCCTTGGTCAAACATAGGATGAGCCCAATATGGACGCGGCCTATCGAACGAAAATGCATGGGGCGGATTTGAATGGCAGCCACTTGCTGATGTGGGTTTCCTTGAGGACAACTCAAGGAACTCCGTATGAACGTCGGCAGCACGGTCTTCAGCCAGTTGATGGCGCATCTTCCCTGGACAACGTTCGACCGCATCGTGGAGCGCTATGCCGGGGACTATCGGGTCCGGACCCTTTCCTGTCGGGAGCACTTCAGGGCGATGGCCTTCGCGCAACTCACCTATCGTGAGAGCCTGCGAGACATCGAGACCTGCTTGAGCGCCCAGCCCGGCAAGCTGTACCGCATGGGTTTGAGCAACCCGGTGAAGCGCAGCACCCTGGCCGATGCGAACGAACTGCGCGACTGGCGCATTTACTCGGACTTTGCCCAGGTTTTGATCGCCCAAGCACGCAAGCTGCACGCAAGCGAACCTGGCGTTCTGGATCTCAAAGAGACGGTCTATGCGCTGGATTCCACCACCATCGACCTGTGCCTGTCCTCTTTCCCCTGGGCGGTGTTCCGCAAGACCAAGGCGGCCGTGAAGATGCATACGCTCATGGACCTGCGTGGCTCTATCCCCAGCTTCATCCACGTGAGCGATGGAAAGATGCACGACGTGAATGCCTTGGATCTGCTCATCCCGGAGGCGGGCAGTTTCTACGTCATGGACCGCGCCTACCTGGCTCTGGAGCGCCTTTGCACACTGCACGTATGCGGGGCGTTCTTCATTACTCGGGCCAAGTCCAACACGGATCTGCGGCGTCTGTACTCTGCGCCCACCGATCGCACCACCGGCATCATCTGCGACCAGACCGTTGTCTTCGCAGGCATCAAGTCGGCTTCGGACTACCCCCACAAGCTCCGGCGCATCAAGCTCAAGGACCTGGAGAGTGGGCGTCTTCTGGTTTTCATCACCAACAACTTCGCGCTGCCCGCCACTACCATCGCCGAGCTCTATCGCAACCGATGGCAGGTCGAACTGTTCTTCAAGTGGATCAAGCAGCATCTGCGTATCAAGAAGTTCTACGGCCTCTCGGAGAACGCCGTCAAGTGCCAGATCTGGATCGCCGTCTCCGTGTACCTGCTGGTGGCCATCGTTCGCAAGCGGCTGAAGTTGGATGCTTCGCTCCATTCCATTCTACAGATCTGTTCGGTCATGCCCTTCGAGAAAATGCCCATCCAGCAAGCCTTTCAGAAGACCCAAGAGGAAGAGTCAGGCTCCAACCCTCTGAACCAGTTGATTCTGTTCGATTCTTAACCGGACAGCAGTGATGGACAATGAAAAGCGCGTTATTCACCTTGATGGCTCTTGTGAACATCGATGAGCGGAGGGCAAGTACGATCTCCTGCAAACGGGGCTGCTGGCATACCCAGCAGCCCCGCTGCACAGTCGCTGCTCAATGTGCCACGATCACCGGGATAGTGCCACTGCGACCGTTGTTGACCCATCGGAGCACATAGGTTGCGGCTGGGAGGTGGCCGAGTTCCATCGCCAGGTCACCGCCTCGGTGTCGGAACATCGCGATCTCCTGACCAAGCATGTCATGCACCCGCACCTCCAGTTCCTCTCCTTGATCTGCGCTTCGGAGTATGAATCGACCCGCGCTCGGGTTCGGGAACACCATCACCCCAGCGGCCTCCACATCACGCCCCTCGATCCCGACCGTCACATCCACCGTCACGCACACCTCGTTCCCGGCACAACCACCACCAAAGGCTTGTGCGCAAAGGCTCACCACCATCGCTTGGTCGGAGGGTACGACGCGAGCGACGGCATCATACGGGTCAGTATCGTCGGAAGCCCATGTCCAACCGGAAGGAAGGGTCCAAGCGATCGAGTCCGCATCGGCCAGCGGCGGGGCGGCTGTGTATTCCAATTGTGCGGCCTCCATCACCGACAGCGGACCACCAATGCTGGATAGGACAAGCTCCATCACGTTCACGTTCAGGGTGGCACTTGCCGCGCCGCATATTCCTGCACCCGGCACCGTGTAGGTGTATACACCCTCCGGGTCGCCACCAGGGGTGAAGGTGCCACCATGGGGGCCTTGAGGACCGCTCCAACTGCCCGTTGGGTCGGGGTCTTCGCTGAGCGCACCCAGCAGGTCAGTTGATCCAGCTCCCGCGCACAGTTCCAATGTGCCGCCCACGCCCGCATTGGGCGCCTGCTGCACTGCAATGGTGAGCGAGGCCGTGGCGTTGGCACAGGGTGTTGTGCCGCTCACCGTGTAGGTGTACACGCCAGCGACCATCGTGCCCGGATCGAACTGGCCGGCTGTGGAGCTGGGGCCCGACCAGGTTCCATTGGCATCGGGCGAGCCGCCCAGCGCATCCGTCATGCTGACCGGCCCAGCGTTGCTGCAGAGGGCGATGGTCCCGTCGAGGCCGGCGTTGGGGGCCTGCGGCTCGATCACCGTCACCGTGGCTGTGGCATCCGGACAGGGGCCAGAGCCGCTCACCGTGTAGCTGTATGTGCCGGGGGAGTTCAATGCCGGGTTGTAGATGCCGGACACCGCATCGGTATTGAACGACCATACTCCGCCGCTGTCGGGAGTGCCCTGAAGCTGAAGGAAGAGGTTGACCGGCCCTGCATCGGAGCAGATGACCAGATCGCCGTTGGTTCCGGCGTTGGGAGGCAGGGTCACACTGATCTGCGCTTCACGTGTGGGGCCGGCCACACCACAGGCATTGAAGGGGGTCACGGCGATGTTGGCATCCGCGGTGCCGATCGTGGTGGTGATCGAGGCATCTGGGCCTCCGCTGGCCGTCCACCCACCACTGATCGACCACGCATAGGTGATGCCGGGCACGGCGGGCGTTCCAAAGGTGCCGGTGCCACCCGCACAGGCCTGGAGCGGTCCGGTGATGAAGCCGGGCTGGTCCGGTGTTGGGGCGATGCCGATGGCGAGGGACGCGCTCGGGCCGGTGCCGCAGAAATTGCTGGGGGTCACCTGTACCGTGCCGGAGAGATCACCGATGGTGACCACGATGCCTGCACTGTCCGAGGGCAGCGCGCTCCAGCCATTGCCTGTGGGCACCTGCCAGGTGTAGCCGGTCGGAGTGGCGAAACCAGGGCCGATCTGCGGCGTTGCCGTGAAGGTGACCACATCGCCGGGGCAGAAGGTGGTGGCCGATGCGGTGATCACCGGTTGCCCAAGCGAACCCGCAAGACTGATGTTCACCGGCCGTGCCACCACCGAGCTCCATTGTCCATGGTTGTCCAGCAGTTGGAGCTTGAGCGTCTGGGTCCCTGTGGGGTACCCGCACAGGTCCAGTAGTCCGTTGTAGGAAAGTACCGTTTGTGGGGTGCTGAAGACCTTGGTGCGGACGAGCGGGTCGGCATCGTTGGCAGGGTTGCCCACCCAGTAGCGCACGGCCACGATCTCCCATGGGCCGGGTTGGCCCACCTGCAGCGCACGGGTCACCACGGAACTCCAGCGCTTGGCACCGCCGGGCCCCTGGTCCTTCCAACGGAGGTTCACCACATGGGGACCGAGCGAGAGCCCGCTGGTGTTCAAGGGCGCGTTGCTCAGGTTCACGGTCTGTGCCGGGGCCACAGGCACATAGGTGCGGGCGCCATCGTTCTGGTCGAACCAGTACTCATAGCCCACGATGGTGGGGCTCTGGCCTGCAGCGGTGAGGACGATCGCTGCGGCTGCCAATAGGAAGGTGAAGTGGCGGATCATGGCGCTTCAGTTCTGCTGGGCTGCGCCCGAGAGGTTCACGTTGATCACGCCGCCATTGGTGCTGCCCAGCGAGGGGGAGAGGCCGATCCAATGCGGGTTGAAGGGGATGCCACCTTCCTTCCAAGTCGCACCGGGAGGACCGCCGTACACGCCCGAATCTGTTCCGCCCATGTTCGCTGCCGGACTGCCAACGGCGAGTCTGTAGTCATGGTTGTAGCTGAATTGGATCCAGCTCGGCACGTTCCTGAAAACGTTGGTGGCCGTTAGGCTTGAAGCGGCATTGCCACCTAGATTCACCGTGTTCGCACCCCAGTTGGGCAGCGCTCCCCCGGCCTGGGCGAACAAGCAGCGTTGGAAGGAGGATGGGTTGTTCACTGCTGGATAGTTCACCGTGGCGGCAAAAATGCAGTTCGTGTAAGCCAGCCCGCTATTGAGCGTGGCGGAGGAGAGATCAGGGCTCAGGAGTACACAATTGACCACTTGGCCACTTGTGGGTGAGTTTCCGAATCTGACCGAACCCGTTATAATGCAATTCTCGGCTAGGAAGCCGGTGGGTGCGTTCAGTGCGTTCGCCAATGGGGCTATGTTTCCGAATGGAACACTTACCCCTTCGCGAAGCACACATTGCCGCAACTGACAGTTCGTCGCAGCGAACGCGCCACCCCCTGCAAGGCTCAGGCCAGTGGTGAACTCGCAACGGGTAAAGCTGACGTTGTCCACGGCCGGGTTGTTCACACCCGTAAGGCCCACGCGGATAACACGCTCGAACCGTATTCCATGGAACCGGGAGCCCGATGCCTGTTGGGACATGGAGAACTGGAACGTGGGGTGCGAAGCCATGATCGTTGGCTGGGTCACCATGGTCGTATCCGGTCTGTATCCAGCCCCCACCCAGACGAGGGGCTTGTTGAAGGTGAGCGACCCGTTCGGATCGATCTCGCCACCTGGAAGGACGATGGTATCGCCTGCTTGTGCGGCGTTCATCACAGTGGCGAGATCATTGACATCGTAGAAAAACGATGAAGAGCCATTGTGCAAGAGGGTTATCACCTGGGCTTGGAGCCCGGTCACCAGCGAGAGAAGGAGAAGGGTGACTGTGTTACGCATGTTCGTGGGGGTTGTGGTTTGTTGGGTGTCAGCTTTTCTGGCAGGTGCAGGTGGTGCCCGCCATTTGCGCGGCCGTGCGGCAACGCTCCTCTTGCGCTTCTCGTTTGAACTTTTCCCCGCACACCTCGGGGAAGGTGTAGGTCTCCTGCTGTCCGTTGCTTACATCGTACGTGTAGGAGCAGGTCTCGCACTTCTGGCAGGCCGGGAGCAGGAAGAGAGCTGCGAGCATCAACAGGATAGCTGAGCGGAACGGAAGGAAAGCAGTGCTGGTCATGGTGGTCAGGGTTGCGTTGAGGTTCAGTGTGCAGTAGGGTGGGCGGGCGCAGTAGGGTCTGGTTCGCCGACCCCGAACGTGTGGACGGCAATCGGCCCGGCGGGCCTGGTGATCTGCTCGGCAGCCACAAGGGCGTACTCACCCGGTTGGAGTCCATCCATCCGGAGCTCCCATTGTCCGGGCCCGCCTGCCGCGCGTTGGAACGGGATGGATCCTCCAGGCCGGCGCACATCGCGGTAGCTATAGCAGGTCTGTTCCACGACCACCAGTGTGCGTGCGTTCGTCGCGGGCTGAAGGCGCACCAAAAGCAGATCGTCCGGGACCTGCGCCGTGTTGGCAGTGGATGTATCCGCATCCGGTGACGAGAGGGTCTCCACGCGCAGCACGATAGATGAGTCCCCTGCCAAGCGAACGGCCGACCTCTCACCATCGAGTTTGTACACGATGCCCATGGACATGACCAGCGACGGGTATTTGCTGCGCGCTGCACTGGTGCGCTCCTGGATCAGTTCCACCGGCGCAGTGGCCGGACCAACGAGGATGCGCTGCTGAGGAGCTTGGGCACGCTCACCGCTCCAAGACCAGTTCGGGGCTGGGGCGCTCTTCTCATTGGCCCACGATCCCCGCGAGCTGTCGCTTACGAGCGAGCCATCATTCGCTGCGCTGATCTGTGCAGAGCCTTGTTGAGCAGTGCCGACGACAAGGGCGATGGCGAGAAGGACCGGGAACCATGCCTGGGACCGGTGGAGGGAGGGGTGTTGGTGGCGCATGGTCGGTGCTTTATTGCTTTCGGTATGCCGTGGGGTTCACTGCCCGCTGATCACGCCTTGTGCAGCGATCCGGCCAACGCCGAAATCATAGAGCTTATGGGCGCCCTGGCCATACGACGAGGCGCCGGCATAGACGAAGCAGTACTCGCCCATCTCTAGGCCCTCAGGGGTCACCTTGTAGATGCCAGGTGCGAGTTGCTCGATACCGAATGACCGGGTGTGCTTCTCATCGATACCGAACTCGGAGGAGAAGCTGTTCGCGGAGCCCATCTCCAATTCGCGGGCACCCGACGCATCATCAAGCCGGGCAAGAGTGAACTCATTGGGGCTGGTGGCCTGCTGGAACCCGTAGAAGGCGATGCTGCTCTGGTCAAAGGCCGCATTCTGCTGATTGAAGTAGAAGTAGAACTCGCGTGCGGTCGGTAACTGAGCGCGTGCCTGTGCACCCGATACGCGCGCCACTACCGTGGTCTTCGCCAACCCATAGGTCAGCGCGGTGGCCAACCGCCCTTTATCCTTGCCCTGCGAGGTCACCGTGGGCAACAGCTCCACCAATCGGCCGGCTTCATCGAAGTAGTAGATGCCCGGCCGGTGGGGTGCCAACGGGTCGTTGGGGTCCACCGCTTTCCGGGCCGGATCGTTCGCCGCTTTCACCACGGCCGCGAGCACTGCATCGGAGAGGCCCGCGCGCTTCATGGCGACCAGGGCCGATGTGCTCACGTCGAAGGTGTTCGCAGCCGTCTCCACCCGGCTGAGGATGATGGTCTCCCCCATGCCGAGCTCGGCGAGCTGGAGGAGGTCGGCATTGGTAAGGACTTCCTGCCCCTGGGCATGGCGCGCGCTTGTGTAAAGCAGGATGCTGAGGACTGCGGTGATAAGGATGTTGGTGTTCATGGCGTTGGGTGGTTGGGGTTCGGTTCGGGTCATCCCAGCGGCATTTGCCCGCTGCGAGGCCAAAACTGCTGAGACACTGCCCTGGGAACCAGCCCGATCGAGCGGATGGCGGGAACGGGTGTGTGGATGGCGATGTCAGCGCTCAGGGAAGGCGCGGAGGGAGTGAACGCCAGCGGCTCAGTCAAGGCCTCCAGCGAGCGTTATAGTTCGTTCGTCTGCTCGATCGAGTTGTTCGTCCGAAAGGATTGCCTATATTCCCCTTCCCAAAACCACATGACCATGAACTTTGGAAGACTGACGATCCTTCCGGCGATGATCCTCACGCTGCACTCACTGTGCGCTCAATTTGGATCAGGACTGCCCATTGGTAACATTGGTTACTACGGTGCGGGAACGAACGGTGAGGCTAGGACTTCACAAAAGGCGGAGGCTGTTTTGCCCCATGCGAAGGCACTCGCGGAAGTTGGTTCTAGCCTGAGACACCTGTATGCTGCCATTGGGAGCGTGGGATCCATCAATGACGACCTAAACGAAGGAGTGCACCAATGACCCAAGAAATCCAGACAATCATGAAACAAGGCCGACTTCAGTTGATCGCGATCGTTATTCTGGCTCAATGGCCAGCAATATTGTATTCGCAGTTTGGTCCGGGGGTGGACATCGCAGAAGGTGTCCCTGGCGATTTTAATGGGCGCGTCGAAGCGGTTGACATTGATGGGGACTCCGACATCGATCTGATATTCATGGTCGGGAATGATCTCGTATGCGCTCAGAACCTTGATGGGCTCGGAAACTATGGTACACCGAACATCATTGCAACCGCGATACGGCTTTTCGCCATTGGGGACATTAACAATGATGGCAATTCGGATGTCGTGATCGTGGACGACGTCGATCAACTGAGCTGGAGATCCAACTCGAATGGACTGGGCGTATTCGCTAGCCCTGTGCTGATTGCTTCTATTGATGGCGAAGTCCTTTCTCTGATCTGCTCTGACCTTGACGTGGATGGGCAGACCGATGTGGCTGTCGCCTCGAACTCGGTCAATGATGCTGAGGTTCACGTGTTCATCAATGATGGGGGGATTTTCGGCGCTCCAGTTATTGTTCCTTATGGAACACCTGGTCCAGGGCTGAAGCTTTTGATGGGTGATATCGACCTTGACGGCAATGTGGATCTCGTGGTCATGGACAGCGACGGGGTTTTAAGTGTTCTGCTGACCGGAAGTGGTGGTGTGATCGCTGCGATGATGGTGGAGGTCGGTACAACCACACCTGGTTCGCGACTCCAATTGATCGATGTTGATGGCGATGATGATCTAGATTTTGTCATGTCGAATTGGGGCCTGTTAGATTGGGCTGAGAACTTGTCGACTCCCAGTAATGTTCTCCCGTTTGTAGTGCATGAGGTTGGTGGGGAGGTTGCAAATCACTGGGGTCACGCTGTCTCGATCGGTTGTGGATCAGAGGTGGCAATTGTACATTTTCAAGGGGTGGCTGGTTATCTATTTTGGACTTTTTTCGATGCTGAACTCGGTGAATTTGTGGCACCTCCTTTGTCGCAGGTGATCTCCAATCTCATTCCTGGGTTTGTGACTTCTGCGGACCTTAATGGTGATGGGCGTGCAGACCTCCTTCATAGGAGGCCTGACAGTTCCGTTCTCTCATGGTATCCCAATGAGCTTCCCTCAATGACGCCTGCCGAGGGTATCACGTTGCTGCCGTTCGAGACTCTGTGTGAGTTCGGTGCTCCTTATCTACTGAACCAAGCATCTCCTGCGGGCGGTATGTGGTTCGGTCCAGGTGTAGGAGGTACAATGTTCTACCCTTCCTCCACTGGTTCTGGCTCCTTTACATTGACATACTCGGTGAATGCCCCATGCCCTTTGGTCGCTCAAGCTACGATCATTGTGAGTCCGGCTCTATCCGAAGGAATCGAATTCACACCATTCGACACTCTCTGCGCATCAGGCCAATCGTATGCCTTGGATCACGCGTTACCTGCCGGAGGTAGTTGGAGCGGCCCCGGCGTGATCGACAACGTGTTCACCCCATCCGGTGAGGGTGTTTTCGAGCTGGTCTACACCGTGGCCGATGGGGGGACGGGTTGTCCGCTCAGTGCTTCCCAGTCGATCGTGGTGGTACAGAGCCCAACGCTGACCGTGCTGAGTGGTGATCCACTCAACGGGTGTGATACTGACCCCGTGATCTATGGGGCCAGTCCCTCGGGAGGCACGTGGTCCGGTGTCGCGAATGCCTTCGGTGTTGTGGATCGCTCCTGTGAGGCAAGGCCGTCATTCGGGCCAGTAGTTTATACCATGGACGCGGTGAACGGAGGCGATTGTACTGCGGGTGGCCCCAACTTCTTCGAGCTGTTGGCATGCACGCCTGTGGACCTCGGGCCTGATCAGCAGTTGTGTATGAAGGAGGATACCTTGATGGTCACGTTGCAGGGACCCTTCATCGGCGCTGCGTCATTGGGTGGCTTTGATCGTGTCCAGTTCGAACCACCTGCAACGGTGTTCGGCTTTTTCCATCCGACCGTTGGCCCAGGGGTCTATGAATTCACAGGCACGGCTTCAGGACCTGGTGCATGCCCTGGTTTCGATACCCTGTTGGTCACGGTGGTCCCCGGTCCATCGCCCCAGATCCTCTCCGCCCTTGATGTTTGCGCGTATGACAGCTTGATCAGCGTAGAGGCTGATACGGTCGGCGTGTTCGGAGGTGGACTCTCCGGGTCCGGTATCACCTCGGATCCGCTGGACCCTTCCCTGTTGGGCCCGGGCAGCTACCCGTTCACCTTCGCCGTCACGGATGCCAACGGATGCGAAACCGTATTGGTACAGAACCTCATCGTGCGTTCCTTGCCGGAAGCGGCCATCCTTTCCCCGTTGTCCGTTTGCGCTTATGACAGCTTGATCAGCGTAGAGGCTGATACGGTCGGCGTGTTCGGAGGTGGACTCTCCGGGTCCGGTATCACCTCGGATCCGCTGGACCCTTCCCTGTTGGGCCTGGGCAACCACCCGTTCACCTTCACCGTAACGGATGCCAGCGGATGTGAAGCGGTATTGGAGCAAAACCTCGTGGTGCTTTCGTTGCCCGAAGCGGCGATCTTATCCCCCTTGTCGGTTTGCGCGTATGACAGCTTGATCAGCGTAGAGGCTGATACGGTCGGTGTGTTCGGAGGGGGACTTTCCGGGTCCGGTATCACCTCGGATCCGGTGGACCCTTCGCTGTTGGGTTCTGGTACCTACCCGTTCACGTTCATGGTGACAGGCACGAACGGATGTCAGGTAACACTGTTCGACTCGCTGCACGTGTTGAGCGTACCCCAGGTTTCACTCGAACTTGGGTTTACCGAATTCCTCGTCAATGGCGAAGCGCATGTACTGACCAACGAGGGCACCCCCCCGGGAGGAGTGTACACGTTGGATGATGACCCGACCCCCATTACCACCATCAATGGAGAAGGTATGAGCCTTGGTCCGCACACCCTCTTCTACACCTATGATTCGCTGGGCTGTGTCGGTACGGCGTCCGTGGTGTTCTATGCCGAAATAGGCACCGGGGTGCATACGGCCCCTGCATCACCGTTCATCCTGGTACCGAACCCGGCGCACGACCAGTGCGTGGTGTGGTTCCCGGGCTCGGCCACCGCACGCATCATGATGCACGATGCCGTGGGCAGGATCGTGGGCAACTGGACGTCGGTATCATCGCCGTACCCGTTGGATCTGGGCGCTGCACCACCAGGCACGTACATGCTATCGGTGGAGCAGGATGGCTCAGTGCGTCATGTCAGGTTGATCGTGCAGTGATGTTCCCATGGCATGCGTAACGGCCATTGGGAAGTGCTTCTGTGGGTGTGAGGGTGTTCCATGGTGCGTGTTGACCGAGCGGGCGCGGGCAAGGTCGGTTTCGGGCCGATAGTCTGCACTCCATCAGGTGCCACGGTCATGATACGTTCAATGGCAACAGGCTGATCGCAGTCCATGCCTCGAATAGTGATGGAAGCACGGATGCGCATCTAACATCCTGGGGGATCTGACCTGCCCCTTGTTCAACGGGCCGAGGTATGGTCGCTCATTGTAAAGCCCCTGTTGTTCAGCGTGCCTTTCCTGTGAACCAGGAAAGTTTAGGGCCGATGTTTCTTGAATGCTTCGATCCTGCGGCCATGATATCGGGGCATTTACTATTTTCGGCCACCTACATCGAACTGCCATGTTCCAACGCAACACGCTCTTCTTGTGCATCGTTGTTTTTCAAACCCTGTTCAGCTCCTGTGCCATCCTTCCCCGAACGGACAGCGCGCGCTTCACCTTTGTGCACGGGGCAGGGGTCGTTCATCATCCGGTGATGGCCGACCTCGACGTGCGCAATACCAAAGTGAGCGGGGAGGCCACCGGTCCTGCCACGAGCCAGGCAGCACTGCGGGTACAGGCCGTGGCGAGTGCTGTAAAAGATTCGGGAGCCGACCTATTGGTGGAGCCGATATTCGACATCAATCCGGTTAGCTCCAGTCGCATCGTGGTGACGGTAACCGGCTTTCCAGCCAACTACCGCAATTTCCGCAAAGCAACACTTGACGACCTGCCATTCATTGAGGCCGGAATGCAGAGGCCCGTTCAGGTGGCTGAGGCCCATACCGACAGCGAACCGAAAAAGAAGGGGGGAGCAGGTATCGCCATCCTTATATTGGTCCTTGTCGGAATGGTCGCCGCGCTCGTTAGTGGGGGCGCTATGTAAGGGTCGTATTCGCATGGTCCTCCGTGATAAGACACCTCTATTCGCCGTTGTGCTTCTGCTCTTGTGCGCCTTGCAGGTGCAGGGTCAGGGAGCTAGTTGCAGGTGGAGTTTGGATTGGACCAGTAGGACTGGTCAGTATCGCATGGTGCGCACCGAACCGCTCGCTCTTAGTACGCTTCAGTCGGCTGACCGGGAGGACATGATGATCGGGGCCAACAGCTTGGGGGGGCGCGAGTTGGTGCTGGCCGGATCGAAGGAGGAGGACACGGAGTTCAGCGAAGAGCTGGTCATGACCCTGCGGAACGGGCAGCGCAAGGTGTTTGAACGTAGTAGGCTGGAGGAGGCCCCGGCCGGAGAGGGCCGTATTCGCCGGCTATCGTTCTACGCGGTCGATGCCTCTGAATGGGCCTGGTTAAGGACGGCAGCCCTGCAGGAGCTCAGTTCGGGTGGCCGCATCCTTCGGCCAACACCCCTGTTCGCGAAGGGTTTTGTCGAGGCAATGGATTGTGTCGATGGTACCATGCCTTTGCGAGGATCATCCGCGTTGGAGCGTGGAGCAGCAGTTGGTGGGGAGGTGGCTGGGGGCGAGCAGACCGGTTCGGGTGATGATGGGCCCCCAACGGTCGGCTCCACGGCATCGGATACCGTTACCTGGCATACCATGGATCAAGAACCGGTCGTCGTACGCTCGTCGGCCTATTCGGACGATGTGCCAGTACCGGTGCCACCAGCGCAGGTTCCGGCCTCCAACGTGCCTTCATCGACCCCAGGGCCTCAGCCTTCAGGACCCGGTGGCGATGACTTGTCGTATCGTTCTTTGACCGAGCCGCCCGAGCAGTTCGCTGCGCTATCGGTGTACACGGTGCTGCATGTGTTCAGCGAGGTGGGCTCCCTTGACACCTTCCGTATCGTCACTTACGATCTTGGAAAGCCAGGTCTGCGACATGAGTTGCACATCAACACGGCAAATGGTAAGCGGTACAAGGAGGAGTTGTTCCCCGTGCCACTGGAGGGCGTGACCCCGAGCGGTTCGCGCGGTGATGCCGAACTGGAATTGTTGCGGGTGCGCATGAACCTCTCCCCGGGAGCTTTTCGGAGGAACCCGGTAGCGGTCAGCGATTGGCAGCTGTCCGATGTGCGTGATTCACGAGACCTGGTCTATGACCTGTCCAAAGAGGAGTTCAAGTTGGTCTTCATGGAGCGCCCTGTCGTTGGGTTCAAGTTCAACAGCGACCCACTGCTGACCAAGGAGCTGGTCTATTCACACACGTTGGGCCGTATCGTGAACGTGCTGCCTGAGTAAATCCCTATCCTGCTCATGTGGTCATGGACGACAAATGTTACGGACAAGCTGGTCGATCTCTTGGATGATGGTTCATTCTTCCGGCAACCTTGGCGCGCCGTATACAGGGGGCTGGCCATATTGTTGGGCGTGGGAGGCATTGTCGCCGCATTGGCGGTCTTGGGGAGCGCCGTGTACGGTTGTGTCAAGCTCTATGAAGCAGATCAGTATGTGCCGGCCGTACTGGGGATGCAGGTGGGTGTGCTCGCTGGCCTGGCTTGCCTGTTCGTCGGCTTTTTCCTGGCGCGCTTATGGTGGACTCGCGCTGATGATCTGGACCAGCATACCGAAGGTCACCGCGTCTTTCTTGCTGGTCCCATTGTCGCCCATGTGTTCCGTACGCTCACCGAGGCGCTCGGATCTGCAGCCGGGTTCATCGGTGTGCTTTCCTTCCTGGTCATCTGGCCGCTCGCCAACGGCCTTGACGATATACCGTTCGTGGGTGGGTGGTTGCGGTCCATGGTGGGTCCCAGCCCCTTGGTGCTCGTGGCGGCCCCGGTGGGAGGCTTCCTTACCATGATGTTGGGGCGATGGTTCGCCGAAGGGATCGAGGTGCTCTTTGCCATTGCCAATAATACTCGGCTGCAGCGGCACGGTCAGGAACCGATCAGCCCTGCACCACCGGCCGCATCCACCACACAGTTCACCTGGGCCGGGTTCGCTATCGGGGTGCTGTGCTATCTGATGATGGCCCTGCCGCTGCATGAATACCTGCCTCTGATTCCGGTGCTGGCCGCGCTGTGGCTGGCCATGTCGCGCAACTGGTCCGCATCGGCCACGGCATTGGTGGGGATCGCCATCGCCATTGCCGTTCGCGGGGTTTTCCGCTTGGTGGCGGAGAATGACGAGCGATCTGCGGCCTGGGTCTATATCGAGAAGGAACAGCCACTGTTGATCTTCCTGCTGGTGTTGATCTGCCTTGCCGTAGCACTGTTGTTGCGCGAACGGAACGGACGGTTGCAGGTGGGTTTTAGCAGGCCGCGCGTATGGGCCCAGGGGCTGGCCATCGCTGTGGTGTACAGCCTCTACCCTACAGTGGAGACCATTCGCGAGCACCTTCGCAGACATTCGCTCACGACGCTGGAGCTGCAGCAGGCGGCCGATTTGTTCAAGCCCTATGAAGGTAGACGCTTTGGCTGGCGGCTTTTTGCGGGTGTGGATACGGCCGCAACCTTCATCGTTTCCGCGCCGCAGTTCGATGTTGACCCCTATGGCACCATCATGTTCCAACATGCCCTGCAAAATGGTCGGGACCTGTTACGATCCACCTTCTCGCTGTCCCACGAGGCCATTGGTCTGCCCGATAGCCTGCTCTACACCAGGAGCCAGGGTGTTGTTATGTTACACTATCTCAACGGGGACAGTATCCGGTTCACGATGAGGAATGGCGATGCCACCTTCACCCAGATGGCCGTGGCCGTGGATGTGGTGGCCAGGCTGCAGGCGGATGTGCTGGCCGGACGCGAAGCCCGGTTCGATGCTTACCGCGACAGCCTGCATACGTTGACGGACACCTTGCAAGGCCGTTTCCATTCCTATGATTGCAGCGGTGCGGCGTGCTATGCTTGGTTCGGTGTGGAGACGCCGGACGGGGTGGTGAAACGACCCTTCTATTGCGCCACCAGCACGGTTAGCGGCTTTCCGATGGACGCACTGCCGCGTGATGATGCGCGGTGGACCATTGTGAGCCGACAGACCACTTTGGCCAACGCGGAAGCCTTCGATGAAGGCGCCGCTCCGGTCATCTACGAGTTGTATGTATTGATGCCGGAGGTGAAGGCGGAAGACGCCATCCGTGAGCCCGCCGCAAAGGAGCCGCCAACATCCACGGGACCGGTCCGGAACGGTAGCGGCGCGGAGTCCGCAACACGAGCCAAACCCAAGGTGTATGCCGTCAACGAGGTGGATCAGGCTCCTCGTTTCCCGGGCGGGAACAGGGCGCTTAAGGCCTACCTGGCCACGCGGCAGTATCCGGCCGCCGAAAAGGTCGCTGGACAGGTGGCCAAGGTACGTGTGAGCTTTGTGGTCTCGCCAACCGGTCAGGTCCGCGAGGTAACAGTAAGCAACCCTGGTAACGCGAACTTCGATACGGAAGCAAAACGGCTCATTACTGGAATGGTTGGGTGGGAGCCGGGTCTCAAGGATGGCCGACCCGTGGATGTGCGTATGACCGAAACAGTGAACTTCAGCCTCAACGACTGAGCGTGTTGCTGCTGCCTCCGCTACCGGATGCATGAAGTCGGGTGTATCGCATAGTGGTGGACATGATGACAACCACCATCCCGCATAGGGATGGCGGAGGTTTCCCGGATCCGCTAGCACCCGATTTACACGGTTCAACAAGAGGGAAGCGGTCGGCAAGAGGATGTCCTGGGGGGCGAGCTCCGAGGCACTCGAAGAGCACCACCCGAGCGACCACCCCCCCAACCACCCGGTGCGAACCCACCACCGCTCTCCAGCACACAGGGTGCGGTGGGCCCCCGAGAACTCGGGGCACGATCAGCGCGGCACGGCCCAGAGAACATACCACCATGTGTCCGAGAACTCAAGCGCCGTGGGTTGATCGTGGCGGTTTTTGCCGCAGGTGCTCCCATGCTGGGCGCGTCGGCGAGCGAGCGGGATGCCGCGCGGATGCAAGGCGCAAGAAGCGCGCAGAGCACCCGCTCTGTAAGCTCCGCAGCAACGCCGCAGCCACGGGGCAGACCCACGCGCAGCCAGCGAACAGCGTGGGAACACCTGCACAACTTTTTGCCGCCAAAAAGTGGAATGGATGTATTTCTGGGCAGCCAGTACCACCCACCCATCCCGAACACCACCAAGGCGACCCCTGGCCACTGATACAACCTCCCGCAGCGAACCCACCACCCCTCTCCACCACACAGACCCCCTCACCGCTCATTCCCCCTTGCACCCCCAAAAGCGAAGGCCCTACTTTCGCAGGGCCTTCACTTCTTCGGAGTGTTAGGTGAGTAGTATTAAAGTGGGAGTGGAGGGAAGCCGTTGCCGCGGCCCCTCCGCCCCCGCCTACTTCACCAAGCTACTGGCCACCTGGCTCCACGGACCCATGCCGCGCGTGCCGATGCCGCACACCTTGAAGTGTGCCTGCTTGCCGCTCGGCAAGCCTTTCACCACATAGGCCGCGCGGGTGCTCACACCCACCAGCTCCCAGCCGTCCACCGCAAGCGGATCGCTCGCGTGGTGCAGGATGTGGTAGGTCAGCGCCTCGGCCACGGGCGTCCAGGTCAGGTCCACGCGACCCACGTGCTCGCTGATGCGGGCCGTGAGGTTACGGGGCATGCCGGGTTCGCCTTGGGGAGTGCCGGGCCTGCGGAAGCCATAGCCGCTGCTGAGCACTGCCTCCTCGTTCTTGCCGGCCACGCTCGAGACGTGGTCCGCCAAGCGGTCCAGGAGGTTCTTTAGCTCTTTGCGGCGCAGGTTGCGCAACGCCGTCTCCATCCGTCCGCCGCCCATCGAAGCCGTGATCGCCGCACGCAACGCTGCCGTTGCAGTGGTGATCGAGGCCAGGCTGGGCTCGGGGGAGGGGAAGGTGGGGTTGCCCGTCATCTGTTCCACGATGTGGTCGGCCTTGTTGGCCAGTTCGCTCGGCGTCAGCCGAGTTGTTTCACGTATGGCTGCCATGTCTTTCTGTGTTGGTTTTGTCACCCTGAATGCGCCGGGTGACCCCGCAGTGAAAAAGAAAAGTTGTGTGATCGAACGGACCTGTTGACCCCGGTCCTCGGGTCGCACGCGTTGGCGTGGCGGTCCGCGTGCGGGTGCTTGCTGTGGGGGACCGCGGTTGTGACCGGTACGCGTACGTTGCTGAGCATCAGCGGAATAAGGTAGTGGAACGCCGCTCCGGAACGGCCGCACATGCGCGGCATACAGCCTCCGCAGGGGCAATAGGTTCCACGACGGAGCGATCCGGTCGCGCGACGGCGTGATCATGTCGCGCAGCGTCGTGATCAAGTTGCACGACGGCGTGATCATGTTGTACAGCGTCGTGATCATGTTGCACGACCGCGTGATCATGTTGTACAGCGTCGTGATCAAGTTGCACGACGTCGTGATCATGTTGTACAGCGTCGTGATCAAGTTGCGCGACGGCGTGATCATGCCGCGCAGCGGTGTGATC